>JAIOPQ010000050.1 GCA_021413825.1 Spirochaetia bacterium | reverse complement strand
GCATGCGGGAATGCGTATCGCTTGCCCTTGGTTCCGCTGCATAGCAGGAGTGCTCCCATGCTGGCTGCAAGGCCCATGCAGATTGTGGACACGTCTGAGGAAATCATTCGCATTGTGTCAAGGATTGCCATGCCAGAAGTGATTACACCACCGGGACTGTTTATAAATAGCTGGATATCTTTCCCAGGATTCTGGGCTTCGAGGTAGAGCATGCGTTCTACTACATATTGTGCCGATTCATCTTCAACGGCTCCCCAGAGGTAAATCTTGCGTTGCTCAAGGGACTTCCTGTCCAGTTCGTTTTGAACGCTCTGGTTTTCTTCTGTTTTGCTCATATATTCAAAGGCCTGTGTTGGGTCGCTGTGTCAAACTTTTTGCTCAAGTAAGCTAAAAGTTCAGTGAGCGTCGCGCGAAATTCCAGGAACAAACATCTGTGTCAGGATCATGGCAGACGCGGCCAGGAAGGACATGATAAGAAAGAAAATCATCTCTGGATCAGAGAGTTTGCGTTCCATCTGATCTGTGAACTGAACTTCCGGGCGCGTCCTGGATTCGAATGTTAGAATGGTAGCCCCGGACTCAGCTGCTGGATGGGCTGTTCCTTTTTCTTCAAGTTCACCGTACTTTTGTTGGAGAAACGCGTTCTCATTTTCAAGCTCTTCCATCTGGCCACGAATGGCCATCAGGCGATCTTCCAGCTTTTGTCTGGTGAAGTATCCCGAGTCGCTAAAAAGGAAAACATGCAGGAGGAAGGTCAAAACGACGAATCCTCCAGATAGGATCAATTGAATACGCAGCCTGCTCACACCCTTAGCATCGGAAGGGTGGGCAGTTGACCTGAATCAAAGTCAGACGCTATAGCCAGGGAGGCAGAAGAATGCCTTTTTACCGGGGTATTTGGCAGATTTTTCCAGGTGCTCTTCAATGCGGAGGAGTTCGTTGTATTTTGCAACGCGGTCGGTCCGGCTGAGGGAACCTGTTTTGATCTGTGAGGCGCCTGTAGCCACAGCGATGTGCGCAATCGTTGCATCTTCCGTTTCACCAGAACGATGGCTGATGATAGCTGTGTATCCAGCGCGACGCGCCATATCTACAGCAGCCAGGGTTTCTGTAAGGCTTCCGATCTGGTTTACTTTAATCAAGATTGAGTTGGCCACGCCTTCGCGAATCGCCCGTGCCAGTTTTTCAGTGTTGGTTACGAGGAGGTCATCGCCTACAAGCTGAACCTTTTTTCCCAGCGCGTCTGTGAGCTTTTTCCACCCGCCCCAATCGTTTTCGTCCAGTCCATCTTCAATGGACAGCAGGGGATATTTGCCAATCAGACCTGAGTAGTATTCAATCAATTGTTCAGCCGATTTTTCCTTCTGCGCTTCTGCTTCCAGGATATACTTGCCGTCTTTGTGAAATTCTGATGCTGCGCAATCCAGCCCGATAAATACGTTCTCTCCAGCCTTGTAGCCGGCTTTGTCAATTGCCTGCATGATCAGATCGATCGCGTCTTGATTGGAGGCAACCATGGGCGCAAATCCACCCTCATCGCCGACTGACGTAGCCATTCCCTTATCGTGTAGAACTTTCTTGAGGGCGTGGAAGATCTCAGCACCGCAACGCAGAGCTTCGCGAAAGGTTGGAAACTCGCGAGGGAGAATCATAAATTCCTGGAAATCAGCATTGTTGTCAGCATGCGCGCCGCCGTTGATGATATTCATCATAGGAACGGGAAGCGTTGAGACAGTAGGTCCACCCAGATAGCGATACAATGGAACTCCAAGGCTTGCCGCTGAGGCCTTGGCTACCGCCATGGAAACACCCAGGATTGCGTTGGCACCAAGACGAGCTTTGTTAGGCGTTCCATCCAGCTCGATCATGATGCGATCTATATTGGCTTGCTCAAATGCATTCTTCCCGGTAAGGGCCGCCGCAATTTCACGATGAACGTTCTCAACAGCCTTCAATACACCCTTGCCCCCGTATCGCTTTGCGTCGTCATCGCGGAGCTCAACAGCCTCATACTGTCCAGTGGAAGCACCGGAGGGGACCGCTGCGCGGCCTAGCGTGCCGTCATCAAGTATTACATCTACCTCAACGGTTGGGTTGCCGCGCGAATCAAGGATCTCACGGGCCTGGATGGAGCGAATTGCTGCCTGGGTTTCTTTGTGTACGATTTGTTTCACGGTGACAGTTGAAGCCTGGGTGAGTGCCAGTAAAGCATTCTTCGAAAAAAAAACCGACCCCTAACCCTCCAGGCGTTTTTTGATTGAACTCTCACGAACCACGGTTTACGTAACGGTATATGTCGCTTTCCGGGTTAAAACTGGAGACCCTGAACACGGTCGAAACCAGCGTTGAAACATGGATGCTTTTCTGTGATGAAAGCTTGAAGTCGGAGTTCTATAAAGTTGCGCGAACCAAGACATCAAACCTGGAACTGGCAGCAAGCCTCACGCTGCTTCGTAATTATCTAAGTACGTTTTCAGAAGCAGAGCGTGAACGTCTGGAGCGAGATGCGGAATTCTTTTACGGATATGCGCGCGGGTTCATTGAGGAGCTTTCTCCGTTTCGCTACAATAAAACCGGATATGATCCAGGTGTGCGTGCGCTCTTCCTTTCCAAGATAAAGACCCTGCTGCGTGCACACAGGAATCCGGACGGGTCCATTAAAGATGAAGAAGGCTACGTATTCATTCGGACCATTGTTCGAATCTGTTCCTCACTGGATTTCATAATCAAGGTTCACGACGACTATAAGAAGTTCCTTTTCCGCGAAATGCCCCAGTTCCGCACAGCTCAGCCTGTTTCCTGAACCTCCGTTTTACGCAAGCTTCGCGCAGGCGCATGACTCTAAATAATTCTAAACGACTTCAGTGAATTATACATTACTTCGATCGTTACAAGCAGAATGCCGGCTAACGGTATGGCTATGATCATGCCAACCACGCCAAACAATCTTTCGCAGGTAATTAGAGCGAGGATTGCGATCAATGGATGAAGCTCTGCCGATCGCGCAAGTATCACGGGTTGCGTAAACACGTTGTCGAACAGATGCGCCAGCCCAAACACAATGAGAACGAAAACGGTAGTATTTCCACCCTGTTGAACTGCAACAGCCAGAGCAGGGATGATGCCAATTACCGGACCAATGTAGGGGATGAAATTGAGCGATCCTGCAACTACGCCGAGCGTAAAGCCATAGTTTAAACCAATCACCATAAACCCGAAAGAGAAAAGGCCAACATTGATGAGTAATTGAACTGCAAGGCCGCGCAAATAGCCCGTGATCTGGCTCTTGACTTTGTAGGCAACCGATAGACTCATTTCAAAATAACGATTGGGCACCATGCGAATGATTCGCTGGTAGATCTCTTCACCCTGGAGGAGAAAAATGAATGTTATTATGGGCGTGATAACTAGATCGCTGATAATTATCCCGAGGTTGTCCTTCACGCTCTGCGTTTGATTCTTCGCCGTAGTCTCCATCAAAGTAGTTAACGTGTCCATGCGAAGTCGCTCAAGCTTTACAAAAGCCGGAAGGGATGATTTGGCGTTTTCGTTGAAACGACCGAAAAGAACGTTTGCTTTCTTTTGTATATCAGGCCAGGCGGCAACAATCTCCTGAACTTGAAGTTGGATGAGTGGAACTACCAGCGATAGAATTGAATACAAAAACAGAATAAACAGAAGAAATACAATCAGGGTCGCAAGGATGCGCGGGCAATCCAGGCCTTCCAGAAAATCCACAAGGGGATTCAGGAGCAGGGTGAGCAGGAATGCGATTATGATCGGGATACTGAGTTCTTTGATCCCGTAAAGGGTCAGGAGCAAGAAAGCCCCGGTCAATCCAAAGAAGATTAACTGAACGATTCGTGCAGACAGATCCAGGGAGGATTTTTCAGGAGTTTCAGTCATCATGCCAGATCTTCTTCCGCAGGCGTGATTTATCCTTTGCGCTCATTTCCTGGTCCAGTCGATCCAGCTCCTGGTTTGCGTGAATCAGCCGCGCACCAATGAGGCGTGACATGTTGAGCATAATCTGAACGCCAATCCTGGGCTTGCGTTCTAGAATGCTCAGGAGATCGGGTCTGAAAAATCCAATGATGCGGCAGTGGCTCTGGGCCATGGCAGAAGCAGTCCGAGGCAAGTCTTCGAGCAAAGCAAGCTCGCCAAAGAAATCCCCGCGTTCCAGGGCTGCAAAATGCCGCTCGCGACGCTTGTCCTTCTTATAGATATCTACGGTTCCTTCCAGGATTACATACATTCCGACGCCTGGCTCGCCTTCACGGAAAATATGTTCCCCGGGTGCATAATCGCGCAAATGACAGAGATCTCGAATGGCCTTCAAGCCCCGATTGGAGAGATCGCGGAACATGGGTGCACTTTTGAGTCGGCTTTCAATAGCGTCTTCATCGCGGGAAAAGAAGTTGAGATTGGACCAGAATGGATGCATCCAGTATCAGAATCGGTCAGGAATTGTACAGAAGTCAGCTGCCGTTTCTTTTTTTTGTGGACTCCACGCCAATTTTGAATTTTTCGTCATTTACTGTTAATTACGGGATGTAGCGCAGGGGTAGCGCATCTGCTTTGGGAGCAGAGGGTCGTTGGTTCAAATCCAATCATCCCGATAGCAAGTGCCAGTAGCTCAGCTGGATAGAGCAACTGCCTTCTAAGCAGTAGGTCGGGGGTTCAACTCCCTCCTGGCGCACCAGACACGGCGAATGTAGCTCAGTTGGTTAGAGCATCAGATTGTGGTTCTGAGGGTCGTGGGTTCGAGACCCATCATTCGCCCCATTCCTGGACAAGTTCAACTCTCAATTATTTCATATTGCAGTATGGATTGCGGGTTTCTTGTTTCCCGTTACCAGCCAATCCCCATCAACACCCCCGTTAGGCGCCATTTAAGTTGACGCAGCTAACGCCTCGAGGTTTTCCAATCCTGGAGTTTATTTTATGACGGTAGCAATCGAAACAATTGGCCTTGTCAAGAAATTTGGCGAAACGCGCGCCCTTGACGGGATCAACCTGAAAATTCAACAGGGATCGGTGTACGGACTCCTTGGGCCAAACGGTGCCGGCAAGACCACAACGATTCGAATACTGGCAACCTTGCTAAAGCCTACCGAGGGAAAGGCGACGGTTCTGGGACAAGACGTTGTGCGCGAAGCGGCTTCCGTACGCGCGCGTGTTGGCCTGACTGGACAATATGCTTCTGTGGATGAAGAGTTGACCGGGCATGAAAATCTGGTTTTGATCGGAAGGCTCCTTGGTCTGTCATGGAAAGCGGCTAACGTTCGATCAGCCGAACTTTTGAGCGCATTTGGTTTATCCGATGCCGCTACTCGTCTGGCGCGTACCTACTCCGGAGGAATGCGTCGTCGCATCGATATAGCTGCCGGTCTTGTCTTTACACCTGAGATTGTATTTCTGGATGAGCCGACTACTGGCCTTGATCCGCGTAGCCGCAGTCAGGTCTGGGATATCGTGCGTGCGATAGCAGCGCAGGGAACTACAGTCCTGCTTACAACACAGTACATGGAGGAAGCGGATCGTCTGGCGGATCGACTGGCTGTAATCGATCATGGACGTGTCATCGCAGAAGGAACCAGCCAGGATCTGAAATCGTCCGTGGGTGCAAGCACACTGCGAGTTAGGCTCTACAATGCAGAGGACCGCGCTGCTGCTGAAACAAAGCTTACTCAATCGATGGCGCTTGAAATTCTTCCAGGCAACGACCCGCTCTCCTTTGTCGCAAATATTGCGCGCGAGGCGCAGATTCCTGAGATATTCCAGACGCTTTCCGGAGACGGAATTCGCCTGGCTGAATTTGCAACTGGACAGCCAAGCATGGACGATGTATTTTTTGCGCTCACCGGTCATCTGGCTGATAATAAGAGCGAAGACGGGGAGGTGCAATCATGAGCCAGGATTCAATGCCCAGTCCAACGATGAATGTAAATTTTCTAAAGAATCGAAGCCGACCAAAACCACCGACTGCAATTGCTGCCGTAGTCACCCTGGGCTGGCGTGCCATGCTCAAAATCAAACACGTGCCATTTCAATTGTTTGATGTAACTATTATGCCCGTGATGTTTACACTCTTGTTCACTTTCATATTTGGTGGTGCGCTGGCCGGAACACCCACACAGTACATTCAGTTTCTTTTGCCAGGTGTCCTTGTTCAAACGATCCTATTTATTACCGTCTATACGGGAGTAGGATTGAACACAGATATCCAGAAGGGACTGTTTGACCGGTTTCGTTCTTTGCCCATGTGGCAACCAGCTCCCATCATGGGAGCGCTGCTGGGCGATCTGTTCCGCTACACGGTCGCGTCGCTCGTAATTCTGACCGTGGGCTTGATCCTGGGCTTCAGGCCGCAGGGTGGACCGCTGGGAGTAATATCTGCGCTCTTACTTGTACTGCTCTTTGCGTTTGCGGTTTCCTGGATCTGGATTATCATTGGAATGAAAGTGAAGACACCAGAATCGGTCATGACTACGAGCTTCCTTTTCCTTATGCCAATGACTTTTGCCAGTAACATTTTTGTGGAGCTAGGCACGATGCCCGCCTGGTTACAACTGGTGGTCAGCAACAACCCCGTTACGCACCTTTCGTCTGCATCGCGGGGACTGATGCACGGTCAGCAGGTCTGGTCTGATGTGATCTGGGTCGTGGGTGCTTCGATTGTTTTGACGCTGATCTTTGCGCCCATAGCGCTGCGCATGTATCATAAAGAGCGCTAGGCACCCGCACCGGGTTCGGTGGGGGCAATTGCGGGGTCGATTTCGGATCCGGCAGAAACATTGCCCGCCAATTCTGGATTCTCTTGACACCAGGGTCGCCTGTAAGTTTTATGTCTGCCAGGTCAGAACCTGAGAGCGAGCGTGGTGGAATTGGTAGACACGCCAGACTTAGGATCTGGTGCCGAAAGGTGTGGGGGTTCAAGTCCCTTCGCTCGCAGAAACAACGCGGGAATAGCTCAGCGGTAGAGCACCTCCTTGCCAAGGAGGGGGTCGCGGGTTCAAATCCCGTTTCCCGCTTATATTTGAAAATCAACGGTTGGGGCGACGACTCTGGAATATAAAACTAAACGCCTGGACAACGCTTCCGTTCAGATCATCTTAAAAAACACGGCCCAGGAAGTAATCGATGCGTACGCAAAGGCGTATGAGAAAGCGTCAGCCAAAGTTCGCATTCCTGGCTTTCGCAAGGGCAAGGTTCCTCTTGAGGTTCTGGAACGCGAACTAGGGGATGCTGTGGCTGGTGATGCGGCTCAGATTCTTGTTGCAGAGAGCATGGAAAAACTGCTAAGCGAAATCAAACCACCTCCAATCAGTGTTCCTTCGTTTGAAGTAGAACAGTTCGATCGCAAGCAGGGCGCAACCTACAAAGGAACGTTTGATACGTATCCTGAAGTAAAGCTAGGCAAATATAAGAAAGTGAAAGCAACGCAAGACGTTGCAGATATAACTGAAGAAGACGTTACCAGCGAATCAGAGCGCCTCCGCAAAGAGAATTCAATCATGCAGAGCAAGGATGACTCTGCTGTCATGGCTGATTTCGTTACAATGGACATTGAAATTCGTCATGTAGATTCAAAGAAGAAACTCTACTCAAACAAGGAATACAAAATCCAGCTTACTGAGCCTTCACCGTTTCCAGGTCTAGTTGAGCAATTGATTGGAATGAAAGCGGGCGAATCAAAAACCTACGAACAGCAAATGGAAGAGAGCTTCCCGGATGAGAAATTTGCAGGAAAGAATGTGGCCGTTGCTGTCAAACTCGAAGTGGTGCAGGCTGCAATTCTACCAGAACTCAATGACGATTTTGTAAAAGAAGTATCTCACTTTGAAAATGTAGGCCAGCTAAAGGATCATATTCGAAATACCCTGAACAAGAACGCCGAAGGTGTTTTGAAAGAGCGCGCCATGAAGATCCTGCTCGATCAGATTGCTGCTGACACAAAATCAGAAATGCCAATGTCGCTCGTAGAGCTGGAAGTCAAAGAACGTGTCCGTCAAATTGCAAGAAAGATCAACCGCAAGGATATGAGCCTGGAAGAACTGGCAAAGCTCATGGGCAAACCAGAAGAAGAGCTCAAAAAGGAGCTGGAAGAAACTGCAAAGACATCCGTTAAGAAGCGGCTGATCCTGGAAGAGATTGCAAAGAAGGAATCGATCAAGGTTGAAGAGGCAGACATTCTGGCTGCAGCGGAGGAACGCTTTGGCAGCCTGGGTGACGAACTCAAGCAGCAACTCCTTTCCAATGAAAAATTCGTGGAAGAGCTGGAGGGAATGGTTCTATTCCGGAAGACCTTCGACTGGATTCACGAAAATGCCGATATTAAAACTGGCGCAAAGATCAGCCTGAGCGCCCTTAATTCTGAAAATATAGACTGATTGGCTTGACGAACGGGCACCGTTTCGTTTGTGTTAGGGAGAGCATTCCATGATCATACCAAATGTAATTGAACAAACACCCAGGGGCGAACGCCACTACGACATCTTCTCGCGACTACTGAAAGATAGAATCATTTTTCTTGGGCACCAGATTGATGATACCTATGCGAATATCGTAATTGCTCAGCTTCTGTTCCTCGAAGCGGAGGATCCAGAAAAAGACGTTTACATCTACATTAACTCCCCTGGCGGATATATCACAAGTGGCCTTGCCATCTATGACACCATGCAGTACATCAGGCCAAATATTCGGACATTGTGCATAGGCCAGGCAGCCAACATAGCTTCTGTGCTCCTCGCTGCGGGAACCCCTGGCAAGCGTTCTGCTCTGCCAAATTCGCGCATCATGATCCATCAGCCGCTTGGCGGCGTTACGGGCCAATCACGCGACATTGAAATTCAGGCAAAAGAAATCCTCGCTGTAAAAGATCGCCTGAATGAAATCTATGCGAAGCATACAGGAAAACCCCTCGAACAGATTGAGAAAGATACGGATCGTGTAACTAATATGACAGCGCAGGATGCGCGCGCCTATGGCATCATCGATACGGTAATCGAATCGACCCGCGAGGTCGTTGGAGACAAAAAGTAGCGAACTTTGCTTGCCCAAACCGGGCAGGCAGGAATCCTAATCCGGGATATGAAAAAGAAGACAGCCGACAGAGAACGCTTGCATTGTTCGTTTTGCGGTAAGGAACAGGATTCGGTCAAGCGACTGGTCGCCGGTCCTGGCGTCTACATCTGCGATGAATGTATTGAGCTTTGCAATGAGATTATTGCGGAGGAAGGTGAGACCGATCGTTCCGTAAGTGCTGCAACTGGCGCTGAGCTTCCAAGACCATCTGAAATCAAGAAAATCCTGGATCAATATGTAATCGGTCAGGACGGAGCCAAGAAGGCACTGTCTGTTGCAGTATACAATCATTACAAACGCATTGAGCAGAATGCAAAGAAGACAGATGTTGATCTGGACAAGTCCAACATTCTGCTGATTGGGCCAACTGGTTCGGGCAAGACTCTTCTTGCACAAACCCTCGCGCGCATGCTCAAGGTTCCATTCGCAATCGTAGATGCAACGGCGCTCACTGAAGCTGGCTATGTAGGTGAAGACGTAGAGAACATTCTACTTAGACTCATTCAGAACGCTGAGAATGACGTTAAGCGCGCAGAGATTGGAATTATTTACATTGATGAGATCGACAAGATTTCTCGCAAAGGGGATAACCCCTCTATAACGCGGGACGTCTCCGGCGAAGGTGTGCAACAAGCGCTTCTGAAAATTCTGGAAGGCACAGTTGCTAATGTTCCTCCGCAGGGTGGTCGCAAGCATCCGCATCAAGATTTCATCACACTGGATACCAGGAATATTCTGTTTATCTGCGGTGGTGCATTCGTTGGCCTGGAAAAGATTGTAGAGCGCCGTCTTGGAAGCCGCACAATTGGCTTTAATCGCGATCGCGATGATGAGAAATCCAGAAACAATGGGAAAGCAGCCAAAAGCGAAATCATGGGCCAGGTTCTTCCAGACGATCTGATGAAGTTTGGTTTGATTCCGGAGTTTGTAGGGCGCCTTCCAATTATCGCTACACTCCAGGATCTAGACGTTGAGACGCTGCGTCGTATTTTCACGGAACCCAAGAATTCACTCCTGAAGCAATACCAGCGCATCTTTGAAATAGAAGGTGTTAAGCTCAAGATCACGGATGAAGCAATCACTCGGATTGCTGAACTGGCTATCAAACGCGAGGCCGGCGCACGTGGCCTTCGCAGTATAGTAGAACATCAGATGATGGACTTGATGTATGATATCCCGTCACGCGACGACGTAGAGCAGGTTGTAATCACTCCCGGTACAATTGAATCCGGCGAAGAGCCAGTTCTGATGCTAAAGAAAGAAAACGCACCACGTCCGGTTCAAGAGAAGAAGAAAGAAAAACTGGCCTGAGTCTCTCCGGCGGCCATGGCCTCTATTGCTGGAAAGCATCTCACACGCTTCGCCTTCGCCCGCTGTTGCGGACGCTCAGGGCGCGCCGTTGCGCTCGAATGCGCGCAAGAGGTTTCCAGATAAATGTGCCCAGGCCTGGTCGCGACTGGGTGTGGTGAACGCCCTTCCTCAACCGTTTTCCACTGTCGGACTCGCATCGCACCCTCGGCGAAATCATCATTCCGCGCTGACCTTGTCGTGACTGGTTTTCCGATTCTGCAGAATGATGGATGCCGAGAGTCGACCGCTCAGGGCGCGCCGTTGCGCTCGAATGCGCGCAAGAGGTTTCCAGATAAATGTGCCCAGGCCTGGTCGCGACTGGGACGTAGTTCTTAACCAGCTGCCGCAGCTTTCAGAACGGCAATATCAATCTTTTTCATTTTGAGCATTGCCTGGGTTGCACGGTCCGCTTTGGTGGGATCCTTATCTGAGATGAGCTGCAATAGAATTTTGGGCGTTACCTGCCAGCACAGCCCGAATTTATCCTGAACCCAGCCGCACATGAGTTCCTTGCCGCCATCCGCAAGGAGTGCATTCCAGTAGTAGTCGATTTCTTTCTGCGTTTCCACGCTGATCATGAACGAAACACCCCAGTTGAATTGAAACTGAGGCCCGCCATTGTAGGAATGGAACTTCTGGCCGTTCAGAACGAAATCGGCCTGCATGGGATTCGCTTTCAGAATTTTGGAATTCTTCTTGAAGATGGACACATAGAACTTTGCCGCGTCTTGTGGACTGGCGTTGAACATAAGAAACGGTGTTATGCTGTGCGATGCGCTTGTGACGTAGTTGAGCTTTGTTGTCGATGACTTTGACTTACCGGTGGTCGCTTTCTTCTTAGGTGCACTCGCTTTCTTCCTGGATTTTGCCATAGGTCTCTCCTTCGTAAGTAATGTTTTACGCGGCGGTGACTTCCTCCGCTTCGCGTCGCCCGCGGCTTTTTTCGATTAGAAATACAATTGCAACCGCAATCAAATAGAAAACAAGCAAAGGACCAGCCACAATAAACATCGAGACTGGATCCCCTGGTGTTACGGCCATTGCTATAAATAGTAACCCCAGGATTACAAAGCGCCATGATTTCACATGCATCTGAAACGTCACGACGCGCAGTCCACCGAGCACCACGATGATCAATGGAATTTGAAACGTTACGCCCGTCCCAATGTGTAAGATAAAGAAGAAGCTGTAGTATTTATCTAGGCTAATCAACGCCTGCGTGTTGGGCGGCAGGAGGAACTTGAACATCATTTGAACAGATATTGGGAAGATGTAGAACCAGCAAAAAGCCACGCCGCTCCAGAAAAGCAGGCAGGACACAGCCACACTTAACCGAGCAAGGAACGCGGTTTTACGTTCAAGGGCCGGGGTAATGAACTCGAATAGGACAAAGAATACAAGTGGAAGTCCAATCGTTAGGCCGATGGCAATCGAAAGTATGATCATTGTATTGAGCGCATCCATGGCGCTCCCAAGAGTCATGCTAAGTCCTGTAATTGAATGGTACGGGGCAGATATGTATCGGTGAATTTCAGTTACAAAGAAGCCTGCTGCAATAGAACAAACCGTTACAATCGCAAGGGAGATGAGGATCCGGCTACGCAACTCTTCGAGATGGTCGCCAAGGGACATAACCTTTTCGCGCGGGTCCTGGCCTTCCTCAAGCTCAGGGGCATCCGGTGGAGGGGGAGCAGTCGGCCTGGTTGGGCCTTTGACCGACTTCTTCCTGGCTGCCATCAGGCTCTAGCTTTGGATTTTTTGGCCGCTTTCTTAGGAGCACGCTTCTTTGGGGCTGGTTCGCTCTGGTCTTCCCGGGCAAGGGCCTGGGGTTGATGTTCGATCATTTGCGTAGTAGTTTGCGAGGAATTCATAAGTCCCTGTCTGAACTCACGAATACCTGTTCCAAGATCCTTGGCCAGTTGCGGTATCTTGCGTCCACCAAAGAGGAGAAGTGCAACGACTATGATGATTAACCAGCCCATTTCGCTATTAAAGATAAATAAATTCACGGTTTCCTCCGCCTGAGTCCAGTAACCTGCAAACTCACCCGAAAACAAGTGATTTTCGTTCTGAGCGGCTTTTTTGGCCTTCTACTTGAACCGAACTTATATTGAATACCATGGGCAGTTCCAAGGAATACAAGAATCTCTATAACGATCGGGTGAAGGCCTACAAACAGGGCCTGGATGATATCAAGAAAGAATCTGCGATGGTCAAGGGCATGACAAAAGTCAAATCCCTGCAGCCCTATGCTCAGGTTCGAATCGCAATTGAGAATCTGAAGAGCGCCTCTATCCATGCTCAGATGTCCAGGTTGTCCTTTCGCATTCTTCGCATTAGAAGAGATGAGATTTTATCAGATGCGCGCAAAGAGATTTTCGCGGCTTTAAACGACTTACTGAAAGTGATTGGATCAGACATAGACGATTCGCTCACAGAGAACAAAGACCGTCTTCCTCTTATTTCAGCGATGACACCTAAACAGCGTCTCGACTTACTCAAAGGGATGCGCGAAGTTACGGACTACACGCAAGAGGCTATGGGTCCAAGCCATAAGATGCGCTGGTCGATTTCAGAATTGCATTTCAAGATCGCAGTACTGGGCAAGAACATCATGGATTTCAAAGAGTACGAGCGCTCGAAAGATCCAATGGAAGAGCACTATCAGGACAGGCGTGCGCTGCTACAGTTTATAGTTGAGCAGTGCCAGTTCGCAGCGCAAGAGTATCGCTCAAAGCATGAACTCAGCACGAAAGACGTGGCTGATCTGCACAACGTGCGTAAACTATTTGAGCTAATTAAGAAGATCCATGTACTGACCAACAACAGAGCGGAGCTCGAGAAGATAACAACGTCGCTTGACTCAGTCAATGAGAAAATTGAGGCGCTCATGGCCGAGAAAAAGGACAAAAAGACAAAAAAGTAGTTTGCGCGGCCCTGGTTTTTCTGATCTATGGAAGTAGACCGTTTGCAATGCAAGGTCGGAGGAAATCATGTCAGTTGCAGTAATGAAAGACGAATCCTTTTCCCAGGATACCAAAGAGGGCCTCGTGCTCGTTGACTTCTGGGCAGAATGGTGTGGTCCATGTCGCATGGTTGCTCCGATTGTAGAAGAACTTGCAGGTGAAATGCCAAACGTCAAATTCGGAAAAGTCAACGTAGACGAAAATCAAGGAATTGCTCAGACTCTGGGCATTACAGCCATACCAACCCTTGTCCTCTACAAAAACGGACAGCCAATCGATCGCGTGGTTGGTCTGCTGCCAAAACCACAGCTCAAGAATTTTATCAACAAACACGTGGGTTAGTTGGCCTCGGTCACTCCTGCAACTGCAGGGTGACCGAATGCATATGCCCGGCGGAAAGCGAAGATTCCGCCACAACGGGTAGTCCAAGATTCAACAAAGCGGCCTGATTCTCTGTAAGCGTGACTGTGTGGCTATGTCCTGCGCGCTCCTCTAAAGAAAACGTTCGAATGCCAGATTGTAACAACCTGTAGGTGATAGAAACGAAGTGATCGTGGCCGTCTACAACCGTTACAGTCGCAGCGATACGTATTTCCCTTGAGTCACTTCCACAGGCCAGTGTGACGATAAGGATACAGAGAAACATTTTTGGATTGATAAGGAATCTGAGCCTCTTAAATATAGGCCGGGTCCTTTGTCGTTGTTCCCTTTGAGAAAAAAATAGCATGGCTAAGATTGAGCTAACCGAGCCCTTCACAACTTTACCCCGGGGCGGTTACGTAACCGAGACATCGGCTGGATATATACAGGTGGGTTCGCCGCCGGAAACAATCAAGGACACCATGTTCTTGCCACGCAGCACACCGCAAGTCTTTGTTCTTCCCAACAAGTTCTTTCATGTCACAAAAGGAATCTCAGTCGCTGAGCTGGAGTTCCCAATCTACTACAATCATTTCCTCAGACAGAAGAAGACCTACGTAGTCTGCACAGAAGAGCAGCGCGCCCAACTCCTGGTCGTACTGAATGAGGCTGTGTTTGGTCCCGAGGTAGTGGATCTGCGTTCTGAGTATGTTCAGGGTGAGCATACATTCGGATATCCCGCGATGAAAGCGGAAATGGATTACTTCCGGGGCAATCGGACCCTGGAAGATCTGGTCCGTTTTGTAATCTTCAAGGATAACCGCGTAAGAGTGAATAACGTTGTTATCACAAAGAAGGACGATGGCAACTTCATCCTGCACGATGAAGACTGGAATAAGACTCTGGAAGTTCCAGGTGAAGTTGGTTTTAACATCATCTACGACACAGGGGAGCGCTTACCCGAACCCTACCGTCCGCCACTCCTTGGAATTACGTGTCTTGGCCCATCGCACGGATTCGACACCGAGGATAACACAAGCGGATTCTTGCTGTGGATCAATCACCAGGGTATTATGGTGGATCCGCCAGTGAACTCAACGGAATGGCTGAGAAAATCAAACGTAAATCCTAAACTGATCAACACAATTATACTTACCCACACGCATGCTGATCATGATGCGGGCACCTTCCAGAAGATTCTAGAAGAGGGCAAAATCACAATTTACTCCACAGAGACTGTGATGCACTCGTTCATTAATAAGTATCATGCATTGACTCAAATCCCGGTCAAAGAGCTATTCACTCTGTTTGAATTTGTTCCAGTAATCGTAGGCAAGAGTTATATGATCGATGGTGCTGAATTCCGTTTCAGCTACGCACTGCATTCAATTCCAAGTCTTAGCTTTGAATTCACATTCCAGGATTCTTCCTTTGTATACTCTTCAGATCACCTCAATGATCCGGATAAGTTCAAGGAAATGTACGAGAAGGGAATTCTAACTGAAACTCGCTACCGTGATCTATTGAACTTCTCCTGGCATCACTCAATCATCTACCATGAGGCCGGAATCCCTCCGCTTCATACTCGGGTGGATTATTTGAAAACATTGCCAGAAGAAATTCAAAAGAAGATTACCGTATACCACATTGCAAAGAAGGACATGCCCAAAGGCACAAGTCTTACTCTGGCAACGTTTGGTATGGAGAACACTGTATACCCTTCCATTACTCCACCCAAGCATGAAGAAGCCTACAGGCTCCTTGACGTACTTTCAAACATTGACATATTCCGCGGATTCCCAATTTCTAAATCCAAGGAATTTCTAACTCTTGTAGAAGAAGAACATTTCAAGCGTGGTGAGTACATCATTCGCAAAGACACGCCAGGCGATAAGTTCTATATCATTCAATCCGGAAACGTAAAAGTTGAAGGAATGGAGCAGGATGAAGACGAGCTAAACGGAACATTCAAACGATATGGATCGTATGAATATTTTGGCGAAGCGTCCCTCATTCTGGATAAACCAAGATCGGCTGACGTCATTGCTGAAACAGACGTGATTGCACTTACAATTGAGAAATCACGGTTCCTGAATTTTATCAAGGGATCGGATCTAATGGACAAGTTCGCGCGTCTAAACGAGATTCGGAAAACCGGAACCTGGGAAGTTCTCAGCCAGTCCAGGTTGCTCAGCGGTATTACCTCTGCACAGAAAACCCAGCTCGAACTAATTATGGATCGCCGTAACTTTCGTTCCGGCTCCTACCTGATTGAGCAAGGCCGGAACTTCTACGAGGCCTACATCGTGAAGCAGGGTTCGGTGGATGTAATCTCAAATGGCCGCGTAATTGAAAAGCTTGGTCGTGGTGACTTCATCGGTGAGCTGTACAGTTTGCAGAAAGAGTCTCCATCAAATCTAACTTTCAAGTCGCAAACGGATTTGGATGTGTATGCAATTGATCGTACACGTCTGATAGCCTATATCGCTGACAATCCTGGCGTTTATATGCGACTCAACTACGTTTACGGCGCAGCATAAAGTCTATACAGCACACCGATTGGCAGCACAGCCATGGTTGCAAGCCCCAGACAGGCCCCAAATGGGGCTGCAGCTTCGCGCGATCGTTTGATTACAATTGAATAGACAATAGATCCGGAAGCGGCCAGAACAAATACCGGCATGCAGTCAGGAAATCCCGTGAAAAGCGAAACGGCTCCCGCAAGCGGGATATCGCCAAAACCCAGGCCCTGAATCGATTTCTGCGAAATAAAATAGAGAATTAGAAAGATACCAAGCGCACCACCCATAGCTGCAAGCGGGAGCCAGGTGTTTTGCTCC
>JAIOPQ010000070.1 GCA_021413825.1 Spirochaetia bacterium | reverse complement strand
GACGAGCTGGAGTACTGGCGTTTAACCGAGGTTCACCTGGCCGTAACGTTGGCGGCGCATGCGGAATGCTTGCCCTTCAAGGAGCTTGAGCGTGCCGTTTAGCGGCGACGGAAAATCCATTCTACCATGTCCATAAACCATGCGATGATCTTCCAGAAAAATCCCTTCTTACTGTAACGAAGAAGTAACTTGTCCACACGACCCATTTCATCGGGAGAAAAATCTCTACGCGTAGTATTCTCTTCTGCTTCAATCAGGAGTCTTTCTTTTTTATCACGAGTGTCAATCAGACGAGCTTCTATGGATTCCCAGCCCAGCATCTTTGCTGTTTCTAATCTGCGAAAACCCGCAATTAGATTGTAACGCGAGTCTATCAGAATGGGCTGCAGTAGGCCAAGGCGGCGCATTGAATCCCGTAGTGCAGTAAGATCGCCAGGATTGACCCGGATTCGATTGCCGACCTTAATTTCTGAGATTTTAACCCGCATAATCTTATCCTCGGGGTTCGGCTCTATTCTGCAACCGTTTTATCGTTGTTGCATTTGAACGGAGCGGCGAAGAATCGACTTATGGGGCAGCGCGCAGAGCTAATGGAATTTCTTTCCACCTTCCTGACTCCGGACAGGATTGCGCGCATTAAAGAGGTCCTTGCGCGTCGTACCAATCATCTAACGGTAGTGCTCGAAGATATTTATGATCCGCATAATGCAAGCGCCGTTCTACGCAGTTGTGATGCAATGGGCGTGCAAACGGTTCACGTAATTCAGGACAGGCATCGTTTCCATTTAAACGAGGCCGTTGCAATGGGTTCGGGCAAATGGCTTGATCTAGTTTATTACCAAAATACAGAGTCCTGCTTTACAGCCCTTCGAGCACAGGGTTACTTTATCGCGGCAGCATCGCCACCCAATGCACGCTCCGTGTACCTGGGCGACTTTCAAAAAAGATCAAAAACGGCAATCGTAATGGGCTCAGAGCGCGATGGGCTTTCGTCATACGCGCGCAATAATAGCGACGCACTTCTCACCATCCCTATGCGCGGGTTCGCTGAAAGCTTCAATCTATCTGTCAGTGCTGCCCTTCTCATCTTCAACCTCGGCCAGGAGGATCTCCCACCATTGAGTTCGGAGGAGTTGGACGACGTGGAGTTTCGCTGGATCACAAGCAGCCTCAGAAATCCGGAAGAATTGATCCGCCGATTCGAATCAAAAGACGCTCCCGAAACCTGACCCTCCGGTCGATAATAGCGACATGGACCAGATCTGGGATCGTATCCAGAACTACCGTTCTGAACTGGCTGACGTCTGCGAAACGGTTAACCAGGAGCTTGAGACTAACCGTGACCGCCGGGACCGTTGGTATGTTTGGAGCGACGGATGGAAGAGTGTCTGGGCGCCCTGGCTGGGTAAACCCGGACAATCGGACAAAATCGACCCTTAAAAAGGCTCGTCAGTGGCATCGCCAAACCTGATCCTGGCAGTGACGCTATGGAAATTACAAAATTGGAAGTCCACGGTGTTACGGTGATCCGGATCTCCGGCAGACTGGATATTACTGGCTCAGAGGGCCTGGAGAAGAAGCTGGGCAACATCCTTGATACTACAAAGGGTAATCTGCTGCTAAACCTGAACGACGTTACGTATATGTCCTCCTCCGGCATCAGCTCAGTTCTGGGTGCGTCCCGGGCCGCTAAAGCCCTGAACCGCAAACTGGCACTCTGCGAAATTTCACCTTCCATCAAGAAACTTCTGGAAGTAGTGGAGCTGGGAAATATCTTTCCTGTTTATGAAGCAGAGGACGAAGGCATCGCAGCACTCAAGTAAACTCCTCCTTGCACTGAGCATTTTTGTGCTCGTGATTCTTGTTCGCATAAACTATTCCATTCTTCCTTTCACTTGGCCCGATGAGGCATTGTTCTCTTCCCCGGCTCTTGAACTCGCGGAAGGCAGAGTATTTTCAACACGCGTGCTCTCCGGTTTGATCCATGGAATGGATCGTGCCACACTGTGGAATGGCCCACTTTACATGGTGCTGCTTTCTGGAGTTTATGCTTTCACGGGGGAATCGCAACTGGCCGGGCGAACATTCTCGCTCCTGCTGGGCGCTGGAACCCTTTGTATATTCTTCTTACTAACTCGTCGTCTAACTGCACCGTTTGCTGCTGCTGTAGCAACGTTTGCACTGGCCCTGGATCCGGTGTTTCAGCGCGCAGCAAACACGATTCGGATGGACATACTGACTCTGCTGCTTCTACTCACCTCGGTCTATCTGCTGGTACGCGCATCAGCTGATACGCCTTCAATAAAGGAGCCCTTCCCGGATTCGCGCAATCGATCGCGCTGGCTCGGTGTTTTCCTCGCAGGAATTGCAGCCGGGTTGGCCGGAACATCGCATCCATTTGCAGTCATAGCAGTACCCATACTATTTGTGCTATTATTTCCAAACTGGAAAGAACTCATACTGGCTGCAATCGGAACAATAATAGGATTTGCTCCTTGGGGGCTTTACATTCTGGGGAACCTGGACCTTTTCAAAGAACAATTTATTCCTCAACTTGTGCGCAAAGAAAGTTTCCTGCGCATGCTGACTGGCGGTGAAACAGGCGGGGTACTCAAGGTATATTTCAGCCAGTATGGATTTTCGCACGGTTCATGGCCTGCTATGGTGATTGGTGGCCTGTTATATTCATTTGTAGTTCTCTTAGTCCTTGCATTCTTACACAAACGATTCTGGAGTAAGTCAGAATTCCGCGCCCCTTCCACTCGAATTCTAATTTGTTTCTTGATCATAAGTGGTTTTGCGCTTCTATCTTCAGAGGGATGGTATGTTGTTTATGGTGACGTTTTTCTGATTCTGGTTGTGGCAATTCTCTGGCATACGCAGCTTACGTTTGATTTTCACCGCTTCATTGATACTCCTCTAAACCTATTGACTAAATTTTCCCTTCCTATTACGATTTGTGCAATGTTCTTCTTGAGCGGCTACTATACCATTCGCCATCGGCTTCTCAAAACAACAGAGACTGCGCAAACATTTCTTGAGAGTACAATTAAAGCTACAGCCCAATGTGAAAGTGTTTACGTCCGCATCCGACCAGATCCATACTTCCTATTCCGGCGCGAGAGGCCGGAAATGCGCGTGCTTGAATTTATACCAGGGAAACTCAAGATCAAACCAGAACGCATGCATGACCTGATTGCAACGCTTGACAGCGTGGACTGCTTCCTGATCGATCGGAACAAGAGCTGGGAACCATTGCTTACAAGCTACCTGTACGACCGGTCCAGTAGATTCCAGGTGAGGCCAATTCGCACCCAATTCCCCGTCGATGATGTGGATCTGTATATCCGGAAAAAGCATGGCCACTGAGTTCTGTCCGCATACGGGATCGCGCCTAACGTCCATTCTAAAAGATAGTGCTATGCAAAGTCCTGAAGGGGTGATTTACGTAAATGACACCCGCAGCCTGGACTACGGTGAGGACTACTTCTTAAGCGAATACAAAGCGCAGTACGGCAAGACATATCTGGAAGATGAAACCAATCTGCGAAGCATGGCAAATCGCAGGCTAAATCGTATCGAGAAATACCTCAAGCCAGGCGCAAAGATATTTGAGATTGGATGCGCTACCGGCTTTTTTCTGGATGAAGCCAGGAAGCGCGGCTACCAGGTCAGTGGAATTGAAATCTCTCCCTTTGCCAGCGAATATGCCCGTGATAGGTTGAAGCTAGATGTCAGGACAGAAGCTTTCTCCACCGCCGAGACCATGTACGATGCAGTGTTTGCATTCTATGTCCTTGAGCATATGGACGATCAGCGGACTGCATTTCAAACAATCGCAAAAATGCTAAATCGCGGCGGAATTTTCGGATTTGCAATTCCATCGAGCAATGGCCCAACCCTGCGGTACAATCCGGATGCCTGGATCAAAACCCACCCAACGGACCATTTTGCAGACTACTCACCGGCCAGCCTGCAGAAGATCTTCCCGCACTATTCTATGAAATTGCTTGATTGCTGGCCGGCGTCCTATCATCCACAGCGCGCGCGCGGATTGCTCAGGAATCAGTGGCTATTTAGACGTTATGCGAATTTGTTCTGCTTTGGCGACACCATGGAAGGCGTGGCGCAGAAGATCTGAGCTGAACTACGGTTCTATTTCAATGCCCCGTCTAATCCTTAAAACGAATCTCAACGGAGTGACCGTGTTCAAACTCCAGCCCCTCAACCTTGCTCATGATCTGAATAGGTTTTAGAGCCGCGCGTAGACTGTCCTTTGTAGGGTGTTGAAATGTAATTCGTTTCATAAACGTATCCACACCAAGTCCTGAAAAGGCCTGCGCAGCCTGACCGGTGGGGAGAATATGGTTTGTACCGCTGAAGTAATCCCCGAGCGCCACAGGAGCATAGTGTCCAAGGAACACACTTCCCGCGGACGTTATGCGATTAGCAATGTCCCCCGGATTCTCCGTACATATTTCCAGGTGCTCCGGCGCATATTCATTTGAAAAGTCAACTGCGTCTTCAAGCTTGTCAAATACGACTGCAACTGAGTGCTGGCGAATACTAGTTTCTTTCATCTCACGCCGCGCAGGACGTTCCACAAAGCCACGTTCAATTTCACGATCCACGGCCTGCGCAAACTCTTCGGAAAGGCAGCACAAGACTGCCGCACTGTCGGAACCATGCTCAGCTTGAGAAAGCAAATCTGCGGCCACAAAATCAGCGCGGGCTGTTTGATCGGCAATTACGAGAACTTCGGAAGGCCCCGCAGGCATATCAGTTCTAAGAAGGCCGCGTGCTGCCAGTAGCGCCTTGGCCGCCGTCACGTAGCGATTCCCTGGACCAACCAGGATCTGTGCGGGCCTGGTTGTCAGACCAGGAGCACGATGCCCAAATGCAGCGGCAGCCACTCCTTGAGCTCCACCTGCTTTGATGATCTGCGTGGCTCCGGCAAGGCGTGCGCAGAATAGAATTTCGGGAATCACAGAACCAGACGCATCAGGAGGAGTAACCACAATTCGATTCTTTACTCCGGCGATCACGGCCGGCACAAGTCCCATAAGGACTGAACTGGGATAACTTGCCTTACCACCTGGGACATACATGGCTGCAGTTTCAAGCGGACGATACCTGAAGCTGAGGGCTGTGCCTCCCACATTGGCCTCGCGATTTTGCAAGGACTCAAGTTGAAGGCTATGAAACGTTTCAATATTTTTGTGAGCCAAACTGAAGGCTTCACGCACATCGGCTGGTACGGAATCCGCAGCATCCCATTCTTCGCTGCTTACAAGAACGTCGCTTAGCCGGATTTTATCAAATTTCTCTGTGTATTCAATGATTGCGGATATGCCTTCTTTCTCTACTCGGGCCAGGATTTCGCGAACAACGCCAAAAGCTTCTTCATCTTGCGAGTAGGCACGCCGCATCAAATGCGCGCGTTGGTCCTCCGTTAGCTGGCTATTCTTAACGATTCGCAGGGCCACAACTACGTACCGCCGCAAGCGTGCGTTGGATCTGCTGGCGCTCGGCCAGATCCAAGGATTTTGCAGACTCTTCCATTCTTTCTTCAAGCATTTTCTGCATGGGCGGTCCAAGGGGACTACATGTGTCATCAAAGTACGAATAACCGCGCATACGTTCCGTATGATTTCCCTGGTACGCGCGAATGTAATTGTACATACTCACCTTTTCGTCTGTGGACAAATCCAGAACAAGGTGATACTTGTAACACTGACGAATCAGAAAATCAGGCAATCCAGAACCAGGACAGGACATCTTCAAAGATTTTAGATACTCGCGATAATCTTCTGATTTTTTGTCCTTCTGATCTTTGTAGTTCCCTGGATCTTTCAGATCATTTTTCTTGTCTGCCCGATCCTTCTTTGGGTCGACAACAGCTACTTCGTTTGAATATGTCAATGAAACCAGATTCTCGCTGGTCCAGAGCTTCTGCCTTGGGTTCTCAAGAATAATACTATATTCACCCGGGGGAATCTTCTCAGGATTCACAAGCAACGTCAGCATCTTTCCATCTTTTGAAACCGTGCGATTTGTAATTGGAATCACCGTGGAATCGCCTTTTAGAAAAACCTTTATGCCGCGCGCAAAGTTCTCTCCGGCCAGAATAATTGAAAACGGCTTACGTTCGCTGATTACAATCTTCTGCGGATCGGTTACTGTTGGAGCTTTTGCGATCAAAATGGTCAGGCCTTTCCAGTCGGACCAAACGATTGGCTTTCCAAACGGACTCAGCGGCGCAATCCTGTGTTCGAATTTGCCAATTGGAAGGTCAACATCCAGAGTTGTGGCCTCAACGGTCGTATCTACCAGAACTTTCTCAGAAGCAACTTCGCGAACTTGAACCTGGTATCCAGATGAGCCCGGAACCGGACGCCATTCAATGTATTCATCAGTACCAGCAATCAGCGGAAAGAGAAAACCCAGATAGACAATGACCGCAAGTTTCTTCATTTTTCGTCTTCGCGGTAAATTGTATCGGGATTCACAAACTGAATATCACCCGGTTTGAGGTTTTGCAAATAGCGATTAAGCGTAATCGAAAAATCCACACGGCCGGTTGTAGGAGAAGAACCACCTTCTGCCTGAACTTCCCAGGCGAAATACCCAATGTCCAGGATTTTGATGTCGGTTAACGTTACCTGTGGCGCAGTTGTCGAGCTTGCAAAGATTGGCTCCAGGGCTCCGTTATTGTTCTTAAATAGGCGGAAGTTATATTTCCTTGCACCCGGCACTGCTTCCCAGCGGAAATCCAGTGTCTTTTTACCCGTCATATCAACCGCTGTGCGCGCAGGAAACACAGGACGAATCTTATTTTTGTCAACGTTTTCAACGTCACTTTTCATGAAAGCCGCGCCAACGGTGAACGATTGCACAGAAGAGTACGGACTCTCTTTCTCTCCGGTAGCCCCTTTAACGCGCCAGTAGTACTGGCCGTCAGGAATCCCTTGCACCATGACAAAGTTCTTCTCTGTTTTCTGCGTCATGAAAGCAGAACCAAATCCAGGGCTGGGAGAGATTTGAAGAATGTAAGAACGCATATCGCCACTCCCACGCCAGTTAAAGAAAATTCCCTCTTTAGTGACCGTGCTTGCAAAATGCTCCTTCTGGAAAGGACTTGCAGTTTCCGGCGATGCCAGATCAGATTTTACGATTTCAAATACGCCTGCACTACTTACGCGACCGGGAACCTCAAGCTGACTTGGCTTGGTTTGAATTCTCCAGCGGTACACCCCTGCAGGTAGATCGTCGATAGTGGCGCTATTTCCTGGCGTCGTAACAGTCCGCACAACTTCTTTAAAATCTTTGTCTTTCGAAATTTCAAGTTTGTAACTTTCTGCCAGGGAATCCTGCGTCCAGGAAAACGGAACGGATGGAGGCTCAGAATGAAATGCTACTTTTTCTCCGGTTGCAGGTGA
This sequence comes from Spirochaetia bacterium, assembly GCA_021413825.1. Lineage (GTDB taxonomy): Bacteria > Spirochaetota > Leptospiria > Leptospirales > Leptonemataceae > JAEUSB01. Next base: position 29,462 of record JAIOPQ010000070.1, on the reverse strand, counting down.
CTGAAGTCTCAATGGATCGCCGCGCACAATCGTCATCTTACGCGTTTCGCTTACGGCCTTCTGGTTTGTCTTCTCATCTTCGCCGGTTACTCGCCAGTAGTAGGTCCCAGGTGTAAGGTCCATGGTGGCATTGCCAGGCGTATTCACGCGCTTGCTTTCAGAAAATTCAGAATCACGACTGATCTCAAGCGTTGGCTTGCTTATTCCTTTTGCGGGTTCAAATTTGAAAGCAACACTTGTTCCATCGCCTTCGGCTGCCATCGTTTGAAATGGATTGGGCTTAATAAGAACTACAGGAAGGTCCCTGACCTGGATGCCGTCTTTGCCTACTTCAGCTTTCTGATTCTTTCCCAGATTTTCTGTCTTGCCGCCTGACGTTACCTGTGCGTTTCCTTCATATACCGTTACATTCAGATCTTCTTTGCCGGTTTTGGAAAGGGCAACGTTGCCGTCCGTGAGTTTGACTGAATTGTCTCCGGATTGCAAAGTGAGCTTTGAACTCGATCCAGATTGAACCTGGAGCGATCCGCTTGTGAAATCGATGCGATTCTTCTCAACATCCAACTGGATCATTGAGTTTTCATCAATCGTAAGCAACGTCCCGTCCTTGAGGCGAATCTTGACTTCAGATCCGTCGTCAGTGCGAATGCTGTCTGCGTTGGCAAGTTTTCCGCCCTGGTCAATCCGCGCCCAGACTACCTGATCTGCAAAGCGACGCTGCACGCCGTGCTTCTTATGGATAATGCTTCCGATTTCCTCACGCGAACCAATGTCTGCGCGACGAGTAAAATCGCAGACAAACATTAACAGAAAAATTGCAGCAGCTACACCTAGAATTGCCGGAATTCTATACTCTTTAAGACTACTGAACATTTCAGCCTCTCTTTGCCGATGCACTGAATTCAATGCCCACAAGCTTACGCACTTCTTTGACGTTCGTAGGGGCGTCTTTGTCGCCTTTTTTTCCAAGGACGAGGAACAGAGTAACCGGTTTGGTCTTACCGCGCACAGTAACCTTATCCATTTCCTCGACTTCGAATAGATCTTCTACAAGCTCGTATGTGTGTTCTGTGATGAGAATATCCGTACCGTATGTCTTGTTCAAATGCTCAACACGACTCGCTGTATTTACTGCATCACCAATCACCGTGAAGTCCATCTTATCAGACGAACCCATTTGGCCGGCAATTACGGGACCTGTGTTGATTCCGCATCCTATCCGAACGATTGGACGCTTTGCAGAACCTCGACCCTTGTTAAACTTGATCAATTGCTTGCGCATTAACAGAGCGCTATTGACAGCGTTCTCTGCGTCATTGCCATGCGGGCGTAGCATTCCCCAGACGGCCATAATCGCATCACCAATGAACTTATCAACCAGGCCATGCGTTTGCTGAACGCATTTAACCATCTCTGACATGTACTGATTTAAAAACTCAACCACTTCTTCCGGCTCAAGCTTCTCTGAAATACTTGTGAACCCGCGAATATCAGAGAAGAAAATTGTGCATTGCTTGCGAACTCCACCAACCTTGAGCTCACCGGACATGGCCATCTGTGCAAGTTCTTTGTTCACAAATCGCCCAAACGAGACTTTAAGGTTTTCGCGCTCCTGGAGTCCACGACCCATAGCCACAAATGATTTTGTAAGTAGTCCAATCTCATCCGAAGTCTCGGGCTGCAGACTCAGAACATACTGGCCGTTTTCAATGGATCGGGCCGCACCAACCAGATTTAGAATTGGTTCTGAGAATCCGCGTGCAAAAAAGAAAACGAAAATCACAGCCAGACAGATGACTGCAGTCATCAAATAAAAGTTCCATCGCTCAATGCGCTCGACGGCTTCGAATACGGTTGATTCAAGCGCGTAGGTCACAATTCCAAGTCCGCCAAAATCCAGTTTACGAAATGCACCCCAGTAATCTTTGCCTTCATACTCGTATCGAGTCAGGCCATTGTTGAGACTGCTGGCACGCATGTTCTTTACTATTGGAACGTTGACTACAGACGCTGCAGCAAGAACCGTCTCGCGATCTTCATGTGCGATTACAGTTCCCTCTTCATTTACCAGGCTGGATTTAATAATACCACCCGTCTGAAACACAGAAAGTAGATCTTCCATGCGAAGAACAGCGACCAGAATGCGTTCACCACCCTGTGGCTTAAGAGGAAACGCAATGGCTGCTGCGGGATAACGAGTATCTGGACTGAGATTTCTCACAATGATCGTTCCAGTCTTTGCCTTTGCAAATGCAGGATAGAGGCGCACAAGCTTTGCACCAAGATCCTTCACATTTCCAAGAACCTGTGCGTTGATGATTGCTGGCCCTGCTTCCAGGCCGTCGCCCGATACAGTGTACTGCCCAAGCATCACAAGGCTTCGATCGTTCTCAAATAGTACCCGTTGCACGCCGGCGCGATTCCCTGTTTGCGCAAGAGCCTCAGACAGAAGGCGCATGTTTTGAATGCGCGAACGAAACTCCGCAGAAACAGACGTGGCAACGTTCTCTGCAAGCTGCCGATTGCTTTCTTGAATCCGAGTCTCGTTGTCACGGCGGAAGAAGAATGACGCCAGGAAAATGATGATGGTCAGCGACAAGCCAACCAGGAGGGATATAATTACGCTGAGCTTGAGTCGAATGGTCCATCGAATTCCCGATTCGTCCTCGGGCACAAGCTTTGAAATACGTTGTAAGATTGGTTTAAGCATGGACAGGACAGGCCTAAGGCGAAGGCCCTATCACACAACTTTTTCTTATAAAATGAGATAGAATGTGGGCGATGACAGGATCGAACTGCCGACATCCTGCTTGTAAGGCAGGCGCTCTACCAGCTGAGCTAATCGCCCAAAAGAATGCGATACTACGCGGACTTCTTCTGTTTGTGCAGAAGGGCTTCCATCCGGCTCTTTCTACGATCAGCCTGTTTGTGATGGATCAGGTTCTTGCGACCTGCGCGGTCCAGAAACGTGGTGTATTCCTGAAAGGCAGTTCTTGCTTCATCCAACTTTCCATCCGTTACAAGACCGCGAATCTTCTTGTCAAACGTACGGAGCCTGGCGCGCTGCTGCGCGTTCTGGTCGTGCCTACGTCTGGATTTACGAATGTCTTTTTTTGATGAACTGAGATTTGCCACTGAATTACGCCTGGGGGACAGAAAATTCCCCGGGGGCTGCCAGTCCAGGCTTTTTTAGCGCGATCGTTGATTCGTCTCGGATTAGCCGCAGATGAACGCAGATTCACACAGATAAATGGAGACCCAGGTCGCTTCGATTGAAATCGATCTTTAATGTGGCTGGGCTTAGCCTTGACGAGCTCCACGCACTCAGCTGAAGTAGGGTAAACCAGGCCAGGGTCGGCAACAAGAAACACAGCCCTGAGACCCGCGGCAAGCTTGGAAATGCGGATGCCGATTCAATCCTCGATCACGTTGCGGCGGCTCGACCTACCTGGCGATGATCATCGCCGACTCTGACGTTCTATTGGATTTTCTCTAGCCGCAGATGGACACATATCACCACAGATCGTCAGGACCCCATCCGCGCGCATCTGTGCCCCATCTGTGGCTGATTTTTCTTTCTCTCTACTTAATCTCGCGAGCCCGGTACCAGCTTCCCTCATCCCAAATACAGAATCCATTCCAACGACTTCCGTCGCAGTTCTTGTCCTTAATACTGAAATGTGGCAATGCCTTACAAACGACCTTGTTGTTGAGCGTTCCAAGTTTTGCGCGCAGGCTCGGACATTTATCGTCGTCTGCAGAAGTAACAATCACGCCCGAGGAATCTACAGTGTCGCTCTTGGCTGCGCGATTTGCATCATACGCACGATCCCACATTTTCAAGAACGATTCAGCAGAGTTTGCAACTATAACAGTATCAACTCCCATACGACCCAGGTCCTGCATTATATTCTTAGTATAACCGATGTGCGCATAGCCAATCAGATCAAACTCACTTCCTGTTCCGGACGTAGAGCGATTCCCTTGAGCCGCGCGCGATACCTCGCGTTCTTCCCCGTTTGTATCTTCACCGCAGGCCCATTTCTCGGCGCTTCCGCCGTACTTTGCACCTGAGTCGTAAAAGCGCGGACGCATTTGATCAATGAATCCATTGAAATCACTTGCAAAGCCCAGAGGAATTCCGTAGCCTATGGCTCCGAGCATATAGCTCTGCGCGAATGAGCGTGAAGACCCATGGCAGTTGTTAGCCACACTTCCCCGGCCATACGTGTTCTGTTTTTCATTTCCAGTGCGAAGCCCTATAACTCCACCGGTCTTCTTCACAAGTTTCACGCCTTCAACTGGAATCTTCTTCTCATCCACTAACTTGCCCCTGAACATCTGGCGGAAGTGCGTGTGCGACATCAGGAGCGGATAATACTTGTTAGCTGACGAGATGGCGTACGTATCGTTTAGAGATTTTGTGGAAAGATGTGCAACATCCACAATCATCTTACGATCTATCAGCTTCTGGATGAGGGCTTTGCCGAGTGGTGTGAGTCCCTGAATATTGTTCTTGTTGGAATCAACTTTGATTCCGTCAAACGCTGCCTTGAACTCGTCTACAGAACCATCGAGACCTGCAGTTACAAACGACTTAACATTGACAAATGCCTGCACAAGATCAAACATCTTTTGAAAGTATGCAGTTCCGCCAAATTTATTATTCAACTCATGAACCGGTTGAATGGAACGAACACCCAGAGCATAGTAGGTATCCAGCTCGCGATCCAGATCCGCTTCCGTATTCACGTTGTTAAAGATTTCACTGGCTTCAATCGCCAGAATCACCGCAAGCTTTCCTTCCTGAATAATTCTACGCGCATGTTCAGGAGTCAGTGCGATTTCATACCAGGACGCATTCTTAGCAGCAAATGCGCGTGCTGCATCCAATTGTCGCTTAACGTTCTTCATGTCATCACAGGGCTTTGTTCCACCGGATGTATCATAGAACCCATTTCCACGCGGCATGATGCCACAAATATACCGGAAGTTCACCGCAGACATTACGATTAGATTGAGTCCGTCCTGATGCGCTTTTTTAAGCCAACCTTCCCAGACCTGCTGATGCGTAACAGTAGACCAGAGTGGCCAATCCTTGTAGGCACCGTTGGCTCCATGCGTTCCAAAATTGTGCATGCCCAGTTCAGGCGAAACAGCAAGACCAGTGATCAAGCCCGGAATCCAGCTCACTGCATGGTTGGTTCCATTGCATGAGCGAAGAGCCGTGGCTTCTGCACCGTCGGCACTGCCCCAGAGCAGCCTGCCATCGTATCCAAGATGAGCAAACTGATGCACATGATAATCTGCGTGGCCGGAAACGGCTCCCAGTGGAAACGGCAAAGGCGCGTAAACGTTAGCCGGTGCTGCCGCCAGATTCAGAGCGAATCCGAATGAAGCGAGTATGAGTGCATGTGCAAGTATGTGTTTGAGTGTTTTCAAGACGTCCCCCGAGCGTACGCTCCGCCAGGACCAGAGTCAAAGGGATCATTTTTTTATGTCAAACAAACAATGTTAGGTGCTACTCACCCTGCTTACGATTTTTGAGAATTTGAAGCGAGTTTTCCTGCTCCTGGGCCAGGGCTGTTTCCCGCAGCTTATCCTGGGTTAAGATGTTTCTATACGATACAAGGACCTCTTCTTCCCAGGATTCCGTTAGTACATGCTGCACAAGCTCCATTCTGTCCCGAACTTCACGCAACTTCTGTGCATAAAAGTCCTTAACGTCATTTTCTGATGCCGTTCCTGCTGTTATCTGGCGGCTCAGCTGATCTAACCGTTCTAACTCTTTTTCCTTTCTAAAACGTTCACTTGCAGGGCGTGGAAGCAATGAGTTTTGCGGAAAAAGTCGATACAATTTGCGCACTCTCTCAATTTGATCCGGTGTATACTGGCTTCCGGTTAATGGGTTCATTTCCCCTAGCAAATCGTCGAATGCAGGCTCAATGCTTTCTCCAGAGGCCCAGAATGCGCCGTCCAGGAGGGTCAGCCGTTTTTTCTCTATCCCGGATGCGCGCGCTGAATCGGCCGGAGCAAGTAAGTAAAATGCAACTATTGCAAGCAGGAAGACTGCAAACCCGCCAACATAGTAGACGGGACTGGTAAGACCTGATTTTGCGCTCGATTCTGCCTTTGTCATATTCGTGCCGTGAACAGGAAAAAAACTTGCATTGCGAAACCCGCAATAAGAAAAATTGAATACTCGCACCTGGGAACAAAAATGCTCACGCAAAGCCTTTCTAAGAATCAACGTTTGCTTCTGGCTGCTGCCGGAACACTGGCCCTGATCTTCTGGCTAAATATTGGGTTTAGTATCTTACGACCTGCCACGGGAAGCTTCCTTGTGAAATGGATTCCCACTGCAATTCTTGCAGGCCTTGTCTTTGCACAACGCAGTTCATGGGGAAGTCTGGTGCTCTTCTTTGCACTTCTAACGCAGAGCCTGGGTGCCGTAATCCTTGATTTTGACAGACACGGTTACGTACTCTATGCGCTCGGATTCACAGCGCTTGCACATATCATGTTTGGGGCCGCGTTCTTAGAACGCAGAAATAACTGGGCTAATATTCCATCGGCGCGTAAGGCTTGCCTTGCTATATTTCTCTGCTTCGCCCTTGTCTACGGCTACATCGTTTCCGGGAATGCCCCGGCGCGGATGCAAATCCCAGTAATCGTTTATATGTTCTGCTTGAGCTTTGCTGTTGTTAGTAGTATCGTATCTTCCAATGCCTGGGCCACGTTCTTTGGAATGCTTTGCTTTGTGTTTGATGATTCAATTTTCTCATATCATCTGTTTATAGCGCCGATTGGGCCCAATCACTTCATAACCTGGCCCTCCTATATGGCCGGGCAGGCTCTTGTTACCCTGGGTTTCCTCACCAGACGCGCCTAACGTTGGATTCCTGAAAGCTCCCTGGAATCCAAACCAGCTTAATCTTTGAACGAATCGAGAATCCAGAAGAACAATAAGCCTGACACCGAGGACGAAATGGCGTACTGTTTGCCAACTTTATAGTTGTTTTATTTGACAAACAGGCGTGCCTTGTTTTCCTGTTCTTGAGGAACAAACTATGTTGTACGCTCTCTTGATCTTTGCGGCCGCTGCCCTTGGCGGCCTGTATCTGGCCATCCGCCATTTTACGGGGAAATCCCTGCCACTGCCAGTGGCGTTGATTCACGGGGCAGCCGGAGCGGCTGGAATCATTGCTCTTGGAATGGGTCTTGCTGCTGGCGGAGAACTGGCCAGAATTTCGCTCGTTTTATTTATCGTGGCCGCTCTTGGTGGCTTTGTGCTTTTTTCGTTTCATCTGCGCGGAAAGCCATTGCCTTCGCTCGTAGTCGTGATCCATGCCCTGGTTGCAGTGTCAGCTTTTGTGATTCTTGCAATCCTCGTGGCTCGCGCCTAGCTAATGAACGATCCGTCTTGTCCCATCAGGATGAATTGAACCGCGAAATATGGATTCCATTTGTGCTAACAATACGCAAATGGAATCTGTACCCGAGACATGGCCGTGAAGAAGAAAGATTCAAACGATACAGGGGTCAATGATCTCCGGTCAGGGATTCTGTTGCACATCAAATCAATGCGCAGCTCTTCCTCTGAAGAGCTGGCCAAACATTTCAAAGTAACCAAAGAAGGGATTCGCAAGCAGCTCATCGGCCTTGAGAAGGCAGGCCTGATCGAGCGCTCCGCCGATCGCTCTGCATCTACAGGCAGGCCAGCAGCAAGATATTCAATCACAGAAACGGGAGAGAACGAATTCCCAAAGAACTACGACAACCTTGCTCTACAACTGATCGAGGCCACACGACGAAAATTGGGGAAACCACAGCTTACTAAACTCCTGGCAGACGTTGCTGAAGCAAAGGTTGCGTCCTGGAAACCCAGACTGGGCAACCTTGACCTTCGCGAAAAGCTTGAGAAACTCAAGGACATCTACGCCACAGACGATCCGCATATTCGAATTCAGCGCAATGGCTCTGAATTCCTGGTAATCGAAGACAACTGCCCTTTTCTGAACGTTGCTATGCGTGAACCCGCCATCTGCAGTATCACTGTGAACACTTTGCGGCAACTTCTGGGTCTGGATGTCAGCAGGATCGAAAGATTCCAATCTGGCGACGGGCGGTGCGTGTTTAAGATTGGCCCCCGCAAAGTGAACACGGGTGATTTCGAACTCGAAGGCGCGTAAGACTTCGTCAAACTTTGCTCCCAAAAGCTGGCTCGCCCCTATCGAACAGCCCCTCAACAAACCGAAAATAAAGCACTATGTCCAGGGAATGGCAGATAACGAACGGTACGATCGTTCTGGCTGATGGTCCGCGCAAGCTGGCCGGTTTGCTCGTTTCAAATGGCGAAATAGAAGAAGTCCTTGGTCCAGGCGACGAACGAAGTGATCTCATTACGCTCAACCTTCATGGCCTTACAGTGCTGCCTGGCTTCATAAACGGACACGATACACTGATTGCAAGCTTCCCTGGTGTGCGCGGTGAAAACTGGCCACATCTAAACTGGCTATCATTCGACAACGATCTCAAACGCTCCGAAGTATTCCGCGAGCGCATGCTCATCGAACCTACGTCGTTATACGAAGTTGGCGCTCTGAAGAATCTTTACTCCGGAGCTACATCCGTAGTGGATCATATTCCAGCTTTCGTGCGATCCCCATTCGTTGACGACTTGCCCGTTTCCCTCCTGCCTGATTTTGGAATTTCTCACAGCATCTGTTCGTATTCCCTTGGCTGGGGCGAAGGGATGAAAGCCGAGCATGCCCGTGCGAACAATCAAGACCTGCCTTACATCACACACATCGCAGAAGGATTTGATCCAGAAAGCGTGCTCTCGCTACAGGTATTAGACAAAGCTGGCTGCCTCTCAGATCACACCGTGCTTGTGCATGGCCTGTCGCTCAGTCCAGAAGACCTGGATAAGATCGCTGATGCGGGAGCGCATTTCGTCTGGTGTCCGTCGGCCAATCTTGCAGTTTACAATCGCACAGTTATTATATCAGATTTCCTGGCACGCGGCATCAATGTATCCCTTGGAACGGATGCGGCAGTAACCGGTTCCAGACACATGCTCGATGAGGTCAAAACCGCGGCTAAAGTCTACAAAGAACAAACAGGAAATGACGTGGACTCGGCTACGCTTTTGTCCATGATTACCACCAATCCTGCGCGCGCATTTCGCTGGCCTTCCAAGGGCAATTTGAAGCCAGGCAGCGACGCGGATTTTATCGTGTTGGATCGTGCTGATCCGGCCGAATGGATGCAATGTAGCCCGGTAGACATCTATTTGATTGTTAAGAGCGGTGTGCCTGTTTTTGGAAGTGCCGATCTTGAAGCCCTCTTTGTATCCTCTGGCATTCATTTTGAAAAACTCCAGATTGGAAATGCGCAAAAAATTGTTCAAAAAGGGGTGAAGAAATTAAGGGAAACGATTCAAAGGGCTACGGGGCGAACAAACCTTGATTTCGTTCCCGGTTGGTGAGGTTGATTTGGATTTGGCGGTAATACATGCCCATAGCTAGAAGTTACAACGGCGGCTCGATCGTTTACTTCGCAGGCGATAAGGGTGATGAAGTGTACGTGCTCCAGTCCGGTCGCGTAATATTGATCAGCACAGCTTTGGATACGGGTGAAGAGATTCGCGAAGACGTTCAGATGGGCGAATTCTTCGGCGTGAAGTCAGCGCTTGGTAAATTTCCCCGTGAAGAGACCGCTCAGGTAATTGGTAAGACTACCTGCATCGTATTTAAGATGAACGAGTTTGAAGCACTCGTAATGAAGAACACGCATTTGATCCTGAAAATGCTTCGCGTGTTCTCAAAACAGCTCAGAAATATTCACCGGCAGATTAGAGATATCCTGAAGGCCGGTGCGGCTAAAGATCCTGCGTTCGAACTAATGAGTGTTGCTGAAAGTTTTTATAGATCGGGTAACGTTGATCACGCAGTATACGCCCTGGAGAAATACATGGAAGTGTATGCAGACGGCGATTATACCGAGCGTGCGCATGATTTGCTTTCTCAGGCACGCAAAGGCCTCACATATCCGCATGGATACCCTGCCCTCACACTTGCAGACTCAAAACAAAGTCGTGGAATTGATCCATCTTTTGTTTCACGCACCATGGCATCAGCAGATAGTCTGGGCGATGATCCGTTTGCGCTGGATGAAATGGGCGGACCGGCCGCAGCTCCGGTTCACAATCCGGAAGCATCGGACGTGTTCATGGAGGGTTTGAACCTCATGAATCAAAATAACATGGAAGGCTCGCTTGCAAAATTCAATGAATGCTTGCAGTTAAAGAAATTTCCAACGCAGGAAGATGCTGACGCGTTCCAGCGTGCGCACTATGAGAAAGGCCGCGTAGAACTCAAGCTGGGCCGTCTGGATGAAGCGTCTAACTCCTTCTCTATCTATTTGAAGAAATTCCCAACCGGCGAGTACATGAAAAACTCAATCTTCCAGTTGGGTGTTGTGGCAGAGGCCAAAGGTAATAAGGAACGTGCTCGCTCGCTCTATCATAAAGTTGCAACCATGCCGCCGCCGGATGAAGCAACCCGCGAAGCTAGAAAGCGTCTGGAGAAATTGGGCTGATGCTACTTCCAGAATCGTTATTTGATAAGTTTGGTAAAACGCATGAACCGGGTCAGATCATATTCTGCGAATATGAACCGGGAAATGATTTTTATTTTATTCAGGAAGGGCGTGTTAAGATTACCAAGACAATTGGGAACGCACAGAAGACTCTCGATGTACTGAGTCAGGGAGATATCTTTGGAGAAATGGCAATTCTTGAAGAAGAGCCACGCTCCGCGACGGCCATCGCCGTAGACAAAGTACGCACGCTTAACTTTAATCGCGCAAACTTTGATACCCTAATGAAAACAAACCCACAGCTTGCGTTTCGCCTGCTTGTAATCTTTTCAAATCGCATAAACGATGCACGCCGCCGATTGCAAATTCTATTGCTCGATGATACTCAGTCAAAAGTAGCAGATGTGTTCCTGATGCTTGCGGAAAAAGATCCGCACTATGGCCAGGTAAAGAACATGGTATTTCACAATACTGTGGACGACATTGCAAGCTGGTGCGGTCAGCAAATCGACGAAGTCCAGAAAATCATAAACATGTTCGTGCGACAGGGCAAAGTGGAACTATTCGCTGATCGTATTGTTGTGAACAACATTAACGATTTTAATCGTCTTATTCAGGCGAAGCGAAAGAGCCTCTGGTAAAATCCAGAAACAAGAATAATTGCCCGGGCAGCGGATGCGAATACGTAAACGTTTGCCGTTTAGTTTCCTGATCAATATATCTATTTGAAATAAAGCCACGACGGAAGCGTTCCATCCGCGTCAGGTTATGCAAGAAGTAAGGACGCCACCCCCAATTACGATTTCGGAATTGTGGTTCCCGTGAAAAGGGGCCCGGAGCGGATCTTACAAAATTGGAAGACAGCTGTTCTCCGAACTGATTGCATACATATGCGCGATAGCAGGCATCCGGTAAAGTCGAGAGAATCGTTGCAAGTGCGGCGTCCGGATTGGACTCAAAATTCGCAGTGTCCAGCGTGCTGCTCATTAGTTCGTTCATCCTGGATTCAAGCGACAGCAGACCAAAGTTTTCGTCGCGCTGGGCCTGTACGACAGAAGAGAGAACCTTGTGCATGGAAGGTCTGAATCTTTCTGTTTCTTGAAAGTCGCATTCCGGCGGAGAGAACAGGAACCCCTGGATGAAGCTACCGCCAGCGTGAATGGAATTCACCAACTCTTCTTCATACTCAACGCCTTCGAACAGGACAGAAATTCCGATCTCCTGGGCAAAATCGGAAATGGACGTAATCAGTTTCTGATATTCCTGTTTCTCTACGCTCTTCTTAACAAGGCGAATGTCGATTTTTACAAAATCCGGCCTCAAATGAATCAGCCGGTCAAAATTATTAAACGTAAAATCATCTATTGCGATTTTACAACCGGCCTCACGATAGCGCCGCATAACGGTATCTAAAACATCAATCTCACCATCGAACTCTTCCTCTGTGATTTCAATGACAATGTTCTGACCATTGATTCCCATTTCCTCAATGAACTTCAGGGTTGGAATGTCCTTCCCGGAGCGGTGAACCTGAATGAGCCAGGAAGGCTTAACGTTAATAAATAGCTTACCATCGTATTCCATATCGCGCGCGTGCAGGAACGCCAGCTCGCGTATCTTGCGGGAACGTATGAGTTTTTCGTGATTGGGCACTTCTGGATCTGAAAAATATGGACCCATGCTTGAGATCCGACCTGATTCGTCAGAGAATCGGCCCAGGACCTCATACCCAAAGATCATTCCATCTGAAACCGAAACGATTGGCTGGTAATACGGCAAAATCCGCTGCGGAGTTGTTGCCCCGGCACTCATCTCGTAAAAATCCAATTCTCTCACCCCTAAGATCCCATATCGCCTTTTCCAGCTATGCTGCCCCATTTAGCACGGACCGTGCCAGCGGCTACAAAAGCATATAATTCGGGAGAAATGCGAACCAAAGCCACTTTGAAGTCAAAGAAGACGACAAAATAAGCAAGTTCCCATCCTCTTTATCTATATAATGGTCGAGCTATGTTGGAAAAATTGGCCCATTGCCTGGTAAACAGGCGACTCGCCGTTCGTACTGGATCCGGTCAAAGGACTCGATGACCGGGTTTTTGCTCCAGGAACGTTATCCGCTCAAATTAGCGCAATCGCCGGACGGGTTTTATGCTTCACAAAAGGCCGCCAGCTGGAAGAAAGAGCGCCGGGGAGATTTTCATGACACAATCAAAAGCGGCGGAAGCGCCTAAGGCCAGCTTCAAGGCGAAGTTCGGCTGGGCGATGTTCGACTTCGCCAACTCATCGTACACGACAGTCATCATTACAGTCGTCTATTGCAACATTTTCACAGCACTGGTCGTTGGGGATCAGGGAGGCACGGACCCTGAGTTCCGCCGAGGAAACTTTCTCTGGGACATTGGTCTGTTTATCAGCTATATCCTGTGCGTCGTCACAGGTCCGGTTTTCGGCGCTATCATGGATTTCAGTGCTTCCAAGAAGAAGTTCCTGTTCATGAGTTACATTCTGACGGTCGTGGCTACAGCAGCGCTATTCCTGGTTTCACCTGGAGCCGCCTGGCTTGGAGTGATTCTCCTGATCCTCTCCAACTTTGGCTTTGCCTCAGGTGAATCATTCGTGGCCAGCTTCCTTCCATCCCTTGGAAACAAGGACGAACTGGGAAAGATTTCTGGCATTGCCTGGGGGGTTGGATACTTCGGCGGTCTGCTATCTGTAATTGTGGCAACTCTGGGTCCGCTCGCTGATAATTCAGCCGCCAACTTCGAGAACCTCAGATTCGTTGGACCAATCACGGCGGCATTCTTCCTGGTTGCGGCAATTCCTACCTTCCTCTGGTTGAAAGAACCCGGAGACGCGCAAGCACTCCCGGCGGGTGAAAGCTTTATCAGCGTTGGCTTTAGTCGCTTGAGGACTACGCTGCACGAGGTAAAAGACTTCCGTGACCTTGCGATATTCTTACTCTCGCTCTTCTTTGCTTCTGCCGGCCTGGGCATTGTGATTACGTACGCGTTCCGCTATGGCGCGCAGGTGATTCACTGGAGCCGCGAAACTGAGAAGTTGATGTTCATCATCACGCAGTTTACTGCATTCGGCGGCGCAATAGGATTTGGGTACTTACAGGATAAGATTGGAGCCAAGCTTACATATGGCATCACGCTTGTACTCTGGGTAAGCGCAATTCTGGCAATCTTCCTGAACGATGTGCTCGCAACGATGCTTGGCATACAACGCGAACAAGCTTTCCTCATTGTAGGATGCCTTGCGGGCGCAAGCCTTGGAGCCACTCAATCTGCGGGCCGGGCTGTCGTTGGTATTCTTTCACCCGAGTCCAAGTCAGGCGAGTTTTTTGGACTCTGGGGTCTGAGCACAAAACTGGCCGTAGCGATTGGGGTGCTTGGAACCGGTGCTCTGCAAACTCAGCTTGGACTGAAGAACTCAATTCTGTTTTGTGCCGTATTGTTTATCGTTGGCCTTCTGATTTCCATTCCGGTAAATCTGAAACGCGGCGAGAAAATGGCAATGGAACACGAAGGCGAATAACGTCTAACAATCATGCGACCGGCAAAACCGTCGGTCGCATTCGTCCCTATCTATCTCCGGTACAACTAAATGAAACGCTACGCAATTTTTTTCCCGGCTTTACTGATCGCCTGCGCACAAAACTTTTCTGAAGTTCGTGGATTTCCGCCGGAAGCCAACAATCGGCTACGCGAGTTCTTTCAGAAAACCGCCGGAGAACCAGGTCGCAAGGTCGCCGTATTTGATGGCGATGGGACAGTCCTGGGTCAGGTTCCGCACTATCTAGCAGACGAATGCATGTACAAGTACGCAGAAGCGCATCCGGAAAAACACCCGGCTGTAATCCGCGAGATCAAACCACAATCCAACGTTTCGATTCCATATGTACAGGGTCGCGTGCGATTCTTTGCGGGCGAAAGCCCACAGAAAATTCGCGATCTTGGTGATGAATGTTTCAAGACCGATTACTCAACCAAGATTTATCCGCAAATGAAAGCGCTCATTCAGCTTTTGAAGCAAAATGGTTTTGAAGTCTGGATAGTAACTGCAAGCCCTGAGGCCCTGTATCAGACATTCTTGAGCCGCGAACTTGGACTAGCCCCTATGAATATTCTGGGAGTTAAGTCAGTCGTTAGAAACGACGTATTGACTGATGAAATGATTCAGCCAATCCCTCAGGAAGAAGGCAAGCGCCATGCAATTGAAACTTTTATCCAGGCACAGCCTCTGCTAGCTGCGGGCAACAGCCGGGGTGATAGGGAAATGATCGAATACAGCCGCGGCTTGAGAATGATCGTGAATCCGGACACAAAGCAAACTGCGACTGAACCCAGCCTGGCCCAATATGCGAAACAAAATAATTGGCTCGTAGTTCACATCAGAGATGTGGAAGAACAGAATTTCCCCGGCATCTCTTCAAAGAAATTTGGAATCAGAAAGAACGCAACGCACGACGTACCCTAACGCGTTTTAATAAGGCAACGCCAATTAAACGTCTTATTTGAGTTTAATGGCTTTCTTGCAGACGTTAGCTATATCAGCAGCACGCAATTTGTAGTAATCCAGAAGGGCACTGGCCTCGCCACTTTGCCCAAATTCATCATGCATTCCGTGACGTAAAACCACGCACGGTGATGAACCTGAAACAGTTTCAGCAACCGCAGATCCAAGTCCACCAATGATATTGTGTTCTTCAACAGTCACTATGGCGCCGGTTTTCTTTGCATACTGTAGTACGAGTTTCTCATCCAGCGGCTTGAGACTGGACATGTTGATTACAGCGGCTGATATTCCCGATTTTGCCAGGATTTCTGCCGCTTTGTCTGCTTCATGCACCAGCACACCGCAGGCAATGATAGTTACGTTTTTTCCGTCTCGCCGGAGTTCACCTTTGCCTGGCTTGAACCTATAAGATGGGGATCTGCTCAGAATCGGCGTAGATGCGCGCGCGACACGAACATAGCATGGGCCTTTTCTCGCAGCCAGTTCATGAACCATTTGTTTAGCTTCTTCAAAATCAGATGGCACAAATACGCTCATGTTTGGGATGGCGCGCATAATTCCAAAATCTTCAATGCATTGGTGGCTTGCGCCATCTTCGCCAACGGTGATTCCGCCGTGTGATGCAAATAACTTAACGTTAAGCCCGGGATACACAACAGAGTTTCGCACGATTTCCCAGGCACGACCTGATAAGAACATTGCAAAACTGGATGCAAATGGAATTAACCCGGAAAGCGCAAAGCCCGCCGCAATTCCCACGAGGTTTTGTTCGGCTACTCCTACGTTAAAAAAACGATCCGGAAACTCTTTTGCAAATTTATGAGTGCGCGTTGATTCGGAAAGATCAGCGTCCAGTACCACAACTTCACTGCGTTTACGGCCCAGCTCAACCAGCGCTTCGCCGTACCCATCGCGCGTGGCTTTGCTAATAGCTGGAACTGCAGCAGCTTGCTGCGGCTTATTTGACTTTGCAGATTTCTTCCGCACTGGCGCGGCCGATTTCTTTTTGGCTCGGCGGGCAGCCACGTTATTTTAGCGCGTCGGCCTTGTCCGTTTTTTCCCAGGTGAATGTTTCACCCTGGCGACCAAAATGTCCGTAGGCAGCAGTTTCCTGATACACACGGCCTTTTTCACGCAGCTTTAGAGTGCGTTCAATTCCTGCTGGAGAGAAATCAAAGTTAGCTCTTACGCGCTCAATGATCTTCTCATCAGGAATCTTGCCGGTTCCAAATGAATCCACAAGGATTGAAGTTGGCTCCGGATATCCAATGGCATACGAAACCTGAACCTCGCACTTGGTGCAAAGGCCAGCTGCAACAATATTCTTGGCCGCATAACGTGCCATATAAGCTGCGCTGCGGTCAACCTTGGTTGGATCTTTTCCTGAGAATGCTCCCCCACCATGGCGGCCATATCCGCCGTATGTATCCACAATAATCTTACGACCTGTTAGGCCGCAGTCTCCGTGAGGACCACCCACAACAAATTTACCAGTAGGATTGATCAGATAGCGTGTATTCTGGAGGTACTGAGCCGGAATGACCTGCTTAACAACTTGCTCGATCAGCATTTCTTGCAGAGTTTTATGCTCCAGATTTTCGCGATGCTGCGTGGAGATCACTACTGTATCGATGCGGTGGGGCTTACCATCACGGTATTCCACAGTAACTTGAGATTTTGAATCTGGGAGGATATCTTTGAAGGTTCCATTGTGGCGCAGGTCAGCGAGCTTCTTCACCAGGAGATGTGAAAGTTCGATTGGCAATGGCATCAGGTTGGCCGTTTCATTGATCGCAAATCCAAACATCAGGCCCTGATCTCCAGCGCCCTGCTCCTTATGGAGGCCTTCGCCAATTGTCACGCCCTGTGAAATATCGGGGGATTGTGAATGTAGACGAACCATGACCTGGGCTGTATCAGCTTCAAAGCCAATATTCTTGTCAGTGTAACCAATTTCACGGATCACCTTGCGAGTTAGAGCCTCTACATCGACTTTAGCAGTGGACGTAATCTCACCTGCAACGCAAACAAAGTCCGTGGTTGTAAGTGATTCACATGCAACGCGGCTTGCTGGATCTTGAGCCAGATGCGCATCGAGCACTGCGTCTGAAATCTGATCACAGATTTTATCAGGATGCCCCTCGGAGACCGATTCTGAGGTAAAAAGGAATTCTTTGAGAAAGATTGCCATAGAAGTGAGCAATTTTTGAGAAAGCCCTGGACGGTCAAACCAAAAGAGCGCTAGAACTTCAGAGTCGTGGCCAGGACAAAACCCCGATCTTCCGTAGGAAGGCCAAAGCCCAGGCTGATCTTATCTGTGGCCAGCAACGCATCGGCGACATTCCAGAGATACAAACCAGCAAAAACATAACCGGTTGCTCGCTTGCGATGCAGAGCGCGCAGATTGGCCTTACAGGTTTGCAAAGTACCGTTGGCCAGGCTGACCGGACTAAGAGCCATGCAATTGCGCGTGTACTGCTTTGCCTCACCGGAATCAAAATGGAGAGCAGCAAGCACTGATACTGCTGCCAGGGGCAGAGCGCCATTCTTTGGCGCTGTCGAACTTGCAGCCTGTGCAAGTGAATAGAGATCTCCCTCGCGGTACTTGAAAATTGCGTCCTGACGAGCGCGCCTGAATGACTGAGTGGCATCGAGATAGGCTATGCCACTCAGCAGCGTTCCAGACAGAAACCAGAACGATGCGCTATCCCCTTTTGAATGTTGCCCCCAGCCAGGTAAGATAAGCGATCGCGCAAACGCACCCCAGTACGGAGCTCGATTTTTGGAGGCATCAGGCCGGATCCCGGGCGCATCTGAAGAGGAAGCTGCCTGCGTGATCCTGTCCTCCTGAAGCGACAGAATCATTTCTAAGTCACCGGTCGATTGAATTGGAAAACGAATCTCTTGATATCCTTGCAGGAATATTCGAACGTTAAGCGCCCTTTCTCCAGCAGGAATTTCCAGAGGAGTTTTTCCTTTTTCCACGCCATTTATGAAAACAGCAGCGCCAGCTGGCCGTGTAACTATGCGAATCTGCGGAGAATCTGATTTGGGCTCCGCGGCAAGATTGAATGCGAAACTCAGCAAGATGGCGATAAGAATCCACCTGAACATGCTAAAACCTCATCCGTGCCGCGAACAACGCACCTCGATCGTTCCCGGCGAACACTGGCATGGCCCGGAAGCTGAACGAATTGCTTTTCTTCGCGGGAACACTTGCAAGCAAAGCATCAAGCAAGCCCCAAAGGTACATGGCCCCGAACATTCCGGCACTTACCCGGCTAGCTTCATCCAACTGCCTGTATGACTTACAAATGCTGGACCTGCACCCGCCAAGATTGGAGGGCGATCCAGCGCTCGGAACGATGAGGTACAGTGCTACTGCAGCGGTAGAAACACTCTGACTTTCGGAAGAAGCCAGGAAAAAGATAGAGGACAGTTTGTTTGGGGCCACGATCCTGTGTCGCAGATTCCTGGCCTGGCCATCGGCGTATACGGCGCTCCCTGCAAAGACGGCTGAACCCAGACCAAACCAGAACGCAGACTCATCGCCTTTCGAGTATTGCCCCCAGCCCGGCAAAATAAGCGACCGCGCGAACGCGCCCCAATAAGGTCCTTTCGTCGCAGAGGCACTCTGTCTGGTAGCTTGATCAGTGGCTGCGTTGCGGGACTCCAGTTTCTGCAATGTGAACATGATTTCACTTTGCGCAGAGGCTCGAATGGGAAGTACAATCTCCTCATAGTTCGACATTGCAATCCTTACGGATTGCATTTTACCATTGTTTACGAGATCGAACGGCGTTACGCCAACCTGAATGCCATCGACAAACACGCTGGCGCCCACAGGATCCGATACCAGTCGAATGCTCCCTGCACTTTGTTTAACTTTCGGCGGCGTTGGAAGGTCTCGAGATGCAGCCGGCGCGACGCTGGCCGTTCCCGGAAAAAGTTCCACCATAACAGAGGCAATAGCGGCCTTCCGCCTCGATTCTGGCAGATTGATAAATAGAACCAGGACGTTGTTTTCCGTTATGCGACCTTCTTGCACCGTGTACAAATAACAGAGGAAGTTTTCACTGTCCTTCTTCTTCTGTAGTATGGGAACCAGTACGCGTGTGAAGTTTGTGCGCTTCGCAAGACTGAGTATGCAGGCGTCCGTGCAAGATCCTGAGATTACGCCACGCTCCTCCGATTTCAGCGTAGATTCAGAAACGATTTGTAGCCCTTTGCCAGTTAGAACATCAAACAAGTCTTTCTCGATGGATTTAGCGAGATCCCTCAATTTGGCATCCTGCCCTTCGATCTGGATCGGTCGAAGTAGTACTGGTTGCGCAACTATGGAAGTTACACTCGCAAGAAAAACAAGTAGAGCTAGCCTGTGCACTAATACCTGATTGCAGCGAAAGAAAAACATGTCAAACCAAGAACCGTATCAAGGACGCTTGACAGAAAAAGATAATGTACCCTCAATCAGCTATGAAACGTCTTGTCTCGATTCGGGTAGCTCTGGTAATTTTTTTTCAACTGCTTTCGTCATGCTATCTAGCACACGCAGCAAACGGTCAGGCCAGTCTACTCTGGAATCGCGAACCAATCGATGAAGTACTTACTCAGCCGCAAACCGACCCTAAAATTAGCGAAAAACTTAGACACGTAAAAGAAGTAAGTAACTGGGGACATGACAAACTGGGTTTGAAAGGTGAGGCGTTTCAAACACTCTCACGCATTGACAGAAAGGCCGTGGCCTGGAACGTTACTGCTTCGCGCGAACTTGCATTCATTCCAAAGACGTGGTGGTTTCCAATCGTGGGCACAGTGCCCTATCTGGGATATTTCTCCGAAGCTAAAGCGAATGCGGCGGCGCAGGAATTAAAAGCAGAAGGTTGGGATGTGGTTACGCAGGAAGTTTCAGGCTATTCGACGCTTGGATGGTTCAAGGATCCGCTGGTCTCCACACAGCTTGAATATTCAAACTGGTATCTAACTCGTCTCGTGATCCACGAATCCACCCACAACACTCTGTGGCTTCCTGGTTCGGTTGACTTCAACGAATCTTTCGCTTCGTTTGTAGAGATAACCGGGGCACTGCAGTACGCACGCGAAACAGAAGGCGAAAGCTCCGAGAATTACAAACGAAAACTGAACTACCTGGTCGAGTCTGCAAAGATTCGCGCGCAATTCCGAGCATGCGCAAAAAAACTGGATGCCCTTTACAAATCCAATCTCACAGATGTAGAAAAGCGCGCACAAAAATCTCAGATAATTCAGGCCTTTAAACGCCAACTGACTGAAACGCGGGCACCAAATCAAACTGCAGATCAGGAACAAAGGGAATACAACAACGCAGATTTCCTGAGTTTTCTGAGATACGAATCCGGGCAGGAATACTTTGAAGAACAATTCAAAAGCTGTAGAAAGGAGTGGCCCTGTTTTTTCGCAAAAATGCAGGCACTAACAGAACCACCTGCAAACTGGAAAAAGCAAATCCAGGACTAAGATGCGTCGATTTTCGACCGGGGAATATCTGGGTGCGGCCTTGCGGGCTGCATTTGTTGCCCCTGCCTATCTGCTCAGGCCATACAGGAGTCGGGCACATATTGAGCGCTTTCAATTCAACCGCATTCGGAAATTGCTTTTCCATGCCTATACGCACAGCGAATTCTATCGCACCAAATATCGCGCCGCTGGAATTCATCCCAGAGATTTTCAATCTCTGGGCGATTTGATTCATTTTCCGACGGTTAGCAAAGATGAAATGATCCAGGCAATTTCCGCC
Source organism: Spirochaetia bacterium (assembly GCA_021413825.1). Taxonomy (GTDB): domain Bacteria; phylum Spirochaetota; class Leptospiria; order Leptospirales; family Leptonemataceae; genus JAEUSB01. The sequence goes on along the minus strand of JAIOPQ010000070.1, from coordinate 8,563 downwards.
AATGCGCTGCACTCTAATTCAAAATTCGGTCAGGGTTCTATCGAGTCCGTAAGCTCGGGGTCAAGCGGTAAAGTCATTCGTGTGTCGCATAACGTGAATGAAACACACGCGTATGCCGTTGGGCGCTACAGAATACTGAACATGCGGAGAAATTTGTCCCCCTTTGATAAGACTCTTTACGTTTATACATCAGAGTTTCCCGCAAGGTCCTTTTTCGGGTTCTACAGATCGTATTTCATTTCCACCCTAAACGATATCACGGACACAATTCAAAAGATAATGCACATAAGACCGGCCGTCCTATGCATCTATCCTTCACATCTTTTCGAAATTGCGCGTCACATTCCCCTCACACAGGCCCGGGGCCTTAAACTAAAGTTGATTAGCTTGAACTCTGAAATGTCCAGCGCAGCGCAGCGCGCAGCACTTGCTGAGTTCTTTGGATGCCCTGTGCTTGATGAATACTCCACGGAAGAATTGGGCTGGGTTGCTGCTGAATGCTCGCATGGAACATATCATGTCTGGGAGGATATGGCATATCTTGAAATTCTTGACGACAGCGATGAACGCCGCATAACGGGTGAAATCGTTGGAACCAACCTTCACAATTTTGCCACACCCTTCATCCGTTACAGGCAAGGTGATCTTGGAACCCTGGGAACAGGCTCGTGCGCCTGTGGTCGTTCAACCATTCAACTTACCGGTCTACTGGGAAGACGGAATGACTCGTTTGTTTTAAACGGGCAGACTTTAACTCCGGCATATCTTCTCGATACGGTCTACAATCTTCTTCTGGTAGATCGATTCCCAATCGCAGACTTTTGCTTGATACAGGACGCACAAGATTCGGTGCGAATGCAGTTAGTCCTGCAAGTAGCGCGGGCGGATGACATCGCCAGTGAAGTTAAACGCAGCCTTCAGAATCTGCTACCGAGCGGAACGCGTGTCCAGGTCGAAATCACAAATACGCTCCTCAAAACGTTGACAGGTAAGCGAAATCCAATCATATCATTATTGAGCCAATGAAGCAGCCTACCTACAATCAGGTCTGGGAAGACTATGAAGTCGATCGACTTGCTCTGGGAGTTCAGCCTGGCCAGAATTTACTGATGATTGCTTCCGGCGGTTGCAATGTACTCAATACGCTACTTGAAGATCCGGCGAAAATCTACGCCCTGGATCAAAACCAGGCGCAGCTTCAACTACTTGAAAGGAAGATCGAGGCTATCAGACGCGGCTATGGTGAGTTATGGAAGGACTTTGGAATTCCCGCGCAATCGAGGAATGATTCAGTATATGCGCATGGATCCTATGCGCGGTTCCGATGGGTTCGCAAGTTCTTCCAGGCGGTATGTGGCAATTCACGACTTAGACAGTTTATTGAATCTCCAGACCTGACCGCACAGGGGAGGATTTATATAGAAGAAATTGAACCACGACTCTGGCGGTTGCCGGTTCGCGTTCTTCCAACTGCTCTGGCGGGCGTTTGCGGCATGCACTGGCGGCAGGTACTGTATTCGGCCCGGGCCGGCCAGTTTTTCCTGGAACAGGCGTGCAGGAATCGCCTTCGCAACATACTCACTAAATTTCCAATCCGAGAAAACTACTTCTGGCATCAAATGTTGACGGGAACCTATTCGGATGAGCACAATGTGCCGCTGTATTTACGCGAATGCAACTTCAATTCGCTTTCCAGGAGAACTGAGCGAATCAAGTGCATTCATTCCGATCTACTGACATTCCTGAAGCAAACGCAGTCGGATTTCTTTTCTGCGGCAAACCTTCTGGATCTGCTTGAGTTCATTTCGCCGGCCTTGCGGACTGCCCTTTTCCAGGAACTGCATCGAGTATGCAAACCTGAGGCCATTGTCCTGTTTAGAACCTTCGCCCCTGCACTAAAATTAAACAGTGCCTCTTCACAATTTCATTTCAAAGAAGATTTGAGCCACACTTTGTCCCTGGCAGAAAGAACAGCCAGCTACGCTTCTGTGCACGTTTATTCGGTTACCAAATGAAACCATCCATGAACTCAGCAGCACAGGCACTGCCGGTCATCTGCAACCTTTTTATGGCGCTGCTGCTATTGGCCTGGTCCAGATATGCATCGTCTGACATTTGCCGTTATGCGATTTTTACTGCTTACATTTCACTTTCCTGGGTTTTTGCTTACTTCAGAGATCCAAAGGTTGTCGTCCTGGTTCTTCTGCTCCCCTTGTTGTTCTTACTTCCAAACATAGAAGCTTCAAACCCAGGGCAGGATATCAAGCACTGTTCAGAGATTGTCTCTTTTTCCTGGACAATTCTTCTGGGAGTTCACTGCGCGTTGGTTAGCGGTGGCCTGGCATGTGTGAGATATTTCCTGATCGCAGGCATTTACGGACTCTGCATTGAAAGCAGCGGGATTCGTATGGGCTTCTTCTCAGAGCCCGGGTATATGTTTTATGTACCCGCTCTCAAGACTCCAGTGGTAGCCGTAACGGGTTGGATAACGGTTTTCTATCCAGTGATGTTTATTGTGCAAACTCTGCAAATGCGTTGGTCAACGCTGTCCCTCCGTCCAACGTTATGCGGCATATTGTGCGGTTTGATTGCACTCGCGATTGATATTCACCTGGACCCAATCGCCACAAACCTGAACCTCTGGATATGGAATGAAAAACTACCTTTGCTCTTCAATGGCGTCCCCCTTTTGAATTTCACAAGTTGGTTTTTTGCAGTCGCGGCATTTGGCTCGGCATGCTTTTGGATCGATCGTCTTATCAAGGACAAGCTCAGACGAGAGCTTATCCTACTAGTCGCAATTCCAGGAGTTCAAGCAATGGCGGGTTTGTTGAATTTTGTTTCGATCCGGGTGATTCAAGGACATGATTCTATCGAAATACAAATCATGCGGGACTATTTGGGCAGTTTGTGATCAAGAATTTTTTCTGGTCGCTCATACCAGAAAGAACAGAGCGCTCGAAACCTGACTGCAAATGGGAACAGAGTAAAAAGCAGGGTGTAGATAAGGAGTTTGTGGGTTGGAAACCATCCAAGTTTTCTGCTCGATGTGATTGGTGGATGCTCCTCTAACATTACGAACCTGCGCGAATTCTTTTTACCCCAGGCTTTGAGTTTTCTGGAGAACCAGATTTCCTCGGTTGCGTAGACTTCCTGGCTAAATCCGCCCACTGCAAAAAAAGCGTCCCTGCGCGAATAAAGAAAACAGCCTGCAGGAAGTTTGAATTGCTTTGAAACCCGATGCCAGAAGCGCGAGGTCCAGGCAGCAAAACCGGTTGCTTCAAGTTCAAACCGAATCAAACTACCTCCGCCACATACGCCAGCATCAAATTCATCGAGGACGGCACCGAGCAGATCGGGGCTAATCAACGTATCTGCATCGACAAAAATAATGTATTCCCCGGTGCAGGCTGCAGCCCCTGCATTGCGGACAGAGGAAATTTGGCGACGGCTTTCAGTGACCACGCGCGCACCAAATGCCAGAGCAATCTGGGCGGTGTCATCGGTAGAAGCATTGTCTACAACAATTACTTCTCCCTGGACACCCGTTCCCTCCATAGCCTTTCTTACGGCTGCAAGCGTCGCGGGGAGCAACGCTGCTTCGTTGTAAGCTGGAACTACAATCGAATACAGCGACTACCCCAGGAGTACCGCGCGCGCTGCTGCTGCTCTGGCAACGGCTACGCGGAATGGAGAGCAGCTAACATACTGGAGCCCTATCTTATGGAAGAACATAATACTTGTTGGATCACCACCGTGCTCGCCACACACGCCGAGCTTGATATCCGGCCTGGTCTTTCTGCCTTTCTCGATTGCGATTTTAACAAGTTCACCCACACCTTCCTGGTCAATTGATTGGAACGGATTGCGTTCGTAGAACCCAAGGCGCAAGTAGTCGCGCAGGAATTTGTCTGCATCGTCGCGTGAGAATCCCATTCCCATCTGAGTAAGGTCATTGGTCCCAAAGCTAAAGAACTTTGCTTCCACTGCAATCTGATCTGCAACCAGAGCGGCCCTTGGCACTTCAATCATTGTTCCGATAGTGAAATCGACGCGTGTATTAGCCTCCCGCATAACTGTCTGGGCAGTTGCCTCGATGATTTCCTTCTGGTGAACAAATTCCTTAATATGGCCAACAAGAGGCACCATGATTTCCGGATAGACTGACTTGCCCTTTTTCTTAACAGCGACGGCCGCTTCAATTATGGCACGAACCTGCATTCTGGTAATTTCTGGATATGTAACGCCCAGGCGGCATCCCCTATGGCCAAGCATTGGGTTTTGCTCCTTCAATGCTTCAATGCGAATGCGAATCTTATCCAGATCAATCCCGGATTTCTGGGCCAGTTCACCCATGTGACCTTCATCGTGCGGAACAAACTCGTGCAGAGGTGGATCGAGCAGACGAATGGTTACGGGCAAACCCTCCATTGCCTCAAAAATCCCAATAAAGTCTTCGCGTTGATACGGAAGCAGTTTTGCCAGGGCCTTTTCGCGGGCTTCAACAGTATCTGCGAGGATCATTTCCTGCATTACCGATATGCGCTCTCCTTCAAAGAACATATGCTCAGTCCGACAAAGCCCTATTCCCTGCGCGCCAAAGATGCGTGCAATACGTGAGTCACGCGGCGTATCAGCATTGGTGCGAATTTGCAAGGTGCGCACTTCATCAGTCCAGCCCATGAACTTTGTGAAATTTTTCGCGATTTGTGAATCGTCTCCTGGAATCACACCGTCAAGTACCTGCTGGATTTCCGATGGCTTTGTTTGAAGGCTTCCGAGTAACACTTCGCCCGTAGTTCCGTCGATTGAAATGAAGTCACCCTCGCGCACAATCACGCTGCGCCCATCTTCTGTGGCAACTGCCATAAACTGCGAACGTTCTTCCACATGGAGGGCTGAGCAGCCTACTACGCAGGGTTTATTCATGCCACGCGCCACTACAGCTGCATGACTTGTCATTCCGCCACGGGCTGTGAGAATTCCCTCTGCTGCTTCCATTCCTGCAATATCTTCCGGACTGGTTTCCATACGAACGAGGATTGTTTTTTCACCTTTGATTTTCTTGTGCTGCGCATTCCAGGAATCGAACACAACCTTTCCGGAAGCAGCTCCAGGGCCAGCGTTTAGACCCTTTGTCAAATAACGTTTTTCTTTAACCGCTTTCTTCTTCTCGTCGAGATCAAATACCGGCGCAAGCATGGATGGAATCGATTCTGGATCGACGCGAATCAGAGCTGTCCGCTTATCTATTAAGCCTTCTTCAACCATTTCAACTGCCATGCGAAGTGCCGCCACTCCAGTACGTTTCCCGCTGCGAGTTTGGAGCATCTCCCTGTGCGTTCATCAAATACTCACCGTAGAACTTGCGCTCTCCAGTGGATGGATTTCGAGTAAACGCGACTCCGGTTCCTGAAGTGTCGCCCATGTTTCCAAAAACCATTGCCTGGACGTTAACCGCTGTGCCCAGCTCGTCTGCAATATGATTCAAACGACGGTAGATGATTGCACGATCATTGTTCCAGGATTTGAATACGGCTTCAATCGAACCACGTAATTGCTCCTGAACATCTTCTGGGAATTCGCTTCCATGCACCCGACGAACAAGCTCTTTGTATTTCACAATTAACTCACGCAAATCCTGCGCGCGCAGATCCGTATCTGAACTTGCACCTACGTGTTTTTTTACGTCTGCAAGGATGTGCTCAAAGTCATGATGAGGGATTTCAAGTACTACGTTACCATACATTTGAATAAAACGACGATACGAATCGCATACAAATCTCTCATTGCCAGTGGAGCGAATCATCCCTTCCACTGTTTCAGAATTCAACCCCAGATTCAAAATGGTGTCCATCATTCCTGGCATGGAAACAGGCGCGCCCGAGCGCACAGACACGAGCAAAGGGTGATCAGGATTTCCAAAAACCTTGCCCGTTGCGGAGTTCAGTTGCTGAATTCTAACCAGGACTTCTTCCATTAAGCCGGATGGAAATCTCTGCTCCTTTATATAACGTTTACATGCATCCGTAGTAATTACAATCCCGGGGGGAACAGGAATTCCAAGCTGTGACATCTCGCAAAGATTTGCTCCTTTGCCACCCAGCAGCTTTTTATCAAGCGCCGGAACGTCCGTTCTCCCTTCCCCAAAAAAATACACGTATTGTGACATAATCTCCCTCAATCCCCTTGTCTTAGCTGTAGTCTGAAGACAGAATCCTGACTGTCAAGCCAACCCCGCCGCCCAGCGATTTTGCCGCTAAGGCAGGCGCCAAAAAAAAGCTTGAGCGATGCGATCGAACGTGATTCATTCCAGGCATGCACCAGATCAGCAAGGACATTCGCGTGCGAGCCGTTGCCAGATACATTCCAGAGCGTTCCAATCCTCTAGAACCCCTGTATTTCTTTGCTTACAACATAACAATCAAGAACGAAGGCGATACCAACGCGCGCTTGCGCTCACGCTACTGGCATATTACGGACGCTGCAGGTCGAGTTCAGGAAGTACGCGGGGCCGGAGTAGTTGGTGAATATCCGTATCTCAAACCTGGTGAATCTTACAACTATACTAGCTTTTGTCCTTTGCCCACGAATTACGGTTTCATGAAAGGTCACTACGTTATGGAAACGGACGAAGGCCAGAGCTTTGAAGCGGACATTCCACCGTTTGCGCTTGTTATTCCAGATAGCGCCAACTAGAACTCAGATTCAACGCTCAAAAATAATTCAGTAGATTCGTCACGCGGAAGCGCGGATCGCAGCACCGTTAGACGGCAACGTTAAAGCCTAATCTGAGAGAAAGAGCGAACCCAGACTCAGGCAAGTACGGGAATGATGGATTTATTCTGGAACGGGGCCAGCGCCTGCGCGGTTTTGGGAAATTGACCACCAATCCAGGTTTCATCTGTGTTCATCTGCGGTTAATTTCTACCGCGATCCCACCCTCGACCAGTTAACCCCCTCGCAGGATCGGTCGAGATTATAGTGTGAAGATCGAGTCAGGTTCAATGAACTTCTCGCGGATGCCAGGTGTAATGGCCTATCCTGTGCAGAAATACCCTGAACAACCTGTAGCAGCCATAGATAAAGCAGATGGCCTCCAAAAACGCGCCTTTTCACGCGCCGATCTCCCCGAGCTCTACGGGCCCTTGAGCCAGCAATCGAAGCCAGTTTCCCGCTTGTCGGGACAGACGGGCCAGTTTATCAATTTCCTTGCATGATATCAAATGCACTTCGCGCCCGCGGCAGTCAACTGGCCAGACTTGGCCTGGTGATCCTGCTCGCCCTTACGTTGCCGGGCTGCCATCGGATTAAGGCGCTCTTTGTTAAGGAGGATCTGGCGCTAGATCCATGCGATCCTATATCCAACCACTACGAAGGCGACCGCCACTTCATTGAACGCGACTTCGTTACAAACGATCGTACTATCGACTACCGCAAGATGTTTGAAGCGGACAAAGTTTACAATTCACCCTGCGATCCAATCCGGGGCCGTATCCACAAAAAGCCCGAGGATTGAAGTGCAGCCGCTGTAAGGCCGCTAAAACGTTATCTTTGCACAAGTCCTGTAGCGCAGATTTCTGATTTTCACATCAGTCTAAATGCATAATCTGGCTCATGCCAGAATTGAGCACACGATATGAGCCCGGAACCATCGAAGACAAATGGTACAAGGTCTGGGAAAAATCCGGTAGCTTTAAGCCAGAGTCCAGCGGCAAGGGACCGGCCTACTCCATTGTAATTCCACCTCCAAATATTACCGGTCAACTTCACGTGGGCCACGCACTCAATCATACGATTCAAGATGTGCTCATCCGTCATGCACGCAAACAAGGCAAACGCGCGCTCTGGCTGCCCGGAACTGATCATGCTGGAATCGCAACCCAGGCTGTAGTAGAGAAACTTCTGAAAGAAGAAGGAGTTTCACGCTTTGACCTTGGTCGCGAAAAATTCGTTAAGCGAATCTGGCAGTGGAAGGAAAAATTTGGCGGAATCATCACCCGTCAAATGCGCACGCTTGGGCTTTCAGTCGATTGGAGCCGTGAACGTTTCACAATGGATCAAGGGCTATCGAACGCGGTTCGCACCGCTTTCACAGAACTCTACAAGAAAAAACTAATCTACCGCGATACGCGCATGATTATGTGGGATCCAGTTACGCGAACGGTTCTATCTGACCTGGAAGTTGATTACGATGAAAATCATGTAGGCGAATTATATTCGTTTGCATATCCGCTCAAGTCAACGCGCGGAGAGATCGTAGTTGCAACCACTCGACCTGAAACAATGCTTGGAGACGCAGCAGTTGCGGTTCATCCAGACGATCCGCGCTATAAGGACATGATTGGAAAAACGGTCATGCATCCATTTCTGGAACGGGAAGTTCCAATTATCGCTGATGCAATTCTTGTAGATCCAGCGTTTGGCACGGGAGCGGTTAAAGTTACACCCGCGCACGATGTAAACGATTATGAAACCGGCAAAAGGCACAACCTGGAGTTCATCACTATCTTTGACGAGAGCGGGAAGATAAACGAATTTGGTGGAAGATTCAAAGGCCTTG
>JAIOPQ010000046.1 GCA_021413825.1 Spirochaetia bacterium | reverse complement strand
CAGTGATGCTGCCCGTTTTGACATGTTCTTGAAAATCTTCTCCTGCACTTCTGCTTCGACGGACTTCAGCGCCTTTGCAAGCTCCTGATTGTCCACTTCGCGGAGCACGCGTTGAATCGCACGGTCGTCCAGTAGTACGATATCTTCAAATACGAACATCTTCTTCTTGATCTCTTCTGCAAGCTCTGGATCTTCCTCTTCCAGAGCTTCGATGATTGTCTTTTCTGTTCCACGATCCACGTTGTTAAGAATCTCAACCACAGTATCCACACCACCAGCCGTTGTATAGTCCTCTGAAGCAAGAGTCGAGAGCTTGCGTTCGAGCACGCGTTCCACTTCGCGCAGAACGTCAGGCGACACACGTTCCATCGTGGCCACGCGGCGTGCAACGTCTGCTTGAATCTGATGGGGGAGCGCACCCAGAATTGATGCGGCCTTTTGCGGTTCAAGATAACATAAAATAAGTGAAATCGTCTGCGGATGCTCGTTTTGAATAAAGTTGAGTAGGTGTGATGGATCAGTTCTGCGGATAAAATCAAACGGGCGAACTTGCAAACTGGACGTCAGGCGATTGATGATATCAATTGCTTTCTGCGTCCCGAGTGCACGCTCAAGAACCTCACGAGCATAGTCAATACCGCCAGAAGTGATAAACTCCTGGGCCATCATGAGTTCGTTGAACTCTATAAGTACGCTTTCTTTATCTTCAGGCGTAACCTTGTCGAGGCGCGCCATTTCAAAGGTTAGTGTTTCAATCTCATCTTCGCGCAGATGCTTAAAGATGTCTGAGGCCACGTCCGGTCCAAGGGTAACCAGGAATACAGCCGCCTTCTGGCGACCCGTTAGATTTGAGCGTTTACCAGCGAGCATGGTGGGCCACTATCATTTTCGGTTTTAAATCCAGGCGGGGCAAGATAAAAATATGGCACGGAGGTTTCTCCGTGCCGAGGCAATCTGGTGTACTATCCGGCCCTGATCCCAGGACCTAAAACTTCTATTCGTCTGCGGAAAGCCAGGTTCGTAGCAGCTTGGCTACCTGATCCGGTTTCTCGCGAGCAAGGTTCATTGCATTCTCAAGCATCTCACGCCGCGCTCGCTCATCTACAGAGAGTTCTATCTCAGCTGCTTGATCGTCGGCCACACGGAGTGCTGCTTCACGCATGAGTTGTTGCTGTGCCGCTAGTTCCTCTTCACGCATTCTGCGTCGGCGTGAAATCTCTTTGCGAATGGAGCGCCAGAGAAGGTAGACCAGGAACAATGCGACTATTGCAATTACAGAAACAATCAACAAACGTTGAACCAGGAGTTTCTGGCGGATCTCTTCGTCCTCTGAAAGGAATTCGGCAGATCGATCCTTCTGCAAATGTGCAACAACGATCTGGTCTCCACGTGATCCTTTATAGAGCATGGACGCTTTCAAAAGCTTTTCCAGCGTGCGAAGCTCCTCTTCTGATGGTGGAGTATACTTCCTGTCCCAGCCCGATCCGTCGGTTTTGTATCCGGCCTTGGTCCAGGTCCCATCAACCATAACGGCAATTGATCTGGATCGCTCTTCCCATGGTTGGCGTGTAACGTCGCGCTCTATACGATTATAGTCGTAGTTGCGAATGGAGTCATTGTTTCCGTATTCTGACTTCTGATAGTCAAGATCACGGTATCCAGGAGGAAGCTGTTGCTCAGTTCCAGTCGGCCCGCCCGGTGTAAATCCGTTCCCGCGGAAGCGTTCCTGTCTTGAATTCTCAGACAGCGTAAGCGTTCCGTTAGGCATGATCTTACGATCCGGATACGGTGTATCAGGATTCTCAACTGCCTCTTCCACTGGAGTAACAAGGTGCTGCTTTTCGCTAACTTCGTCCCAGTTTACATCCAGGGCAACGCGAACGATGCTCACGCGATCTGCTTTGTAAAACTCATTTAATGATGTCTTGATTTCATCATACCACTTGCGGCGCTCTTTTTCTTCGAACCCTTTCTTGCGATCTACCAGGTCCAGCTTGCGCTGCGCTTCATCGATCTCATCTGGTTCTACAAATTCTTTGCCGTTTTGATCGGTGATAGTGATGTTCTCACGCACAAGGCCAGGTATTGAACGATAGATCAGGTTCTTTACGCCCATTACCTGCTTACGCGAGATTGTTTCCATTCCTGGCTTAAGGCTCAGAATTACGGAGGCCTTTACCGGATCAGTATCAGTAAGGAAGTTATTGTTTTTTGGAATCGCAAGCTCTACTCGCGCACTCTTGACATATTCCAGAGTCATGAGCATTTGCTCGAGCGATCCTTTGATGGCGCGATGCAACTTAACGTCCTTGTCAAAGGTAGTTTCATCCCATCTGGACATGTTGAAAATTTCCCAGCCCTCTACCCCGGCCGGAATCAAATTATCTTGTGCAAGTTTTGTAACCACTTGCTGGCGACGGGCACCATCTACGTAGATGGCAGACGTTCCGCTGCCTGACCATTCAACGCCCATGGCATCCAGGGCTTTTGTGATTGCTGCGTAGTCGCTGTTGCTTAGATTTTCATACAACGGTTCTTTAGCTGGTTTGGACGAATATCCAGCCATGGCAATGAATGCGATGACAACGGCCGCCAGGACGCCGCCAATGGCAAGTTTCTTCGTGTTATCGAGCTCGGTCCAGAGCTGCTGAACTCGGTTCAGTATGTTTTTCAGGCCTTCCGGCATGGCACACCTTCCTGTTTCTTTTTTCCCATAGGAAGTCGTGTACGCAGAAGTACAAGAGATTTTTTAGATAAGCCAGGAAATTTTTATAAATTTCCTGAACTACCCTGAATCAGCGCTGACTTGTTAGTTCGCGGAACGTACGCACGAGCCCGTCCGCCACAGTTTTTGTCATGTTCAGAGCAAACCTGCTCTTTTCAGCTGCAATCATGACATCATGAACCTCAACTGAATCCGGATCGTACACCGATCTTGAAGATAAGTCACGCGCTTTCGCGTCCACGGCATCCACATCGCCTATCGCCTTAGTTAGTAGATCCCCAAAACTCGCGCCAGCTGAAGCGATTGCCGGGGCTGCACTGGCTGTTCCAATCTGAATATGGCGACTATCCGTTACGGCAAGCTTCACAGACGGGTCGAGCGGGGAGCGCATCGATGGGCGATACTGTGGCATGCCGCCTGAGAACTGGATGCCTTTTTCGCTTTGAATATTCATGAATCGCTCCTCTTACCTTCTATCTATTACACAGCTCTTGAAATTTCGAGAGCGCGATTAAACATCTGTCTTGCGCCCATAACTACCTGCAAATTCGCCTCATACGAGCGCGAAGCTGCAATCATATCAGTAATTTCTTCAACAATATTAACGTTAGGCATCTCTACATAGCCCTTCTTGGGTCCGATAGCAATTGCATCAGGATGACTCGGATCATATACCATGCGGAGTGGTCTAGTATCTTTTTCAATTCGACTTACCTTAACACCTGTACCGGGTCCGGTCTCAATTCCACTTGGGTACACAGGTGAGCGCCAGACACTGCGCTGATTGATGGGCTCCATTACGACTCGATCTCGGCGAAATGGACCATCACCCTGGGCGTTGCGCGTTGTAGTAGCATTCGCGATGTTGTTTGAAATCACATCCAGCTTCATGCGCTGGGCTGTCAGCCCGCTTGCACCAATATTCATAGAAGAAAACATGCTCATAAATACCTCCGATAGCCCCTACTCGCTTACGCAAGTCTGATAAACGAATTCCAATTTCTGAATTGTGAACCAATGCGATCGACATACAAACTGTATTGCATTTGATTTCGTGTCATTTTTGACATCTCATCTTCCATATCCACGTTGTTACCGTCGGCTCGCATAGTTGAAAGATAGTCCGTATGACTCATCGCTTGAACAGTTCTATAATCACGCGGACGCCTACCGTCCACGTGGCCTGGATGCATGGTATTCAGTTTAGGCTGCTCCAGAAAGTCTCGCTCGGAGTCTATTGCGCGGCGCAGGTCTGATTCGAAAGAAACCTCGGATCGTTTGAACCCCGGGACATCCACGTTAGCTATATTGTTAGCGATTACGTCCCGGCGCACACTGGTCGCAGAAAGTCCCATTTCAAGCAGCTTCAGGCTGCGCATACCCTGGCCATCGAAGAATGACATACTAAATCATCGGTCGAGAATCAAAAAGGCTTGATAAATTATGTCCCCTGACCGATGCTCTGGCCGTGAAATCAATCGGCACCTGTCGCCTTACTCTGGCCCTGGCCCTGGCCTTTTTTCTGCCTGGATGCGCCTCGGTCTTCAAGAACCATGAGGCTGGACTCCCCGCCGCCAGAGTTGCCCGCCTCAAACAGACAGGCCTTATTTTCCGTCTCTATGAACCAGACCTCAATCGGCCAATGACCGATGTTCTGAGCCTGACTCCTGGCGAATACATGCTAGAATTCCAGCTCCCATCCACGGGTGAGGCGGGTAAGGCCCGCTGCGTGCTATCTGCTGGCAAGACCTACGGACTACGGATTTCTGAAAAGCGCTACCTGCCACAGATCGGCAGCTATGTAATCCTTGGTCTCTGTTTTGAAACGCCGTAAACTGCTGCGGGCCCTGGGGCTTCTGGCCTTACTTGTTGTCGTCCTTGAGACTGCGTTACAATTCTCGCCAGCCGTCCAATTTTACCTGCTTGAAAAACGCCTGCACTGCGCCGCAGATTTCTATCTGCGACTCTGTCCCGCTCAGGCCATCACATTTCACCATCCTTCTGGATTCAGCTATACGATTACTACAGATCAAGTCGGTGAGCGCATAACGTCACGCAATCCGCCCTCAGCCTCGGATACCAATGAAATCTGGATTCTGGGCGACTACATAGCCATGGGATACGGAGTTTCAGATGCTGAATCCTTTCCGTATTTGATTCAGACGAATCCAGGCATCTTTCACGCCGGAGCAGAAGGGTTACACACTAGAATTCGTAACCTTGGAGTAGATTCAATGGGCACAGTTGCAATGGCAGACGTTTTGCAGAAAACGCAGGGCCAGCCCTCTTACATCTTCTGGCCTTTCAGTCCAAGTGATTTCATAGACGACCCTTCAGAACTTGCCCGTCAGTCTTCCCTGTCTAAACGCCTGGCGTTTAGATTCCGCACACGTATCGCTCGCCATAGTGCCATACTTGCAATGCTCAAGCACCTGCGCGAAAGCGGCAGACGGGATGCCTACCTAACTGGATCTGTCGTTACCCGCGACCATCCTACGTTCCAGGGGATTCTTAGACTGAATCAGATCGCAAAGGACAAACACAGCAGGCTATGTGTGGTTCTGTATCAGGATGTGGAAGCTGGTGGGAGCAGACCTGCGAAATCTGATCCCATTCGTGAAGACGTTTCCAGATTTCTGAGCGAGAATTCGATTTGCACCGTGGATGCGCGCCCGGAATTCCTTAGCTACAATGGGAATGATCTGTATCTGGCCAATGACGGACACCCGGCGCAGGCAGCACAAAAGTTACTTGCAGATGCAATACTGCATTTTCTAAAGAATCAACCGCGTTGACTGTTGATCGCATGCAATATGATTGCAACAATTCCAGAAATCACATAAATTAGAATAATCAAGAATAGCAGCGCCGCAGACAAAGTAAATCCACGGAAAATTCCAACCGCAATCAATGCAGCTACGATAAACGCAATTACGATTCCCAGGCGAACCGGATTAAAGCGTTTAAGAATAGTAACCTGTGGCTTAGAGTACTTGATGGTGCTCACCATGAGAAACGCGACCAGAACAAATAATCCAATGAGCAACACTGTGGGGACTTGAACAGCCTCGTACACAATTGGAATAAGAGCCACAATCACGCCTGCAACCGGCGAGGGTAGCCCGGAAAAGGAAGAAGAATCGTGGATCACATTGAATCGCGCCAGACGGTACGCAGCACAGGCTGGATAGATTGACGCAATCACCATTCCAAGCGGAAACGTAACACCCTGAATTACCGGATTTACTTCACGCAAAACGAACGAATACATAACGACAGCAGGCGCAATTCCAAACGCGGTTAAGTCCGCGAGACTATCCAGTTGCGCACCTAGTTCCGATTGTGCGTTGAGCAGGCGCGCCGCATAGCCATCCAGCCCATCGCATAAACAGGCGAGAAGGATCAATCCACATGAAAGCGCCAGTGACCCTACACTTCCGCCCTCGCGCGCAGAGAAGAGAATTGCCAGAAATCCAAGCGTAAGATTTGCAAGAGTAAATAGATTGGGGACCCAATTCAAACGAGAGCGAAGATTCATCAGTGCTGCTATCTTCTGTCGGAGACCGCGAATCCCACAACATCTTTTTTACCAGCTTTCCATAGAAAGTAACCGGCTGATGCAACCATCGCACCGTTATCGGTGCAGAGCATTTTGCTGCCTGGAATCCTGAGGGTAATTTTCTTCTTTTTTGAAAGCTCTCCCAGCCTGTTTCGCAACGTGGAATTGGCGAGAACTCCTCCCGAAGCAATTACGTTTTTGATTCCTGTCTGCTCACACGCTCGAGTCACCATTCTCTCCACTAACTCAAAGGCAGTGTTCTGAAAATCACGGCAAATTCGCTCAGGTTGATGGCCATTCTGTTTCGCGCGGATTACAGCCGTCTTAATCCCTGAAAATGAAAACGCTAGATTCTTCTCATCCCGCAAGAGCGGCGCAAAAAGCGATGGTTCAGTTCCGTTGAATGACAGGGCCGCAGCTAGTCTTATCGAACGCTTCGCCGCATGCATCGTCTAGAGTGTCTGCGATTTTTTCCATTTGCGCCGGTCCACGCACAATAAAGAGGGCAGAATTTCCTCCGGAAAGTAGCAGACCTAGAAACGGAAATTCAAAATCACCCTCACCTTCATTCAACATCACAGCATGGAAATGTGCCTCAAGATGATCGACTGTAACCAGCGGAATACCATGGGTCAAATTCAAACATTGCGCAAACATTCCGCCAATCATCAATGATCCAGTTAGGCCGGGACGATTTGTAACAGCGCAGTAGGCCAGATCTTCCGGTCTGGCATCCGCTTGATTCATCGCTTCTGCAAAGATGGCATTTATTTTTTCCAGATGGGCACGACTTGCAATCTCAGGAACAACACCACCGTACTTTGCATGCTCCTTGATCTGCGAATAGACTACGCAGGAGCGGATGATACGACCGTTCTCAACTACAGAAATCGACGTTTCATCACAGGATGTTTCAATTCCCAGGCCAATCACCGCACTGCCTTCAATCTGAAGAACTACTCCCGATCTTGTCCCTCATCGCCCGCTATTCGACTTGAAAGTGTCCTTTCTCTTAGCGGCCAAGTTCTTTAAGAGCCCGTGCAAGTTGTGGATCGCTCTTAACATCAGGCTCTGGTGTCCGCACGCCGTATTCACGTCTTAAAATGAGACCGGAAACTTCCGGACGAAGTGCGATGCTCTGTTTCTTCAAGAATGCCTGAAACTTGTCAATCAAGCCTTCGTTGTATTCCGGAAACTGTTTGAGAAATTCCTCAAGGAGCTTCTTCTCTTCAATTGTGTTTAAATACACTGACTCCTGTGGAGTCGGAACCACATCAGGTACAAGGATATCAGGTTTAAGCCCAACTCCATGTAAAGACCGGTTCAACGGGGTGTAGTATCTTTGAGTCGTGATCAGAACAGCGGTATCATCGGGAAGAGGTCTAAACACCTGTTGCACGGACGCCTTACCAAAGCTCTGATCGCCAAGCAAAATTGCTCGCTTGTGATCCTGCAAGCATCCGGCAAGAATCTCAGATGCTGACGCGGACCCGCGGTTGATCAGAATAATAACCTTAACGTTAGGCGCTATCAATTCAGTATCCCCGGTTGCAAAGAATTCTTTTTGATCTGTCCGGCTTTTCACTCGGTAGACCAGGTCACCTTTCTTCAAGAAGTAACCAGATAGAATCCTGGCCATCTCAACGTGACCACCGGAATTATTGCGAAGATCCAGAACAACGGCGGATACGCCACGCGAGCGAAAATCCTGAAGGCTTGACTTGAACTTTTCAACTGAACCACTGTCCTCGCCAAAAAATGCCTGTAACCGCAAATAGCCCACATGCCCGTCTGCAAGGATAGAAGACTTAACATAATCCAGCTGGAACACGCCGCGTTCCACGCGCACAGAAAACTGAGCTGATCCGCGTTGAATGCCAAGCTGCACAATGCTTCCGGATTCGCCGGTAATCATCTCAGATAATCTGGTAATTCCAACATAACGCGTGGTTTCTCCTCCAATCGAAAGGATACGATCCCCACTCTGCAATCCAGCCTTCTCCGCCGGCCCCCCGGGGACGGGTGCTATGATTAGCGGAGTGCCGTTCTGCACAGTAACCTCCACTCCGATTCCTACAAGATCTCCGCCTTCTGAATGATTGAATTCCTTGTGTTCCTCATGACCAAGAAAACGAGAATATGGATCTCCCGTTGACTCAAGCATCCCCCGAATCGCTCCTTCCAGAAGCTTCTTGCGAGAAGTCTGATCCACGTGATAACTCTGAATCAGGAAAAACACTTGCTGAAACACATTCTGATAGATATGACTGTATTCCAGGTCAGCCTTTTGCGCATCTACCGCCTGGGATTTAGCCTCGGGCTTCGCTTCCGTCTTTTTCCCGTCTGATTTCTGAGTTTCCTGCTTTTCCTTTACGGGCTCAGCGGCAACCAGGCCGCATGTAAGAGATACAAACCAAACAACCAGAACGAGCCTCAAATTGCGCATAACGTTCATTGTCCGCCCTCCGGATTGAGTTTCATGTAGAACTCTGCATCTTTCTCTTTAACAATTTCGAGAACCTGATCGCATTTAACTCGTTTACTTCTGCAAGCGAGTTCGAACAGTTGCCTGTCTGTCATGGATGCATACTCGGGATTCAGCGGTGACTGAAAACGCATATTCATGAACTCCTGTTT
The DNA here is from genome assembly GCA_021413825.1 of Spirochaetia bacterium. Classification (GTDB taxonomy): domain Bacteria; phylum Spirochaetota; class Leptospiria; order Leptospirales; family Leptonemataceae; genus JAEUSB01. Next base: position 7,141 of record JAIOPQ010000046.1, on the reverse strand, counting down.
GACACGCGCCGCGTCGACATCGGTTGGTTTTGCATAACAGGCCGTTAACAACGCCAGCGCAAACAAAGGTAATACCAGTCTGAGTTTCATGCTACTTCTCCGGGAATTAAAGCCGCTAGTTCGACAATGTTCTGTATAGGTTTGAGTGACACACGTTTTTCCGGTTGGCCCACCTTGCCGATCTCTTTTGCGGCCGATTCGGGTAGAACAATGGACGTGAAACCCATCTGCGTGAGCTCACGAATTCTGGCCTGCATGCCTGCTGGCGTCCGCACTTCGCCGGACAACCCTACTTCTCCAATAAAAGCAAATGAGCCCGGCATGATTCTATCATTATACGAAGAAAGAACAGCAGCGCACAGACCAAGATCAAGGCCAGGATCGTCTGACGAGAGCCCACCGGCAAGATTCGCGAATACATCGCACTCCGAAAGCCGCAGCTTTAGAAATTTCTCAAGCACAGCTCCAATCAAAATCAAACGGCGATTGTCCAGGCCATCGGCCATACGACGGGGAGGCCCGGCATAGCATCTAGAAACCAGCGCCTGAACTTCAGCGCAGATCGACCGTGACCCTTCTTGCATAGTTGCATATACCCTACCCGGTGCCGGTCTTTCATCCCTATCAAGGGCCAACCCATGAACAGAACTGAGCCCTCCTTCGCGCATTTCAAAGAGTGCGACTTCACCTACCGGTCCAAAGCGATTCTTAACAGCCCGCAAAATTCTAAAGTGTTTCAGGCGATCGCTTTCAAACAATAAGACAGTATCGACCATGTGTTCAAGCAATCGCGGTCCCGCGATGGCGCCGTCTTTTGTAATGTGTCCGGTTACCATCAGCGGAACTTCCAGGGACTTCGCCGTCTCCATTAAATGGAATGCAGCTTCTCTAAGCAATGTCGGCGATCCGGGGCTAAACCCAGGATGCTGCACAGTCTGGATTGAATCGATTACCACAAGACCCGGTTTCAATACTTTGATCTCTTCGCAGATGTGCGCCAGGTCCGTTTCCTGTGAAATTTCCACGTTAGCCGACGATATTCCAAGCCTTCGCGCACGAATGGCTATTTGACGCGGCGACTCTTCGCCGGAATAATAGAGCAGTTTACCTTTGAACGCGCGGGCTACTTCCAGGACCAACGTAGATTTACCCACACCAGGCTCACCACCAAGCAATATTAGCGCCCCGGCAACCAGTCCGCCCCCCAGCACGCCGTCGAGGTCAGCAATTCCGGTAGATGTCCGGTCAAGGTCACCTGTGATATCGGAAAGTTTGATGGCAGCGCGGCGAACCTCAGGGCCCAGACGAATACCAGTCGAACGCCCGGTTCCAGCCACGCCGCCCACGAGTTCGCTCATAGTATTCCATTCGCCGCAGGAGCTGCACTTTCCTTCCCAGCGCGGCGAATCAGCGCCGCAACTCGAGCAAACGTAGGTCTTCTTTGCCTTTTTGTCCATCAGGCTTAGTTAGCTTTGCGCGTATTCGGGATCCAGATCATCAAACCGGTTGATCTCCGGCCTGAATGCCAGGTGAAAACTTCCAACGGGTCCGTTCCTGTGCTTGGCCAGAATTATCTCTGCCTTGCCTCGATTTTCCTGGGCTTCAATATCGTTTGGATCCGGATTCAAATCCCTGTGAATAAACATTACAATATCAGCATCCTGTTCGATTGCACCTGATTCGCGCAAATCCGAAAGCTGCGGTCTTGCTGTATCACCGCGCCGCGATTCAACAGAACGATTCATCTGCGAAAGGGCAAGGACCGGTGCATCTACCTGCTTGGCCAGCTGCTTGAGTGCGCGTGAAATGGATGCAACCTCAAGCTGTCTACTCTGTCGCTTAGCCGCGGAATCACTCAGAAGTTGTAGGTAATCCACCACGATTAGCCCCAGCTGTTTTCCTTCCCCACGCAACTGCAAATGCAGTTTACGCGTAAGTGCAATGGCTTCCAGGATTTCAAGATAGCCGGTTTCATTTAAGTATAGCGGGGCTGCAAAGATACGATCCATAACTGCAAACACAGTCTTTTCTTTTCCGTGAAGGGTGCCACGTTGGAAGTCGCTCAGATTTGTTCCGGATTCAGAGCATACGAGCCTTGACAACAATTGATTCGCGCTCATTTCCAGGGAGAACACTAGCACTGGTTTCTGGCTGCGAATGGCCACGTTAGACGCCATATTCATGGCCAGAGTAGTTTTACCTTGCGACGGACGTGCCGCCAAAATAATAAGCTCCCCTCCCTTCAGCCCGGACGTCATGCGATCGAATTCACGAAAGTGGGTTTTAAGCCCTGAAATTCCGCCCCGTGCCTGGAAAAGCTTTTCCACATGATCTGCAAACTGAACGCGCAGATCAGAAATCAAATGCACGTCGGCCGAGACTGTCTGCTGTGTGATCTGTAAAATTTTGTCTTCTACAGTCCGTAGAAATCCGGATTCATCTTCCTGCGGCGCTCCTGACTCATCAAGAATCTCGCGGGCCGCACGTTGCACCTGCCTGCGCATTCCAAATGCATGCACGCGCTTTGCATGATTGTTTACGAGCGGTGAAGGAACCGCATCCCGCGCAAGCCCAAGGATTGCATCTGCACCGCCAGCTTGATCAATCAAACTGCGGTCAGTGAGAAATTGAACTACGCGAAGAGGATCGAGTGGTTCGCCTTTCTGATGCATTTCAGAAATAGCGCGATAGATGATTCGATGTGATTCTGGATAGAAATCGTCGGCGTGGGCTACGGTGCCGATTTGAAGGTAGAAGTCAGGCCGCAGAAGAAGCGTGCCGAGCACCTGGCGCTCGGCATTCTCATCCCACGGTATGTTCATGGCCGATCAGGCCGCCGTTATTTGCGTTTCTTGGCGGGTTTTTCTTCTGTTGCAGCTTCTGCAACAGCTTCGGCTGGCTCAGCCTGAGACTGTGGAGGACGAATTGGAACTTCTTCCTCTTCTTCTATCTTGCTGTCTTTGTCCGCTAGAACTTCAAGGCTCATTGGAACTACGACTTTTTCTGCCAGGCGAATCTTGAACTTGAATGTGCCAATTGCACGAATGGCTTCTGTCATTTCAATCTTGCGTTTGTCGATTGCATAGCCAAGGTCGCGAAGTACGTTTGCAATTGCTTGGGGCGTAACAGATCCAAAGAGTTTGTTTTTTGCGCCAACACGAACTGTGATTGTAACAGTTCCAAGGGCTTTGAGCTTCTCGCCCACTTCAGTCATTTCTTTGCTGCGCTTTTCCAGCTTCTTCTGCATCAGACGTTGTTGATGCTCGATTACTTTTGCAGAATCACCGCGCGCAACGATTCCGAGTCTGCGTGGCAGCAGGAAATTTCTCGCGTAACCATCTTTTACGGTTCTTACTTCACCCGCATCGCCCAGACCGGGAACATCTTTCTGTAAGATTACTTTCATGTCTCAAATCTCCTGAACAAACTAAAACGGAATATCATCGTCCGGAAAATCTCCAGACTCATACGCATTGTCCGAAGCTGAAGGCTGTGGATACTCTCCGCCACCAGAAGTCGAACTCGAACTGCGCGATCCTGAACCACCACCATCGTCCCTTGAACCCAGAAACTGGAAATTCTCAACAATGATGTCTACTGCAGACTGCTTCTTTCCATCTGCACCATCCCAGCTTCTAAACTGGAGCCGACCCTCGATTGCCAGCTGCTTGCCTTTGCGCGCATACTGACCCAGAATCTCTGCCTGCTTACCCCAGGCCGTACAATTGAAAAAATTCACTTCATCGCGCTTCTCGCCGCCCGTAGAATACGAGCGGTTATTCGCGATTCCAAACTTACAAAGAGTGCTTCCCGAACCAACTGACTTGAGCTCAGGATCTCTGGTCAAACGTCCAACCAGAACCACTCGATTTAGATCACTTGCCATCCGCTCTTCTGATCATGAAGCGCAACACACCTTGCTGGATTGCAAGGTCGTGCGAAAGTTCTTTAACACGACCTGCATCCATCTGGCAGGTGATAAGCGTATACACACCTACACCTTCATGTTGCATGCCATGTGGCAAACGACGCGAGCCCCACTTCTGATCTTCCACAATCTTTCCATTGTGGCGGGTAAGCAGCTGCGCTACTCCCTTTCTCAAATCTTCCGTTTCAGGGGCGTCTTTAAATACGACGACTAAATGATAATTTCTCATAGACCAGCGGACAAAATCGTAGAATGGAGCCCCCTGTCAAGTGCCAAAATCCGGGCGCATTACGTCTCTGTTCGCCAGGCGCTTTTCAATCCCTGGAAGGCCCGTTTTCGAGGACCAAAATCACCAGGCTAGTAACTACCACCAGCTCCTCCTCCCCCTGAACGCCCTCCGCCCCAGGAGCCGCCAGAAGAATCCCGTTCTACAGATGAATCAGAGGAGGAACGTGTAGAAGGGGTTGATGTAGTGCTGGATGACGATTCGTAAACTACTGCCTTGTAGATTTCCTTTGAAACTTCACCACACGCGCACAACCAGACGTCGTAATCGGCCTTTCCCGTGCCCTGCCTGAATGCTTCTTTTTCTGTGAGATGTTTCGGTCGATCTGCGTAACTGGCGCGTTTCATTTCGCTCCCACATTTGACACAGGTGCGAGGGTTGGTTCTGATTCTCGATACCATAAACATAGTATAGAAAAACCAGAAGACTGGAAGGCCGATTAGCAAGGGTCCGGCAATCCAAAGACTCTCCTTTATTGAGAATTCAACGAGACCGGCAAACACGCCGAGTCCAAGCATAGGAAGGTACCCGGAAAAATGAACCGCATCGTAAATCTCGTAGTCCTGCGTTGCAATTCCCGTCTTTCTTTTGCGATATTGAAAAGCAATCCGCACAAGCGCACCGATCGAGATCAGGAGCACGAAAGCCTGGAGAAGCAAATTCTGAACGATTTGCATGTACAGCGGCGCATGCTTTCTTTCGAGTGAATCGCGCGCCGGTAATACTGGCAATTTCTGCACGTTCTCGCCTGGTTTTGTTTGCAAGTCTGCAGTGAGGGAATTCAGGTTTTTGCTTTCGGTTTTTGCAGCGAGAATCAATGCCCGCACCACTTCTAGATGACCATCGGCAAAGCTGTTCGCCTTGAAAAACGGAATTGCTATATCGTCTATAATACGATGACAGGCAACATCAGGAACTGAGCCTTCCATCCCATATCCCGTTTCAATTTCAACACGGCGCTGGTCCAGGATGTGCAAGACCAGGATTCCATTGTCTTTTCCTTTTTTGCCGATAGCCCAGGTTTCAAATAACTTTGTTGCGAATTCCTTGGGAATATTCTGCCCGATCGAAGGAAGAACGACCACCGCTATCTCACCGCCGGTTTCTCTTTCATACGATTGAATCAAGCTATCGATCTCTGAGGTTCTGGAAGTTAGAATTCCTGCCGGATCTGCAACCCAGCTGCCTCGGGGCCTGGGATTGGGAATCAGTGAAATCCTTTCTCCAACTTCTGACTTACTGTCGTGCGCACAGGAAAGGACCAGAGCTGCCAGGAACACCATGAAATATTTCATGATGTTTCATAGATTTTGTCAGAATCGAGTCAACCGAATTGAAAGTAAATTTCTGAAACTATTTTAGAAAGAACTACCGTTGTAATCGATTACTTTCTCAAGGGCCTGATCACGATCGAGGCGTTTGGTTTTCTCAACCCTGGCCAGGATTCGTTCAACCTGGCGCAAGAGCTTCTTGTAGTTGAAAATGATCTGAACCTGTTTAGGATACGGAATTGGCGTTTTCTCCGTGGGGGAGTTTAACGTAATCTGGCTAATCGGTGTCCATTCCAGGGTCCCTTTTGGAACTCCGTCCGGCCCTTCCCATTTGGGAGGAACAGTTGAAAGAGCTTCGTAGTATTCCACTTTCAAATTGCTGTTGTTGAGTAGCTGTAGTTCTGCTCCAATCGGCTTGCCTTCCGCCTGGGCCACATCCTTTGGTTCTGGATGAATGTATCGGCGCAGATCACGTATATACTGTGAACCTGAATAGCTAATGCGGTAGAACTGAAATACGATTTTATCCATGGTTCCTTCTGGACCTGGATACAAATAACAATGAGCACGAAACACATACTGTGACGGAAACTCTGTGCTTGAATAGCTGAAGCCATCGCGCAAACGCATACGCAGATACTGTTTGCCATCTGCATCCTTTCCTACTATTATAGCGCGCGTCTTGGCCCCATTTGTGAGCTCGTCAAAGTTTCCTGGACCCTCAGGAAGGCCGCCCAATTCAAAAACATTCTTTAGCCTGCGCGAAATGGTCCCGTGAAGGTTGTCTATTTCAAGATCACCAAAGCCGTTTTTGCGAGCATTTGCAATTGCCTCACGATAGACGATATTCTCGTCCTCAGCCTCACCAAATGCTGTGCCCAGAAGGAGGAAAAATAGAGCAAAACCGAGAAGTCGCTTCATACTGTTTCTAGTATCGTGGATTGCATCCCGAGAATCTACAGCCTGCAAAAATTTCCCAATTCATTCCAGTAAAAAAATTCCGCTTGTTTGGGTAGGCGCTCCCAATGTTCCATTCGCCCAATGAAAATCTGGCGATTCCTGATTCTCTCCACTGTGGTCCAAACTGCATTTTGTAGCGCATATACGCCCATGCTTCGTTACCAGGAGTCGATCGATCCCGAAAGCAGCGTTGCGTATGGCCGATTTGAAGCCCTTGTAAGTTCTGGCACTACGTGCGCCCTGCACTTGAAGGGCATAGGTGCAAACGCAGAGGATGCATATTTCCCGGCAAGCACCCTTGGATATGGACTGGTCAAGTTGAAACCTGGAAAATACAGAATCGTTACTGTAGCCATCGCAAGCGGTTTTCAGGAAACTCTGCTGCCATTTGGTCAGCCAGGTGAATTTCTGAGTGCGCCGTTTCAAATCGGAGCAGGTGAAGGTGTATACCTTGGTGACCATGCCTGCATGAATGTTCGAACGGACAACTCGCGTACGTCGCGGGGCCAAATCAAGGTTGAGTTTCGTTTTCAAACGACTGGATATAGAATGGACGCAACAACAAACCGTGTAATCGAACTGTATGGACAGAACCTGAACGGGAAAGTCCTTCGCTCGCTTGAGGTTACAAAATGAAACACCTTCTGTTGTTAGTGCTTTGCATATCTTCCAGTGGTCTCGTAATTCAAAGTCGGG
>JAIOPQ010000033.1 GCA_021413825.1 Spirochaetia bacterium | reverse complement strand
CAAGATCGTAAGCGAAGAGGAAGGTCAGTCGGGATCTGATGGCGATTTTGAATGGTGGTGTGATCCAGTGGATGGCACGCGCAACTTTATTCATATGATTCCCTTATTCTGCATCTCGCTTGGGATAACATTTCGAGGATCTCCGGTAGGCGGCGTTGTGCATGTACCGGCACTCGGTCAGGCTGGAAATACATACTACGCAATCCCTGGCCAGGGCGCGTTTAAGAATCAAATGCCAATTCACGTTTCATCCGTCGACAAACTTGAGCGAGCTGTAATGGCCTCAGGACTTCCATACAAACGAAAAGAAATCTTAACAGATCTTGTTACGGACATCTTTGCCTTTGTTAGCGCAGGCATTGGCCTTAGACGCACTGGCTCGGTAATTCTTGATATGTGTTGGATTGCAGAAGGCAGATTTGATGCGCTCTGGGATCGCGATCTCAAACCATGGGATACATGCGCCGCAAGCGTAATCTTATTTGAGGCGGGTGGAAAAGTCTCCGGAAACGCAGGGGAGACGTTTGATATACATCAATCACAGATTGTAGCATCTAATGGAATTCTGCACGATGAAGCAATCAATGTCTTGCAGAAAGCACGCAAGACCGGAATGAATTAAGTCACTCCGGCGGCCCCCGCGCTGGTTACCTGCCGTAAAGTCAGTTGCGCTCATCGCCCTTCGCTCCGCCGTTGCGGACGCTCGGGTCGCGCTGATGCGCTCGATGAATCGCAATCTGCCTTTACGGAAAAATCCGCGTTGGTCTTGTCGTGACCGACCTGGGAAACTTGCGCGGGCCGGGCCCGCACGGGCTGGCGGGCTTTCTCTGAATATCTAACGTTAGCCGCCCTGGTTCAGGCTGCGTCGGGATTGCGCCACCCGTTTGGTCCCTGGCCGCAAGAAACGGTGTTCCGAGCCTCGGGTCGCTCATATCCAATTCGACTCGACGCGCGCAATCGGTGTTTCCTCGATTCATCTCCTTGAACCTTGTCGTGACCGGTATGCGGAGGAAAAGTGCGAAGCGCTGACGCCCTCGATGAATCGCAATCTGCCTTTCCGGATTAATGCGCCCTGACCTTGTCGCTTACCGTGGAGGAAAAAGAACTGAGTGCGATCACTTCACATTCTACGCGCGAAGTGGTGGAGGGCTCGTTCAAAACAACGATCCCCCCGCCTATCAACCGTACTTTTCGAACAGCACCATTGCATGGCCGTATTCGTGGTTGGTCATTACCCAGAGCCAGTCGGTTAAGCTGATTGGCCCAAAGTACGGATGCTGCATTCCCCGCGATGCCATTTGTTCCAGACTCTTGCCGGTAGTATTTTTCTCCATGCGTTCCATGGCCTTCTCAAGCGCTGCAAATGCTGTGGGTTGATCCATTCCACCCTGCGGCCCAACTTCAACTGGATTCTTTGCTCCGCGTGGCTTGATCAGAAATTCAAAAATTGCTTCATACTCTGGCTCTTTGAGCTCTGACTTGTCCTGTCCGGCTTTTCCGCCCAGGACAATTGGAATAGCGCGCGCCAGATTCCATTGGGATAGATAGAGATGTTCCGCAATTTCAGTTGCGCTCCAGCCCTGTTTTGGTTTGGAAATAAAGCGATCCGGCGGCATACGTTTCATGAAGTTCACAATTTCGTCACGGTTGGACCGCCAGACTCCAACGATCTCCTGCACTTCTTTGATTTCTGGTGGAGCGACTGGATTCTTCATAGACTGATGTTTTGATTTTGCTCTTTAATCTCAAGTTTATTTTTTGGGATTGCACGCGCATGCGAACCGGATACATCGAATTATGCAAGTCTGGCTGAACATGGCTATGAGCCTGGACGGAAGCACATCGTCTGGAGGAAAATGGTCAGGTCTAAGTTCACCGCGCGATCGTCAAAAAATGGATGAGCTAAGAGCGGAATGTGACGGACTATTAATCGGAGCGCGAACGATTGCAGTAGATAATCCAAACGTCAACGTCAAGGCATCGCCAGAGAAAAGCCCTGTGCCAATTACCATCTGTAGAAGCACAATCCTTGATCCAGCACTTCGATTCTTTCAGGGTCCACGGAAACCAATCGTCTTCACTTCAAAAGAACCAGAAACTCGATCGAATGCTGAATGGATCGTAACCGATTCTAGCAAACTTACGCCGGTTGAAATTGTACAGGAGCTGAGCAAGCGCAAAGTGAGCCGACTATTGCTTGAAGGCGGCCCGACGCTTGCGCGGGCTTTTCTGAATGCGAATCTAATCGATCGAATGTATCTGACCATTGTGCCCTGGGTTTTGTTTGAACATAATGCATCAGAACGTATCGAACCCAGGAATTTTAAACTAACGTCAGTGGAGCAGTTCGATCAAGAGATCTTCTTGCAATACGACCGTTGAGGCATCGAATATATCTGCAACCGAGTCAATGCCAGAGGGCATTGGGTGCGCAGGCTTCTATCTTCTTTATCTCAGACAGAGCCAGCGGATTGTCCTTCGCTTCCAGTACAAAGAAGAGACCTTTCTTGCAAAGCGAATCGGGCACATTGCGAATCTTGTTCGAATTCAGCCAGATTCGTTCTAATTTGGGCATCTGCATGAGCCATTCAGGAATCTCTGAAATATCGTTCTTCTCAAGGTGAAGGTATTTAAGATTCTTTAGCAATCGAATCTGCGGCGGCACGGTCCTCAGTCCATTGCTGGTAAATTCCAATCTTTCGAGCTTCGCAAGCTTTCGAATTTCCTCCGGGAAGTTCTGAATATTTGCTCCCACGACTTTAAGCTCCTCAAGATTCTTCAGTTCAAGTAGAGCGCGAGGAAACTCGTCAAATTTGACGTCGTGAAAACTCAGCTTCTTCAGTCGCTGGAGCCTACCGAATGAGTCCGGTAGTGCAGGCAAAGGGGCCGCCAACTCCAAATACTCAAGTGCGGCGAGCTCTCCAATTTCCACAGGAAGTGCGCGCAGAGACTGCGACCCGACAGACAATGTTTTGAGATTCTTGAACCGTTTGATTTCTCGAGGAATCTCTTGCAGCTCAGGATCCTCTACGTTAATCTCCAGGTGATCTTCCGCATCACTCAACAAATCGCCGAAGCCCACAAGAATTCTATGGTGCCTGCGAAACGCAGAATTTCTTTGCTTTACATAACGATAGACGATCTCCATCATCCCGAATTTCCATGAATCCTGGTTGGATTGGGGCAGCGGAACAAAGTTCCTACTGTTGGGACCCTGAATCCATTCTCGGCCTTTGCCTTGGATCGAATGATCGTAAACAAACAAAACCAATTTAGATCGCAGAAAATAAAAGTCCAGGACGTGCCTCTCCCTTGTAACGTGACTCACATACTCAGGTGTCCGCGTGGTCTCACTGCGAAAGTGTTGAAAGCTATAGTAGCGATCGAACGTTTCTGTTTTTTCGCTGCCTTCGATTTTGATTGTGGCTGGTTTGCGAAATGTATAGCGACGCGACGGTCTTCCTTGAATTGTTTTGAGAATTTTCTCCTCTGACTCTTGTAACGCCGGCTCCTTAAAGCTTTCCGGGGCAAACGATGCATCGTGATCCAGCAGAGCTATGTCCTCCCAGAAAATCGGATCGTCGCCGAAATTTGGTACCAGTTTGCGAATTTCCAATTTACCCGCAGGCAAACGCGAACGGGTTCCAAAGCTGGACAGGAACACAGACCAGTTCGCCTCATCGATAATGGCCATTTCCGACGAGCCGACATAACACGCTTCCCAGACGAAAGTATTGTAGTTCATTGCGACGTACAAGCGTCGGAGAATCCAGGGGTTCTTCCCTGGCATTGTCCGCTCAATTGCAATACTATCGAAGCCTTCAAGATTCTTGCGCGAAATTCGCGCTTCGGGCATCTTTTCCTGGATGTTCTCTTCACCAGAGAATTTTCCATTCTTGTAGGCCACAGAACCGCTCATGCCCAGAACGAAGTAGCCATCCTGATTCTGAAAATTTCCAAACCCGGTGCGTTCGAGATTTGCAAAGTCACGCGGCGATACAAGTAGAACGCGATTCACCCGATTTCCATCGGGAACGATCAAGTAATCCGCCGGCACATTAATGGGAAACGGCAACTTGATGGAGTATTGAAAGTTATTCAGTAGATCGAAGGCCGCAGCAACAGATTGTCTGGCATCAGAACGCAAGGGCACGGCAAGCAGAAGGAACAGCATTGTGCCGCCAAGCTTTGCGGATCGGCCGTAGCGTGATTGGGACATCGACAGGTTGGAGATCCAGGCAACAGACGCGCGGAGGATTCTCACTCGCGTTCCAGGTAAGCCAGAATCTCTCCCACCTTCACCTGGGATCCGGCCGGCTTTTCAATTGATACGATCTTGCCTGCATGCGGACTTTCGAGCGGGAACGCTGCCTTGTCAGTTACAAGCTCGCAGAGTTCCTGGTCAGCGCTGACCCTTGCGCCTGCCTGGATCTTCCATGCAGCCAGTTCAATCTGTTCTGCATCACCAATATCAGGAACGCTCAGAGGAATACGCATACGCCAGATCAATCGGTCTACACCCCTCTTCAAGGAATTTTAAACCGAATAAAAAAAGCGATGCAGCGACGCCGTGCCCGCGTCTAATTGGGTTACAAGATGCAAGCCACGCAAGACCTGAAGGAAATCCGCAAACGCCTGGAAGCAACCATGCTCCCGTTCGAGCTCGATTCCGCAATGCCCGTGATCGAAGAAATTCATAAGCTGAAGCGCGAGAAGAATGCTGTAATCCTGGGTCACAACTATATGACCCCTGACGTATACCATGGGGTTTCGGATTTCATAGGTGATTCTCTTGGGCTGGCCCGTCAGGCGGCAACCACGGACGCGCGTATTATCTTATTCAATGGGGTTCACTTCATGGCAGAAACCGCTAAGATTTGCAATCCAGACAAGCTTGTACTGATTGCTGATCCAGAGGCCGGTTGTTCACTTGCAGAGAGCATCACAGGTGCAGATGTGCGTGCGCTTAAGGAACAGTTCCCCGGAGCCCCGGTTGTAACGTATGTAAACTGCTCTGCAGAAGTGAAAGCTGAAACTGATATCTGTTGCACAAGTGCAAACGCACTTAAAGTAGTAGAAAGTCTTCCTGACGATACTGTAATCTTTTTGCCCGATGCATACCTTGCGAAGAATGTGCAGCTGAAGACAAAGAAACGACTCATTTCCTGGGAAAAAGGGAAATGCATGGTGCACGAGCAATACACAGCAGCAGACATTGAACAATATCGGAAGCAATTTGAAGATCTGATCGTTGTATCACATCCAGAATGTGACACGGATGTAACACTTGCATCTGATTTTGCAGGCAGCACATCGCAGATGGAAGGATTCATTCGGGATCACAAAGAGAAGAACGTATTTCTAATCACTGAATGCAGCATGGGGGATAACCTTCGTTCAGTTTTCCCGGACAGAAATTTTCTTTCTACATGCCATACCTGTCCCCACATGAAAAAGATAACGCTCAACAAAGTCCGCGATGCACTTCTCTACGAACAGTTTGCAGTAGAAGTTCCAGAAGACATCCGGATTCGTGCCAAAAATTCCGTGGACCGCATGCTCGCCATCGGTTGATCGTTCTGCATGGACATTCGTACCGGTACTGGCCTTGATTTTCATAGACTGATTGATGATGACGCAAGGCCCCTTCTGATTGGCGGCGTAGAAATTCCGGGCAAGCGAGCACTGTTGGGGCATTCTGATGCGGACGTGCTACTCCACGCCCTGGCGGATGCAATTCTTGGTGCCTCCGGCCATGCTGACATTGGAATCTATTTTTCTGACAAAGACCAGGTTAATAAAAACCTGGATTCAAGCGTAATTCTGAAAAAATCTCTGGCGCTTATGCAAGATCGGGGTTATAGCCTTGGCAATGCAGATATTACCCTGATCGGGGAGGAACCTCGCATAGCCCCGCATCGGGAAAAGATTCTTGCAAAACTTGCGGAGTTACTTGGTGTTTCAACGGATCGAATTGGTCTGAAAGCCACGACTACCGAAAAAATGGGAGCCCTTGGCCGGAGTGAAGGCGTTGGTTGCCTGGCAACGGTCTTAATTCAAAAAGGCTGAGTCTTAGAAGCGCTCTGGTTCGGCGATCGCCAGATTCTTTCTAGAAAGTGCAAAGGCCTGCTTTGAGTCGCCTCTCGCATTTTTGATAGTGAGCTTTGTAGTTTGAACATCTGAGCCTGCTTCAATCGCAGTATTACTGTCCACCATCACATTGTATTTAGACTTATGGGTTAGTCGCTCCAGCCTACTTGCAGAACCAACTACCCCGCCAATCACAACATATTCTTTTCTCCTAAACGACCCAATCATGCCCGCAAACACCTGGCCTGTAGCGATTCCCACACCAGCCTCCAGATTCTGCCTTAATGCGCCAGGTCTAATCGAGTTGAATCGATCGATTGTTTCAATGATTTCAAGTGCGCAGTCAATTGCGTTTCTGGCATCTGAAGAAGTCATGAATGGATAGCCAAAGGTTGCAAGCATCGCATCGCCTAGAAATTTGTTCACTGACCCTTGATGTTTGAACACAACATCCATCACGTCGGTAAAAACCTCGTTCAGTACATCTGCAATGGGATTTGCGTTTAGAGAAGCAATGTTTCGCGTTAGATCGTGCAGACATAGATAGAGCACGGATGCTGTCAGTTTTTCACCCTTCAGTGCCGAGGCAGCTTCATCCTTCATGCGCGCGAGAGTGTCGTCTGAAAATGACTGTGAAAGGGTGACCCGATAGAATCGCAAGTTTCCACCGGTTTCACCCTCGGTCAGACGAGATTTGCTTTCTAGAATTCGTCTGAGGCGCAGCTCCAGTTCGTCATGCCTGAGTGGTTTGTGCACGAATTCAGTTGCTCCGCGTTCAAGCGCACTTACCGTTAAATCTTCAGCCAGGTCAGCCGACATGAGCACGATTGGTAGATTCAGAAACTGCGGTTTTGTGCGAAGCCTGTCAAGGAGTTGCAGGCCATTCATGTCGGGAAGGTGCATATCGAGCAGGACCAGGTCCGGTGCTTCGCTCTCCAGAGCTACAATGGCATCTTCGCCTGTTGACACTGTACGAATCTCATAGGAGTGAATCAGCAGGAATTCCCTGATAATTCCCAGGATTATTTCATCGTCTTCTACGACCAGGATTCTATATGCGCGATCAACCGACACAAACCAAGTACTGCGTCTGAGCAGAAATCAGTAAACGCAAAAACGGGGCAAAATGCTTGCTTCCAATCGCATGGGCGAATTTCTCATCGCTAGAAGGCCTCGATTGAAATTCCGGATTCTCGCACTGCTTGCTTTTTTACCGCTCTCTCTGGCCGCAGAAACCATCGACCTGACCCGGAACAATATCTATTTTCGCACTGGTTTTGATCCGGCCTGGGTCGCAGCCATTCCGCACGGGCAGGATTGGAAGAATATTCCAGGGTCGCTTAACGGAAACCGCAGGCTGCAAGTGCGCGAACTGACTGAGCACCGCCGCTCGTTTCTTTCCTGGAAAGGCGAGAAGCCGGAGGAATACACTTTCATTACATCGTTCCATCTGGATCAATCACCCGATGCTCTCCCCGCACTGCTTGCTGGCAGGATTGGAATGAATTGGGAAATCTATCTGAACGGCAAATTGATTCATTCAGAAATGCGTCCTACTCCAAAAGGGATTCAGAATCGTTCAAGACACAACCTGCTTGTTCCGTTCGACCGACATCTGTTGCTAAAGGAACAAAATATCCTTTGCTTTAGGATTGTTGGCGATCCTGATTTTGAAGACACAGGATTTTATCGCAGCACTCCGTATCTGATAGGTTCCTTCCACGACCTGTCAGGGGAAATGGATGATACAATCGATTTGATTGTAATATCGCTCTATTGCTTTGTTGGATTGTTCCATCTAATCTTGTTCTTGCGGAGGCGGACGGAGCGATTCAACCTTTTCTTTGCACTGTTTACCATAGATCTGTTTGTGTATTTTTTCCAGCACACGACCAGGATTTACGGAATCATTTCAGATTCCACGTTAATCTATCGGATTGATATTTGCTCTGCACTTTTGATTTTACCTCTTGCTGCTTCTTTTCTGGATTCACTGTTTATACTAAGGCTTTCGACTTTTACAAGATTTGGCTGGGCATTTACAGCACTTCTGTTCGGCCTCTGTACTATTGCTCCGATCACGTTCGTGGACGATCTGCTGCTTATCTGGCAGGTGTCGCTTCCGATCGGTCTTGTGTATTGCATGTTTGTGATCATTCGTGAACTTAGAAACAAAGTTTGGGAATACCTCAGTATCTATTCAATTTCTGCACCGCGCGCCGTGCTCAGGGCTATGGTGCGTTCTCCGGCAGGTAATTTGCTGATAGGCGCCTTGATCTGTAGCGTATCCGCTCTCTTTGAACTGTACGATGTATTGAATGAGGCCCGTGGCATTACTCCCACACTTTACGCACTACTGTTATTCGTTGGCGGCGGGGCTTTGATTCTAGCCAATCGAATCATGGAGGTGCATAAGAAAGTAGAGGTATTGAACCTTGATCTGAGCGATCGCTTACAGGAACTACAGTCTGCGCATGAGCGAATCAAGCATTCCGAGGAAAAATACAAGCAACTCATTGAAGGCTCAAATGAGATAATATTCACCCTGGATTCCGGTCTTATTATGCGAAGCCTGAATCGTAGTGTTCACAGACATCTGGGATTCCTGGTTGAGGAATTGATCGGGCAGAGTTTTTTTGATCTGCTGTTCCAGGGTGACCTTGAATCGGGCGTGGCTGTCGATCTGGTCAATCGCCGCATTCGTGACTTTGTCCAGGACGGCCAGGCAATCAACCTCAAGGTCCAACTCAAAGCCAAATACACACAAGAACCGCGCGAATTCAGCGTTCGTTTGGAAAAAATCGCAGTCAACGGAACCATGCAGATTCTTGGAAAAGCAATGGTGGTCATTGAGGATTCGTTGCTGCGGTATTTTGTTCGTGAAAACCAGAAATACGTAATGGGAAACTATCTGACGGCTGCTGAAGAACTGTGCCAGAGGATTGTCAGGAACCTGGAAAAATATCTGGACCTTTCGCGCGTAACAGCGCTCAGAATTGGTTTGCGCGAAATGCTAATCAACGCAATCGAACATGGAAATCTTGCAATCACCTACGATGAAAAGACGCGCGAACTAAGTTCAGGAAACTATCTGGAATTCATTCAAACTCGTCAGGCTGATCCGACCTACAGGGATCGCAAAGTAATTGTGGAATATGAACTTACTACAGTCAGCGTAATATACACCATCACTGACGATGGAGCGGGATTCGATCATGTTGCAATGAAAAAACGCGAAGCGGATGCAGCAGATAAGATACCAGAGAGCCACGGTCGCGGCATAGTAGTCACCGCCAATGCATTTGATGAAGTAAACTACAATGCCGCGGGAAATTCAGTGAAGCTTATTAAGCATTTCCGTAGATAATCGGGAAGGATTAACCGCGGAGGACGCCAGAGCGGAAAGAATGGTCCGCAGATGGATGCAGATAAACGCGGATAGAAAAAAACAAATGCGCATTAAAATGCCGAGCACCAAAGCGAAACGAAGCGGCTGGCGGGAGTTCCTCAGTTTTGCCGCCCCCGAATGCGCTACTGGTTCGCTGTCTCGTTCGCGTAATTTGTGAGCACCCCAACGATCACAATGATAACCCCCATTGCGATGTAGAAAAGCCGGGCAATGTTCTCAAAACCTAGAATGAATGGGAGGATAACAAGAACAGGTCCGACAATCCGCTCCACCCAGCCATGCAAAGTGAAAGGCACGAGCTTAATAACGCCCAGTCTAAAATTCGTAACAATTGTCATGAGCAAATGTACTCCTGCCAGAGCGTAGGAAACCACGGCCGCCAGTCCGGCAAGTCCGAGGGCTGTGGGGGCAACGAGAAAAATGACCACTGTAACATAATCTAGAAGGCCGTGGAGAAAGGGAGTAAGTATCTTCATGCACAGTTCGTCGGAGTTCAGGTCGACTTGTTACACAAAGCGTTTGAATTTTGGCCAAATGCCCCAGCGGCAAAACCCGTAAGGGCAAATTTTGCAAATGAGCGCCGCAAGGCTCGGCAAACTCGCCTCAGAGATCGAGGTTAGCTACTAAGCTTGCGTTCTGCTCAATGAAGCGCCGGCGCG
Organism: Spirochaetia bacterium; assembly: GCA_021413825.1. Taxonomy (GTDB): domain Bacteria; phylum Spirochaetota; class Leptospiria; order Leptospirales; family Leptonemataceae; genus JAEUSB01. The sequence continues at coordinate 8,670 of JAIOPQ010000033.1, read as the reverse complement.
GCTCAACATCGTCGCCCATCAGAATCTCAAACGTGCGATCAATTACAGCCAGCTCTTTGCCCATCTCTGCAAGCGGGCGAACTTTCAGCATTACGCGTTTTTCCGGATCCATTGTGGTTTCCCAGAGCTGCTCAGGATTCATTTCTCCAAGACCTTTGTAACGCTGAATGATTGTCTTATCAGAATTGAATTTCTTAACCAGCCTGTCTTTTTCCGCATCCGTGAATGCGTACTGCGATTCTTTACCGCTTTTGATCAGATACAGCGGCGGTTGCGCAATATAGAGATATGCATTGTCCACGAGCGGGCGCATCTTTTTGTAAAAGAAAGTCAAAAGCAATGTACGAATGTGCGATCCATCAATATCAGCATCCGTCATGATAATGATTTTGTGATACCTGAGCCTGGAAAGATCCAGTGCATCATTCCCAAATCCAATGCCGATTGCAGTTACAAGTGTACGTATCTCTTCATTCTCCAGAATCTTATCATCGTTTCCTTTGATTACATTGAGGATCTTTCCTTTGAGCGGAAGGATTGCTTGATAGTTACGGTTACGACCTTGCTTGGCTGATCCACCGGCAGAATCACCCTCCACCAGGAACAATTCACAGAGCTCCGGATTCTTCTCTGAACAATCCGCAAGTTTACCTGGCAGGCCGCCGCTTTCGAGTACGCCCTTGCGTTTGGTTACAAGCTCCCGGGCCTTACGCGCAGCTTCACGGGCTCTAAAGGATAGAATACATTTTTCAAGGATTGGTTTGATCTCACCTGGATTTTCTTCCAGGAACAGAGAGAGCTTGTCCCCAACGAGTTGTTGAACCAACCCCTTCACTTCCGCGTTAACCAATTTCTCCTTGGTTTGCGAATTAAACTGAGGCTCAGGAACTTTTACGCTGAGCACTGCAACGAGACCTTCGCGCACGTCATCCCCGGATAAAGTTGTTCCGGCCAGTTTCTTCTTCATTCCCTCATCTTTCTTGAGGTAATCGTTCAAGGTCCTAGTAAGTGCCGTGCGGAATCCTTCCAGGTGAGTTCCACCCAGGAGGTTGTTGATGCCGTTTGTAAAACAGAAGATCTGCTCGGACTGTGAATCAGTGTAGGCCAGAGCAAACTCACCCATCAGGTGATCATTCTTGCCCTCAAAGAATATGATATGTTTATGAAGCTTTTGTTTCTTTTGGAGGAGCTTCTCTACAAATTCTTTAATGCCTCCCTGGAATTGAAAAACTTCCTTCTTGTGCGGAGCCTTGCGTTCATCGCGCAGCTCCATTTTGAGGCCGGCATTGAGGTAGGCCATTTCTTCCAGGCGCTGATGTAATAGACCGTACTTAAAATCAACGGTAGTAAAGATCGTGCTATCCGGTTTGAAGCGAATGGTTGTGCCAGTGCGAGTGGTTTTTCCCTTTTGTTTGGCCGGACCTTTGGCTTTTCCGATTTCGAAATTCATCTGATGGATCTCACCATCGCGATGCACTTCAACTTCAAGCCACTCTGAGAGCGCGTTTACAACCGACACACCTACGCCGTGCAGACCACCAGAGATTTTATATCCACCGTCGCCAAACTTAGATCCGGCGTGGAGCATTGTCATTACGACTTCGATCGTTGAGATTTTTTCAGTGGGATGCAACCCGGTTGGAATACCACGGCCATCATCCTGCACTTCAATAACGTTATCCGGCAACATGCGCACAACTACGTGATGCGCGTAACCGGCCATAGCCTCATCTACTGCGTTGTCTACGACTTCATACACCATCTTATGCAGGCCACTAACATCCTGCGTTCCGATGTACATCCCGGGCCGCTTACGAACCGCCTCGAGACCTTTTAATGCTGTAATCTTACTTTCGTCGTACTTCTGCTCTGTCTTGGTGGTCATTAATTCGCCTTTAACTTTTCCATTTGCTCAGCATACTCAACGGTATAGCGAGTCCACGGAATCGCGTTCAGACGTGCTTCGGGGATTACCTTTCCTGTGCCTTCGCAGACCCCGTACTTACCTTTTTCAATCTTCTCAAGCGCCACATCGATTAGTCTAACTTTCTCAAGATCCATGTCAGACAGTTTATTGAGGAGCTCGTTGTTAATTACGCCGTCAGCCACGTCGACCAGGTCACCCTGATCGTTGTAGACAAAGTATTCCTGCTCCATTTCGAGCTCTTTTAGAATCTCTGCCTTGGCCTTCAAGAGGCGATCTTTAAATTTTTCGATCTTTGCTTTATCCATACCGAATTATGTCCACCGAACTGTAGAAACGCACCTATATGCTGCGTTAGGTCATCCTGTAAAGAAAAAAGGTAATCTGCGTATGACTGCTTGAATTTAGATGGGAAAAAAAGATAATACGGGCGTTTTTTTTGCTTGATGGCGCAGTGCACCAAATTTATTGTGCACTGCATAAGGGCGAATCGCAAGAAACGCCACTTACTAAAAAGGGTTATTAAACGGAGAACACCATGATTGAAAAGAACCTGCAAGACATTCTTAACGCTGGAATCGGGCTGTTCAAAGCCGGTGAATCAAATTTCAAGACTGCAGTTGCAAATCTCGAAAAGAGCTTCGGTGAGCTAAAGAACAAGGGCGCAGCAGACAATTCTGATGCAGCGATCAAGATTCGCGAAATTCTCGAGAACACTTTGAGAAGCGCAAAAGATGTTCAAAGCAAGGCTGAATCAAATCTGAATGTGTTCCTTGCGGAAGCGCAAAAGAACTATGCTCAGGTTATCGAGCAAGCTAAGAAAGTTGTTGGCGAAGAGCGTATTCGCGATCTGAACTCTAAGATCGAAGAATTGAATGTTCTGGTTAAGCAAAAACTCGGCCAGTCAACTCCTAAGTAAGCAAAGCTCAAAATCAGGAAGCCGGGTAACCCCCGGCTTGTTTTTGTACGGGCGCAACCGAGCGAATCCACAATCGTCACCCGTTAGCTTCCATCTGTTTCTTTGCCACACCGTGCAGTTTCTTTCTCAGTGGCACGGGCTGAATAACTCTTACAACATCCGCTAAACTGAGCAGAATCGAGCAGGCAGAGTCCAGCGTTTCAAACATCACCTTAGCCTGTAGCGAATCTTTGACGGTCTTCACGCTTCTGATGTTTACGTAGCGCATCTTATGAAGCCGATCCAATGACTCTTGACTTATGTCAATGACAGCGGGGTATTGCGGCAAATTTGCTTTCAGGTTAGCTTTGGATTTTTCCCAAAAATCGGCCAGATCAAATTCCGGACGCACAAATGGCCTGCCCGTTACTCGTGCATTTCCAATTCGCGAAATACGAAACGATCGCATGCCATCCTTTGTTCGCGCAATCAAATACCAGATACTACCCTTTGCAATAAGTCCAATTGGATCAATTGTGCGCTCCACCAGCCGGCCTTCGCGCGGATAGTCGATTACAAGACTCATGCTCGCCCAGACGGCCTCATGGATTATCGGCAAGTGCGAATGTGTTTCGCTGGATTCATGCCATGGTGCACCATCTACGAGGATTCGTTCAGATACTTTCTTAGCTTCAGCGCGAAATGCTCGCGGAACCGACGCCTGCAATTTCAGAAATGCGGTTTCAAAGTCGCCCGCACGGCCAAGGTCTTTCAGAAGTTTTCCGGACGGAGCCAGGAGTAGCGCTTCCAATTCCCGAACCTTCATTCCAGTTAGATTGGTCCTGTAACCCGAATCAAGCTGCCATCCACCGCCGTACCCACGCTCCGCAAATACTGGAATCCCGCTGTGGCTGAGTGCTTCCATGTCTCGATGAATTGTCCGCGTTGAAACACCAAGCCGCCCGGCCATTCCGCCTGACGTTACCCTTCCCTCTGCCTGCAAAGTCAGCAAAATAGAAATCAAACGATCTGCGCGCATGATCCAGACTAGCATATAGGATATGCCATCTCCTGTCATATTCAAAATCTCCATCATCCTTTTAAATATGACAATGGCTGACGCAACGCTCTGCTACAGTAAATGCATGAAACACAAAATGAAATTGAAAGGTAAAGTGGCAGTAGTCGCCGGAGCAACGCGGGGTGCAGGCCGTGGGATTGCGACAGCCCTGGGAGAAGCTGGAATGACGGTTTATGTAACGGGCAGGACAACGCGAAAGAACAGATCAACTATGAATCGTGCTGAAACCATCGAAGAAACCGCAGAAATTGTAACGGAACGCGGAGGAGTTGGGATTGATGTGCGTGTAGATCACTCCATTGAATCCGAGGTCCGGGAATTATTTGCAAAAGTAGAACTCGAACAGGGCAGGCTGGATTTACTTGTAAACGATATCTGGGGCGGGGATCCACTTACGGACTGGGAAAAGAAATTCTGGGAACACAATCTCAGCAACGGACTTTCAATCCAAAGGGGAGCTGTTTTCACGCACATGATTACCAGCTACTATGCAGCGCCCATAATGCTCAAACAGAAGTCCGGGCTAATAGTAGAAATCACGGATGGTGTTGATTACAAGTATCGCGGAAATTTGTATTACAGCATGGCCAAAGTAGGATCGATCCATCTGGCAGAGGCGATGGCTGCAGATCTAAAACCCAATGGGATTACAGCCCTCGCAGTTACACCGGGTTTTTTGCGCTCTGAATCGATGCTCGAACATTTTGGTGTTCAGGAACATAACTGGCGCGAAGCAATCAAATCAGGCAAACCGCATGCCGAACATTTCATGACTTCAGAAACTCCTCTTTTTGTTGGGAGGGGTGTTGCATCGCTTGCGGCAGACCGGGATGTCTTTGAGAAGACAGGCAAAGTATTGAGCAGCTGGGGTCTCTGTGATGAATACGGATTTCAAGACGCTGATGGCCAGCGTCCCCATTGGGGAAATTACTTTGCAACTCTGAACCCTGAACAGTAAGGGAAATCGTTTGGATTGAAGGGCCAATAAAAACGCAGGCTACTCGAAGTTTGCAATGGCCGCTTCAATCGAAGCAAATCCTGGCATCTTTGTCCCAAAGCCCGCATGACGGAGCGAATCCACGAGCATTGGAGGGACATTTACGAGCTTCAAATCTCCACCCGCATCGCGTGCTTGCAGATGAAATTTGATCAAAAGACCAAGGGCCATTGAATCGACAAACGTCACATCACTTAACTCAAGCACGATCCTGGGTTCACCTGCATGCAGGCTGGTTTTCAGCGCTGACTCAAGCCTGGAAGTATTTACCTGCACAAGAGCTCCGCGTAAACGTACTACAAGCACACCCTCTTGATTAGAAGTTTTCAGTTCCATTACGATTCCTGACTACCTTTACGGCGTAACCAACTAACTGCGAAGCGGAATCCCGGCTTTTGCAAGCGCGTCAATGACACCGTCGAATACCTTCTTCCATTCTTCTTGCGAAAAGGTCCCGTCCGCCTTACGGCATCGTATGCGATAGCTAGCAGATTTTTTCCCCTCAGCAATTGGTGCACCGCGATAGATTCCGAGCAATTCAACCGAATGAATCTCCCCTAGATTTAACGATTGAACTACATCGATTGGCTCTTGCGCACTCCGGAATTCATCCAGAATCAATGTAAGCTCAAAGAGTGAATCAGGAAAGACAGACGGCGGTGCATACTTCTTTCTACGATGCTCCGTTGCAATCCGGTCAAATGAAATCTCAGCAATCATTACGGGTCGTTTGAGTGAATAAGTCTCTCCGACACCCGGATGCAGCAAGCCCAGCATTCCAGCCTGCTTTCCGTCCACAGTGAGCGCAAGTGAACAGGAAGGATGAAAGAGGCGATCCGCAGAAGCCAGGGCGGCCCAGTCTGAACTGCCACCTGTGCGGACAATTTGAATATCTCTTCCATGCAGCCCTGCAAGCGATCTTACAATCTCCCTAAATCGAACCAGCTCATTTTCCTGGGCCGGAATATCCAGCTTCTCTGGAAGCATACGAGCAATGCAGAAGCGCTTCTCTTCCCTGGCAGGACCGGAGCCATGGAGGAAGTCTGCTCTGGCCCCATCCGTATGCAATACATCCGAATATGCCCGACCCGTTTCAAACAAATTCACGTCTACGTAACGATCCTGGTTTATGCCCAGATGTCTGAGCACGCCTGGCAACAATGCCATTTTTAAATGCGTAAGCCCTGCCAATGAATTGAGTAATTCAATTCCCTCAGAACCAAACAGCAAGTTGTCTTCACGAGTACAGAATGAGTAGCTCAGAGTTTCTGCAAAACCTGAGTCTACAAGGAATCGCCGCCAACGGCGTTCAAGCAACCGAGTATGATCGAGCGACTTACCGAGTACAGGAACCACAAGCGGAACAGGCGCTATATGATCGTATCCATGAATGCGTCCCAATTCTTCTACAATATCTTCAGGAATCGAAATATCATATTGCGATCTATAGGTTGGTGCGGTAATCGAAAATGTTCGACCAGCTTTATCTGCTTGAATTGCAAATCCAAGCCAGGTAAGGGTGGATTCAACTTCCTTGCGGGAAACAGGAAAGCCAAGTCTGGTTTGTAGGAATTCAAGCGTTGCTTTGATCTTGCTCTTCTTTGGTGGGACAGAATTTCCAGAAATGGGACCCATTGCAATATCTGGATTTGTTTCTTTGAGCAATGAAACGATTCTAACAATCGCCGGCTTTGATTATTGTCCGGGATACTCCGAGATTCTCCGTCGAGAGTCTTAAACGATTTTACATTATTGGTCTGATTGAGAGCGACTGAGACTGTACCCTCTTTTAGAGTCGACAGATCGAACAAATGATTGGGCTGAGCCAGTTCCAGCATTACATAGTTAGAAACATCTACAATATTGTTAATCGATTTCTGACCGACGGCGGCGAGTCTAAGGCGCATCCAGAGCGGCGTTGCTGTAACTTTCAGATTCTCACAAACTGAACCGAAATACGCAAGGGCTGAACCAGGTTCGATTTTGATTTTCTTTGAAAGTTTGGAAGCCTTAACTTTCACCTTATCTTCCAGCGGATTGAACTTAAGTTTCTTTTTGTAGATTGCAGATATCTCGCGCGCAAAACCAAAATGACACCACAGATCAGGCCGATTGGTGATTGATTTGTTATCGATTGTAATGGTCCAATCGTGAGGAATCGGAGTTCCAAGGCTAATTCCGGGCTCAATCCCGGGTACGATGTCACCTAATTCAAGCAGGCCATCGCCCGCAAAAAGTTTATCAAGACCAAGTTCAAGAGCGGAGCACAGCATTCCTTCCGATTCAACACCGCGAATTGCAGCCTTTTGAATGAGGATTCCAGATCCATCTTTGCCCGGAATGGTGGCACCTACGGGAGCGAATGGAACTAGAATTCCAGGCCTTGCATTTGGCGCGCCGCATACGATTTTGCCGCGAAACTTGCCCGCGCGGATGTCGCATAACTGCAGCTTGTCCGCCTGAGGATGCTTTTCAGTCGCAACAATTTCTGCGACAATTACCGTTTTCAAATCAGGAAATGCAGGAACAATTTCTTCCACTTCGCAGGTAGACAGGGTTAAACGATTTACCATGTCTTTAATTTCAATTCCAGAAAGATCTATGTAATCTGAAATCCAGTTGTATGATAGTTTCATAAATTTAGTATTCCAGACTCAGAATTGTTCAAGAAAACGGAGATTCCCGGAGAGGAAATGACGGATGTCTTCGATTGCGTAGCGCATCATTACAAGGCGTGAAAGCCCCAGGCCAAAAGCAAAACCATTCCACTCATTTGGATCCAGACCTCCTGCACGGAGCACGTTTGGATGAACCATCCCGCAGGGAAGCAGCTCAACCCAGCCGCTGTGTTTGCAAACCGGACACCCAGGGCCACCGCAAACCAGACATTGGATATCAAGCTCGAAGCCCGGCTCAACAAACGGGAAAAATCCGGGGCGTAGCCTTACGTTTACATCGCGTTCAAAGAAAGAAGACAGAAAAGTCTTCATTACATGAATCAAATTAGCAACCGACAGGTTCTTGTCGATCATCATGCCTTCTGCTTGATAGAAAGTGTTTTCATGCGATGCGTCCGTCTCTTCAAATCTGAAGCAACGGCCAGGAGCCACGATTCTAAAAGGTGGTTTCAACAATTGCATGGAGCGTACTTGAACAGATGAAGTATGCGTGCGCATGAGTGCTTTTTCACCTTTGAGCCAGATCGTATCCTGCATATCGCGCGCGGGATGATCGTCTGAGAAGTTCAGTTTTCCAAAGTTATTTGCGTCGGTTTCAACTTCAGGACCATCCATAACGGTGAATCCCATGACGGTAAAAAGGTCTTCTAGCTCTTCTGTGATCTGTGTAATCGGATGCTGATGACCGCGTGTTGGCTGATAGGGCCTGAGGGCATCCCATTGCTCTGATGCAAGCCTTGCGTCCATTTGCGCGCGGGAAAGCGCGCGCTTGCGTTCGAGATACGATGATTCAAGCTTCTCGCGTGCCTGGTGCGCGCGGGATCCCGCCTCTTTGCGTTCCTCGGGAGCCAGGTCCTTGAGTCCTTTGAGGATTTCTGTAAGCGATCCTTTCTTTCCAAGGAATTGCGCATGCCAGCCGTCCAGGGCTGCAAGATCACCAGCATAAAGCGAGGCCAGGGCAGACCCTTCAAGGTCGGAAATATCGTCGATCAAAGGCATTTTAATTGGTCTTATGGAAAGGGGCCTGGTGTCAAGGGCTAACAGAACAGAGTTGAAATAACCGCTCGGAAATGCGGTTGCGTACACAATCCT
>JAIOPQ010000048.1 GCA_021413825.1 Spirochaetia bacterium | reverse complement strand
AAATTCACTCCCGAATCAGGCCGCATCGAAATCAGGTCATACCAGACCGCGAACGATCTCGTCCTGGAAATCCGCGATACTGGCATTGGGATACCATCAGAACTGAAGGAGGTTATTTTCGATAAGTTTTCAAAAGCCCGGCGAGCTGGAACCAGAGGGGAACTCTCAACGGGCCTTGGCATGTCGATCGTCAAAGGAATTGTCGAAAAACACGGAGGAAGAATCTGGCTCGAGAGCCAGGAAGGTTACGGGACTTCTTTCTATATCAGCCTTCCGCAACACAGTGCCAGTAATCGACTTTCGGCCGTTTCATAGACGCAGAATCAATCAAGGAATTGAGCTACACGAGCATCAAGCATGCCCTCGACAAGAAGTCTATAGGATGAGGAAGCAAAACATTTGAATAACTCCCAGTGGCACATTATGAAAAAGCCACCAGCAAATAAGCAAAGCAAAACCCCGGCGTCCAGGATTTCCAGCTCTTCACACGCCGGCTTCCTGGTCGATTGTCCAAACTGCGCGCAGCGCGGACGCTTCTATCCCAATGATCGCCTCGTGTTCTGCCCTCGATGTGCCGCTCCGCTTCTAACTCTTGATAGCTCTGTCAGACTGGCCTGGGGTAAGATCATTCGAAGCAACGCACCGTATTTCCTTGGTGTGGCCGCAGCTTATCTCGCCATCGCGTTCGATGGTAGAGAACCAAGAAATTTCCATCAGTTTCTCGCGGCGTTTCCTTACAGCCTACTCGTTCACCTTGTTTTGTGGCCTATTTTCGATTTAGTCTACGGTACCCGGGTCCGGTCTCCGTACGAGGGTCGAAACTCTATGCTGGCCCTTCTACTTGTCCATCTTTGCCAGGGACGTCTTGCCGAACATTCCTTGCTTGCTCGTATCTATCTATATATTTTCGGTACCATCGCTTGCATGGCCATCTTAGTGGCAATCTATAGCAGCCTGGCTTTGACGTTCGCATAACTTCCGCTATTAACACGTTAGGCGAAACTCTGTTGTGGGAAGAAAGCGCGCCAGTATCACACAACTCGGGGTTCAAAACGACGAACCATCAGCGGAGGAACGTAACATCATTGAAATTCTAAACATCAAGGAACGTCCGGACCTGATTGCTCAGGTAGCTCAATGGATTCATCAAGAATGGGGACATTTCCGCGACCGCTCCTTACAAGACATAGTTCGGGCGATCGAGAACGGGTGCGTTGCCGAATATCCTTTCACCCTGGTCGCAATTATGGGTGCCGAACCCGTGGGAACTGCTTCACTAAAAATCCATGACATGGACCTACTGCAAGACTTCACTCCCTGGTTAGCGGGCGTCTACGTTCCTACAATTCATCGGGGAAAGAACATTGCCTCTTTGCTGGTATCTGAAGTTGAAGAACGAGCCAGACGGCTTGGTTTTGCGCAGATCTATCTTTACACATCGACCGGGGCAAAGCTCTACGAAAAGCTCGGTTGGAATTCCATCCAGGAATTGGAGTATGACGGCATACATGTAGTCGTCATGGATAAAATGTTAAAGCCATAAATAGGAAGCTGAAGGTCTTTTCCGCGCGTGTCAGAAATCTTCAAAATGAAGGCCGTCGCTGGATGAATCCAGGGATACGAAGTTTGAGGGGTACGAAACTGCGATCGCAAGCTTACCCGTTCAGGTGCGCTTTTTGATTTCTTCGTATGCTACGCTTACCGTTTGCTCTGGATCCACATCTCTCCAGACTTTCACGATCTGCCCCTGAGGATCGATCAAGAATGTATCTCTTGCCGGGAGTCCAAGTAGCGCAGCCAAAAACTTCGCGTTTTTGCCAGCACCCAGAGCACGGACCAGTTGTCCTTTGGGATCCGCCAGCAAAGGGAATTTTAGTCCGTATTTCTCAATAAACTTTTTATGAGATGCTACTGAATCCTTACTGATTCCATACACCCGGGCATTCAACTTTTGAAACATACCCATGCTTGCTGTAAACGAGCAAGCCTCTTTGGTGCAGCCTTCCGTATCGTCTTTTGGATAAAAATAAAGCACTGTCCAGGAACCCCGGAGGTCTGTGGCGCTAATACTCTTACCTTCTGTGCTTTCGAGAGTGAATTGTGGGAGTGCAGTCCCTTCAAGTGAATCAGCCATGAACGCAGTTTGAAAATTGCATTCTATAGTTCAAGTCATTCATCGACCGCCGTAAGAATTGTCATGTCCCGGTCAGATTGACTCATGCCTGCCAGTTGAATGTGACTCGCCCGGGCGAAGCTATGCAAATACGTCACGGGGCAGCACATCGGCAGTTTACTTGTTCATCATGGAAATTGGTCTAAGCACAGGACCACGGACGGCACCCAGGATACTAAACAGCAAATATCTATCTAGAAACTTCATTTATCAATCGACCGAGCAATTGATCATGCGTGGTGACTGATTTTTGATTCGCTTCATACTGACGCTGGACTTCAATCATTTGCACCATTTCGCGCACAATATTAACGTTAGACGCTTCCAGAAATCCCTGTAAAAACGTAGGTTCATTGCGATCCTGGACGGGCACAATCGGTCCGGACTCTGGTGTATCCGCATAGAATCCATTGCCTTCTTTCTTGAGCTCGCGCGGGAATTCGACTGTCTTTAGTTGAATCTTGTCGAGCAGCACAGGATTTTCCCAGCGATTCGAGGTTTCGTTGGCTCCGGCTTTTGGATCATTCCCCAGCGCCTGATTGATCCAGACCTCGCCATTCTCTTTTACCATGAAATTAAAACGTGCTATTTTGATCGGCCCATTTTCGCCCATGAGAGGAAATCCATCCGGCGTTACAAGTAAGCCTTCCCGATCCAGAATAAAAGATCCGCCGCGCGTTAGACGATCACCTTTGTCCGTGCGCACCACAAAGAACCCTGGCTTTTCATTTCCGCGATCGTCGATCATGAGATCCATTGGGTTTCCAGTTTGTTTGGCAGCGCCTTGTTCAAAGCGAGTAAAACTTTCGTGAAATTCAGAACCCAGGCCAAGCTTACCTACAACGGGCGCTAGATCAAAACTCCCCGTTGGCACTGATCCCATACCGTCTTCGCGCGTACGATGCAGAACCATTTCCGGAAACGATTTAAAAATCGCTTCGTCCTCTTTGAATCCCGTCTTGTCCACGTTTGCCAGATTATTTGAAATCACGTCCATTCGATACTGGTTCATGATCATCCCAGAGGACCCTGTGTACATTCCGCGAAGCATACTAGACCATCGGCAAGCGCCGCCGTTTCTAAATGCATTTTGACTCACCCTTTGGCCCGATTTTCCGATGATTTGATTGATGGCGAAGGTTTTTGTCTCAATCGGCGCCGGCGCACAGCAGATGCCCCTGATCGAAGCGGCACAGCGCCTGGGATTCGCAGTTGCTGCCATCGATCGCAACCCGGAAGCCCCAGGCTTTCAGCTCTCCGAGCACTCCTTTCAGTGCAGTATTAAGAAGCCTGCCACAATGCGTCGGATGCTTGCCGAGCTAAACGGGGAAATCCGGGGAATCGCCGCACGATCCTTTGGGCCTGCATTGCTCTCGAGCTCTGCACTCTGCCAGGCATTTGGAGTTCCGGGCCCTGGAAATTCCAGCGTAGCTTTTTTTAAGAACAAGCGCCGCTTCAAGAGCGCCCTGATGAGAACCGGGATACAGTGCCCAAAGTCGTTTAGCTGGAAATCGCAGTACGAGCGTAATGCAATCTATTGCGCTGGCCCCCTGATTGCGCGGCCGATCTCGGGATTCGGCAAGCTTAATCTTGAAATCCTGCGCGATATGGAAAGCAAGCGCGCCTTTCTGAACGCCGTGGACGATGAATCAATGCTTCTAGAAGAATTGCTCGAAGGCGGGACTGAACTTACTGTCCTTGGCGCCGCACACGAGGGTGAATACAAGAATCTAATGGTGACCTCCAAAGAGATTTCGATGCAACCTCCCCTTTTTGCAGAGATTATGCACCGTTATCCGGCATCTGTGCCGGATAAGGTTCTATGCGATATCGAAAGTATTGTCCAGAGACTCGTGTCCTTGAGTGGCTTGCGCACATCCCCTCTCGTAAGTGAATTCATTTATCTGCGCGGCCAACTCTATTTGATCGAGGCCTCACCTGAAATTGGGGGAGAGTTTCTGGCAGATTTTGCATTCACCGCCGCAACCGGTCAGAGCTATTTCGACTGGCTCGTTCGCCTTCTCACGGAAGATAAAATGCCTGCAATTCCGCCTGCCGGGCATGCTGCTGTAATTCACTTTCTGTTGCCGCAAAAAGGTACATTTCAGTCCGTTCAATTCCCGGATTGGTTACATAACTCAAAAGAGTTCCTTTTTGAGAAGGTGCTTCTCGGCCGCGGAAAAGAGACATCTTTGAAAATGGGAAATCTAGAAAGGCCAGCCGTATTTGGTCTAACGTCCACACTCGAATCAATTGAATCACTTGTAGCTCTGGCAAGAAAAGCCGCAGAACAAACCAGGATAAATTATGCAACCAGCTGAACAAATCTCAGAAATGACAGAACTGTTGCTGCCAAATCGAAGCACATGGGATAAGCATTACACCCGTCGTCGGGCAGCGCAAGAGTATCCGGATGAAAATCTCGTTCGACTCTTGAAGGGATTTCCCGGGCAATCAGCCCTCGATCTTGGATGCGGAAGTGGACGCCATATTGCACTCCTTCGCGACTGCGGATACAACAGCATTCATGCAACAGACGTAAGCGAAACAGGCCTTGAACTGTGTAGAAAGAAATACCGTTATGCGGTGTTCCATCCGCTTGACATCAAAATGCTAAAGAAGGACGAATTCCGTCTACCCCTCCAGGATGAAAGCCTAGACGCAGTTATTGCCTGGGGGGTACTGCATTATAATTCAGAAACCATGACAAGAAACATGCTTCGTGAAATCTGCAGGATCCTCAGACCTGGCGGTCGATTCTTTGGAACACTCAGGTCTGATCGTGATACTCATTTCAAAAGCAATCCGGATATGAAAGGCGCAGAAATCCGTCTATTCAATCGAAACCAGGCCAGGGACTTGCTCCTTGAACATTTCTGTGACGTAAGCCTGGGGTACTCAGAGCGTGTGCCCATGGGGAGTAAACATCGTGTCAGTCACTGGATTTTCTCCGCAAACAACTAAACCGACTTTGAGTCGGACAAATGTAACCTGTCCTATTTGCGGACAGGCTACAGAACCACTTTACAGAATAGAACGCTTCAAGCCTGAGCTGGACATATGGCATTGCCCATCCTGCAAATTGCAGATGCAGGCAACCATGCCAGAACGATTGGAAGATCTATACTCAGAAGATTACTACAGCGGCAAAGCTGATTACACCTATAAAGACGAACGCAAACAAGAGCGATTTGAAAGATTCGTCTGGAAAGCCAGACTGAATCGAATCAAAGAGTTTGTGCCAGCCCCGGCGGATTTTCTAGATGTTGGATGTGCGTACGGTGGTCTGGCCCTTGAGGCAGCAAGCATGGGATACTCGTCGCAGGGACTCGATCTATCCGGGCATGCTGTCAACGAGGCTAAGAAACGTGGACTAAAGGCCAAACAGGGCCGTATAACGGATGGATTATTTGCTCCTAGAAGTATTGATATAGTCACAATGATCGAAGTGATTGAGCACCTGGAAGACCCTCAGGCAAGCCTCGCTGAGTTATCAAGGATGATTAGACCTGGGGGTCTGCTTGTAATTCAAACTGCCAACTTTGAAGGTCAGCAGGCTAAGCGAGGTGGATCGAACTATCACTATTATTTACCGGGACATCTGTTCTATTTTTCTAAGTCTAACCTCACTCGCCTTCTGAGGGCTAATGGTTTCAGCAAAACCCTGTTCTTTCCTGGCGTGGAGTTTGGTCTATTACCCAAGCTCTTAAAATCACGCGGCAATTTTCAGACGCCGCGCGATTACGCAAAATGGCTCAGGATCTCCTGGTATCATGCAATGAGCAAGCTTGCTGCCGGTAGTTTCGCCATGACATCGGCCATGGTCCTCTACGCATTTCGCGATTCAGAGTAGAATCAATTGTAGTCTTTGAACTTACGACCGGATCGTTTCAAAGTCCGATCCAGATATGGTCTGCGCTCGCCTTCTACTACGAGTCGCACACCTTTAATCTCACGGAATTGAGTCATGGTATAAACGATTTGATCCACGCGATCCTGGATCACGTGGCTGCTCATGCGTAGCAACCCGCTATCGCATTCCACTGTTAGCACACCATCCTTTAGAGAAGATGATCCGACTCGAACGTTTTCAAATGCGTTTAATAGCCCGATCTCAACCGTGTTGGGTCCCTTTTGTAAATATTGCAGCACAGCGCGAACAGTCACTGTTTCGCCTGGCCACTTGCGACGCACTCGGACGAGGGCTGATTCTTTGCCTCTGTATTCAATGAAGAAAAGATCCCATCCACCAGCAACGCTTAGCTTCTCGTCGCGACCCAGGGCTTTTGATCCCTGCGTGGTTACACCCTGGAAGATGGACAGGGCGGACTGCTTGATGGGTTTCTGAATCCCGGCTGGAATTTGTCCGGGCAGCGCCGTTGCTTTGGCTGGGAGATCGCCCGGCAACTGATCTGCAGCCTGGCTAATCTGACGCCTGGCGCCCTGCAGGTCTTCCCTCGAAATGGGCTGTGCTGAGAGTATCTTGTCCGGGACCGATTCTACCCTATCCCTGAGCTGGCGGCCAGCCTGCAGGTCCATGAAGACCAGGAGAACTGAGACTCCGGCCATGGTTAAAAGTACGCGGTTAGTATGGAGCGTGTCCATTGGCGGAGTACCCGGGTTTCTAAGAAACATCCTACCTATATGATCGGTAGGAACCCGGATTCCGTTTATCTGGAGAAATTAGCGAATCTTCTTTTTATGACGATTGGCTTTGCGCTTTTTCTTACGCTTGTGCGTGCGGATTTTGATCCGCTTTCTTTTTCTTCCGGAAGGCATTATGTCCGACTCTCGATTTAAAGGTGTTCGTGTAAAGAAGAATTCTTATGCATTCCTGCGAGCATTTCCTTGATCTTGCCGACCGATTTCTCGTCTGAAACGAAGATTACGTCATCCGTTTCGACCACAATCAGGTCCTTCACCCCAAGAAGGGCAATGAGCTTCTTGTTTGCGAGTACTATGTTGCGTTCAGCACCCGTGGCCTGGAGCACGCCATTGGCAGACACATTGACATTGCCGGCCTCGTCGGCCTTGAGAATCCTCGGCAAGGACATCCAGGATCCTACATCATCCCACTGAAAGGAAGCCGGCACCATCATGACACGTTTTGACTTTTCAAGAATGGCAATGTCAATGGGCGCACCGTGCATTTCGCTAAAAGCCACCTTCAAGGCATTCTCATTCTTAGCGTCTGCGATTGGTTTCCAGATTTCCGGTGCATGAATTTCAAACTCTTGCTGAATTACCCGGCCCTTCCAGGCAAAGATGCCGGCATTCCAGAAGAAATTGGATT
>JAIOPQ010000032.1 GCA_021413825.1 Spirochaetia bacterium | reverse complement strand
CATGGTTTGGCCTGTAGAATCCATCAAGGTCTTCGCCAACTGCGGTAAGGGTTTCCTCATTTATACAGGATTCTTTCCAGACAAACTTGCGGATAAATTGATATAGTTCGCGCCCAACTTCAGGATGTGGCGCATTCCCGAGAATTACAATCGATCGACCATCCTCGAACAAAGCTGCAAACGAAACAAAACCACCCCGCGCACCCTCTACTCGTAATATAGAAGAACCGCAGCGATCTTTCATCAAATGAAACCCCGGCACTGAACCACCGAGCGCCGGATCGTATTGGAATAGCGGCTTGAACAAATTCTTGCCTCGCGAATTCGAAAGGCCACGGAGATACGTCGAATAGCCCCGCGCAGTGGTCCAGAGACCATCCCAGGCCGGCTCTGCCGTTTCAGGCAACTGGATCTGAAATACCTTTGAACCAGGTGCAGCCACTCCCTCCGCTACGTCATCCAGCGGGCCTCCATTACTCAGGAAAAGACCTTCCGAGTTCTGAATCAGATCCATTCCAGTTGACCTGACGTGTGCGGCTGCTGATTTCACAAAATCCTGGCCGCTCCATTCAGCCGTTAGTTTAGCCATTACAAAATAGTTTGTGGGAGTCGCTAGAAATTCTGTGCCTGGAGTGTATTCGACTTGCGGTAAGAGTTCCGGTTTTTTTGTACCCGCAAGATATGAACTTTTGGCAACAGAGAATCCAGATGTCTGGGTCAACAACTGTTCAAGGCGAATCTCAGTTGAACCCGATTTATATACCACGTCGGCTAGTTTTTTACCGGACTTTGCTGCAACCTCCCCTGTCGTTAGAGCAGTTACAGGCTGCATTAGTCCGGAGCCCAGGAAATATGTATTAGGTGTGACCGGCTTGCGTTCCGTATCCCGAACTCCGTAGGCCAAACATTCGGATCTGACCTTATCAGAAACGCATACCTGCAAACCGCCCATTTCGCGTTTGCGCATTACTGCCGGGGCAAACGAATCAAGGGAACTCATATCCCATGCTGGTGCTGCTGACAATCCACCTGCAAACAAAATAACCGTTATCATTGATTTTATGAAATATCTAAAGTACATTGTAAAAATCCTCAGTTCTTTCTTCACAATAGCGGATAACGTCTGGTAGCCTATGCGGCTCTACATTCTTCCAGAAAATAACCCACTTCCCACTGCGCTGAAACCCGTCAGCAATTCTGGCGTACCACTTCTCAATCGAATTGCCGCGACGCGCACGCCAAAAAAAGGAACCTTGATCCTTTGCTACAGCATCCCAGAGGTCCTGAGCAATTCCATCTCCTCTTGCCTGTGTGCTGACAGCGAATTTGGAGAGATACGTTCCTGCCGGAACAGATTCGAGCAGAACTGCACCCCTGTAATTCGCTTCCAGATAGAAATCTGTTACGTTGGTCAGAAACTCCTGGTTTTTCAGTTTCTTTTGAAAGCTTGTTTCAAGTAGATCAATCAGCCGACGTTCGTCCAGCTCACGACCGGTTTTCAAATGCAAAATTGCAGACATGGGCCTAAAGATCGTTCCTGATCCTTTAACCGTGAAAATTTCATGGAGTAATTGATGGGGCGTGCAAAGCGAAATATGAATTGATTCCGGTCCGCCAGCAGATTTGACCACGGCGTCAGACATAAGCGTTAGCGCACGATCGGCCGGGGAAACAGATTCCGGTAAACTCAGCGGATCGGCATAGGGCACAGTGGAATTCTGGTTCTGAATTGGGCCGGCCAGGCGTAACAAATGAAATCGCTGCGCAATCGTTGAAAGACTCAGTATAGCACGATCGAGCGTGAGATCAGGGCGGAGAAAAATTGGGATTCTAAAGGCAGCCCTTGCTTCTTGTGCTAATTCCAATGCCCGCGCTCCAGGCGTATTTGAATCCAGTGGAATGGGTTTTACAATGCCAGATGCTTGCAGTATAAAGTCTTGCACAAGGCTATGCGACGCGGCCATTCCAGAGAACAGAATGCCAGGATACAATTCCAGCTTCATCAGGAATTCGAGGTTCGCCAGAATGGAAGCCCGAGCTGAAGTCATTGTTTCGATATCTGGAATCAGAAAACAGAAACAGGGCGAATCGTACGCACGGAAACGGTTCAAATAGAATTCGTATTCTTCGCTTCTGCCAATGCCTCCAAGTAGAAGGCGCAATGTATCTTCTAGCATCATCGATTTAAGAAATCCGGATTGAAAAGAGAATCATCTGGGCTAACGTTGGGATCAAAGCTAAAAAATTCAATGCGCGAAATACGTCCGGTTTCAAGATCAAGCACGTCCATTAACACAGGTGAAACCAGATACTCCCGGCGACGCTGCCGTGGATTATAGAGCGGCAAGTCGTAACCCAACTTTAGAGTCTTTACAAGCACCTTGTCTTTACCATGGAAGTCCATGCGAATGGGCCGCTTCCTCGTTGCATCCATCTGCACAACAATTTCAGTATATCCCGATTCGCTTACTGGCTTGATTTTTAGGATCATGGTTCCCTGTCCGGGTTTCAATGAAATTGGATCGTATCCACTTTCATACGAGAGACCAGAGAGATCGGCGTAGGCGAAGCCACTACCTAGAATAGATTCAAATTTTTCAAGATCACGCTTTTTGAAAAGCGATGCACGAAGGCGATCCCAGATCCAGCAGATCTCGCCTGCGCGTTTATATAAGAGTTTGAGCTCTAGATCTCTACTTCTGCTTGAGAACAAGTACAGTATGTCTGTTCCCTTTTTATAGGTATTAAAATCCCATATAAGCGACCGGCCGCTTTTGGAAACAACGGTTAGCCGCCCTGTCATAAGACCGGAAGGAGCGTTGAGTGTACGATCCAGATCTGCCAGCCAATCCTGAGCGGGCGCGCGCTGAGCCTGGACACTACTAACACAAATAAGGTAAGAAACGATAGGAATAAGCAAACAAAGGCCACTGCGCATGAATCGAGTCGGCAGAGCGCACATATTCCTAAGATCGAAATAAGTACGCGACTGTCGAATTCAAAAAACTGCCCTAACTAGAAATGCGACACATGGAATATGGTTTTGTGATGGAAAAAGGCGAGGACAACGGAAAGCTGGGTCATACTAATTAGCGAAAGACATCGCTGTCTAAACGAGGTTTTTCGGAGGGATCATGCTACGTAAAATAATTCTACTTCTGGTTTGCACATTTGTCACAACTCCAGTATTCGCGGATAAGGTCCGCCTCAATCTCGGTTTATGGCCAGGCCAACTGGATCCAGAACTCGAACCTAGATTCTTCAAAGATGACCTTCTCACCGGGGCCAACTTTGGTCGCTTGAATTTGGAATGGGTAGACAAAGATACCTACACAATCTTCCCACTGGGCGCGCAGTACATGAAAGACGGAGTTGGTCCGGGAACCCTGATCCTTGCCGGAAATTACAGCCGCTATCAACCTGATTACAAATTCAACGGAGTCACAAACAATCCTGCATTGGCAGTATCAATTGTTTCACTCGATCAATTCAAAGTTTCAGATTGGGAACTGGAAGCTGGCTATCAACTTCCCGTAATAGATAAAACATTGTTTGTTACACCAAAATTTGGCGCAAGATGGCATTTCCAGGAGTTCAACTATAATGAACTCACTCTGGGGAATGCTACTATTTCAAAAAGTCTGGACAGCCCATTCAAAGCAGATGCAAAAGGAACCTATGTTGGAGCAGGTCTTCAGTACTACGTAACACCTCAAGTTTCTTTGCTGGCTGATTATGTTACAACGGCCCCTGGTCTTGGACATGTGTCTGGTAGCATGACTGACAAAAGAACAGTTGTTGGTGTGGCTGCAAATACTCCATTCCTTCGCCTGGACAATGCAACTGCAGGGTACACTGTAGACATTAACCGCTGGATGATTGGCGCACAGTACGATGTTACAGCAGACCTTCATGTGATGGCTGGAGTTCGTCAGGAAACGACTCAGTCGAAATACAAAGGATACTTCAATATCCCGATTGTTCTGGTAGCTGGAACAAATGCAATCAATGCAGTAGTTGAAGAACTTATTACAGATAAGCTCTTCTGGGAATCAAAAGAAAAGCAAACGAAGGGTTTCATCTTCATGGGCGTTTCTTACGATATCAACCTCTGATATCAGGGCGGGCCGCAAGGCCCGCATCGTTTCATGCCATTTTACATTTTTTCAACCGGTTCCGAATTATCAAGCGGTCGTTCGCGTGATACAAACGGA
Source organism: Spirochaetia bacterium (assembly GCA_021413825.1). GTDB lineage: Bacteria > Spirochaetota > Leptospiria > Leptospirales > Leptonemataceae > JAEUSB01. The sequence goes on along the minus strand of JAIOPQ010000032.1, from coordinate 22,120 downwards.
CCGGATATCGCTCGCGCATTGTCTGAAGCAGGACTTGAAGTTGCGGCCATCACTCTACTTCCAGATGACCCGTCAGCAATCCTCGCAGAACTAAATCGCATCAGGGCCCTCCCGGGTACCCAGGGAATCGTAATGACTGGCGGGCTTGGTCCGACTGCAGATGATTTCACCGTTGATGTACTGGCTCAGTTTACAGGCCGTGGAATTTCCGAAGATGAATACGCGATGCGCAAGCTTGAGATTGCGGCCAAACGCTCGGCTAGAATCAAACTTGAATCTGCAAGAAGACAAGCTCGCGTCCTTGAAGGCGCGCATGTTCTAAGAAATGAAAAGGGCATGGCACCGGGAATGATTGTGGATGTGCCCGCAGGATCAGGTTCCGTGCTGGTCGCCGCAATGCCAGGCGTCCCTTCAGAAATGAAGGCAATGTTTGAAAATGAACTGTTTCCTGAAATCAAGCGCCGCTTCATTGCACACAACAGATCACGCCTGGTCTTTTTGATCTACGGAGTAGGTGAAAGCCAGGTTCAGGCAACGTTATTCGGCGATGATACCCAGGTTGGATTGATAACGGATCTACCGATTGATTTTCGCTGGGGAGTTACAGCACAGGCCGGATTTATCAAATTATTTTTTGAAACGTCGGACACAGGTCTGCTTGCTAAAATCGATTCGCTTGCTGCTGCGGCATACCCAGGGATTAAGCTGGACCTTCCAGTGGAAGAAAAACTGCACGATTTATGCATTGCGCAGAATCTAAAGCTTGGCCTCGCAGAATCCTGTACTGGAGGTTTGATCGCGAAGCTGATTACAGACCGCAGCGGATCGTCGCAGTATTTCCAGGGTTCCTGCGTGGTGTATGCAAACGAGGCCAAGACCAAACTCCTCGGCGTAAGCCAGGATATTCTGGCAAAGCATGGAGCAGTCAGCGAAGAAACGGCCCTTGCAATGGCAAGCGGAGCGCTTGACGTCCTGGGAGCGGACATATCGATTTCAATTACCGGAATTGCCGGACCCGATGGTGGCTCAAAAGAAAAACCAGTGGGCACTGTCTATTGTGCGGCTATGCAACGTGGAAAGAAGCCGCTAGCAGTAAAATGGTTTATGCCGTTTGATCGCGAGCGGATCCGCGAATACTCTGGACGAATGGCTCTTTTGCATCTCTTCAACTACCTCAATGATCCGCCTCAGTAGGTGGATGGAAGGCTTCCTTACTGATCTTATCTCCCAACCAGGCGCTGTATTTTTTTGCGCCACAGTAATTCAGATGTGTCCAGTCATGAAACAATCCTGCATATTCTGAGCGCGACGGCATCTTAATAGTTTTGATACCTTGACTTTCAAGACGTTGCATAGCCTGATAAACTCGCAATTCCGTCCCGGAGGCGGCCAGCCCAGCCCAGACATCTGAAAGTGGAATGAAAACCAGGATCACTTCAATTCCTTGATCTTTTAGAGCTGTAATAACTCTTTGATAGCTTTCAAGAGACTCGGGGCGATCTTGATATTTTAGACTGGCAAGCGCCGGAATCGCGGGAAGAGTTCCAGCGCACTTAAACGAATCCTCACTTTGCCATACCCAGTAGCCATTGTGCGCATCCAGAATGGTCTTCACCTGCAAATTACGCTCAGAGCGTTTACCAGCAAGCTTCAATGGTGATGCATCGGCGATTATGGAAGCGAATCGATCACGAAGTTTAAAGATTGGTAATAGTCGAAATCCCCTGTAAATCGCATCTCCGGAATTTTTACCTGCAAGTGGAATTCGCGCGGGTTCAAAATCGAACGGACTTAAATCATATGTCTCTCTATAGTAATTTAGAAAAGCGGGCCAGACTTCGCTCTTGAAGAGCGTAAAAGGACTGACATTTAGAATAACACGTCTGGTAGCCGGTGCAAATCTGGAAATCTGTTTAACCGTATATTCCAGGCCTTCCGGCTGCTGCGAAGGCACAGCCAGATTCTGAGCTTTGAACCCGAATGGTGTAAGGGCCTCAGGCAGGATGCCGCTCATGGCCTGGCTATCGCCCAGGATCAATGTATCGCTACTAAGTCCAGATTCAAACGTTCTCCGCTTCTGTTGCCAGACAAACAGGTCAGTGTCAAGATACGGATCGCTTGTGGGAAGAATCCATCCAATTAAAAGGTTCATCGCAATGAATGCGCAGAGGGAGCCGATTATGATTTTCAGGCGCATGTAGCTAGCATGGGATTGAAGTTGTTCTTGTCCACCGATTGAGTTTTGGGCCAATGGGTCATGCTTACACGCCTCCTGCTGTTTTTATTGATTCCTGCTCTTGCCTGCACTTCGCGCCGGAACGATGACTCGCTACCCATTCACATGATATTTGATGCTGGATCGTCCGGAACTCGTGTGTGTCTGTTCGCTGTGAGCCGCACCGATCGCTGTCGGGCAAGCGATACGGAATTTGGATGTAAAGACATCAAAGCAGAGAACGGACTGGCCGACCTTGGACCGGGTGGCGCAGAGCAAACCGTTCGGCGCGGCCTTGATATGCTCGATGAATCCTCGCGGAAGCGTGTGACCGGGGCGGCCTTACTGGGGACGGGAGGATTTCGCAGAATTTCCGTTGCAGGACAACAGGCGGTATTGAAACAATCAGGAAGCGTCCTGCTGCCACAGGGATACCCATCTGTATTGCGTGTAATTACAGGGGATGAAGAAGGTCGATTAGCCTGGCTGTCCGTACGCGAAAAGTTAGGTTCAAGCAAGCACACGATCGTTGAAATCGGCGGGGCAACAGTTCAAATCGCAACCGGAGCGGACAAACAAATTCGCTCTGTCTCTACGCCGGATGGCATGAATGACGGAATCAAGAAACTAAAGTCGGACTCAGCCTGCTTCAAGATTGGCCGACTGGAAGATTGTAGAAAAGAAATCCAGGAAAACATCTTCAGAAACTCAGGCCTGCGCACCTTCGCTGGTGGCATGACCTTAGAAGAAAAATCCAGACCCCTCTACGGACTGGGCGCTCCATGGAATGCGATTTTCAAGACTGCAGGTCGCAACAATCTTTCGTCTAGCGATCTATTAAAACAGGCAGTTTCTACGTGCGGCAAATCGATAGCAGACCTGAGTCGCGACATGCCGGAAGCCCATGCTAAGCGTGCCTGCTATTTGCATGCATACGCATTAGAACTACTTTCAGTCACAGGCCAGAACCAAATTTCCCAGGGCTATGAGTCGTGGCCACGCGGAGCAGCCGTGGCCGGTGAATATTTTGATGATTGTAAGTAAGGGGAAGCCGAATACGGCGGGAAAAAGATTTTGCCACAGATGAATACCGATTTGCACTGATGATCAAATTCCACCCGCATCCATCTGCGGATAAACTCAACTCTCCTTGTCTCTGCCAATGACAGTTACGTCAGACCTGATCGCTCAAGGAATTCGGGTGGGAAAGGAACCGGACGAAACCGACCAAAATCCATAAAGACTCCCTTGAACCGTGCACTGCAAATCAGATCACCCATTTTGCTACTAAACATGGTTTGCAATACTGTGCCCCTGGCCTTTTCAACATCAGTGAACATGGTGAGAATGCGAACTGAACGAAATATTGCATGAAAACCGAGTTATTGACATGGCCGTTCGCATCCATCTCGTTCCATCGCACTCTTATCTCAGTTTCGAAGGACCGTGACCAACAAAACTTCGCTGTACCAGTACTACGCATCAAAGGATGAGATGGGCGCCGAATACGTCCAGGAGATAGGGCGCTTCTTAATTATACGAATTGAGCGACTATGAAGCAGGCCAAAAATGCGGATGACTTTTTTAAACGGCTCATCAGGCTTATCGCGTCTGATATTGAATCAGGGGGTGAATTCAACGCTTGCCCGGTTGCCGGCTTCTCATATCAAATTGGATCAACGCATCCAATGCAAAAGCAAGTGCAGGAAGTTACAAAGATCTGATTGGAATCATTTCGAAAATACTCCGATGGATTGATCCAATCATCACTGCTCCCCAAACAGAACACGCATTTGCTTGCTCGACAAACGCTTCTGGTCTACCAGGGTGCAATGGCAAGCTGGCGCATGACCCTGGACGTAAAGTTTACCCTGGATTCAGAATCGCTCTACGGCGCTCTGGTTTCAGGGAAAGGGAGTTCTTAGAACTAACGGCAGAGGAATACGCATTCGCACTGATGAATCCAATTTCCAATCCGTGTCTATCTGCATCCATCTGCGGATAAAATTATGCCCCAGGCTTACCTAGCATCCTGAACATTGTTTTCTTGTACGCTTCTACACCCGGTTGATCAAATGGATTTACGCCGAGCATGATTCCAGAAACGGCACATGCATATTCAAAGAAGTAAAGTAATCCACCCAGATGATACTCATTCATTTCTGGTAAAGAAATTCGCATTGAAGATACCTGGCCTTCCTGATGCGCATCCTGAACTGCCGCGATTGCAACACGATTGATGTCATGTAAAGATCGACCAGCCAGATATTCCAGTCCGTCATCCACTTTGGAAGAAGGAACCTTGATATCGCTAAGGGGTTTCTCAACATCGATTACAGTTTCGAATAACGTCCGTTCCGCTTCCTGGATCCACTGACCCATTGAATGAAGATCACTGGAAAAATCCACGGAGGCCGGGAAGATTCCCTTTCCCTCTTTTCCTTCCGATTCTCCGTACAGTTGCTTCCACCATTCTGCAATAAAATGGAGACCTGGCTGATAATTCAGGAATAGTTCGATTTTTTTACCTTTAACATAGGCTGAATTACGATAACACGCATACTGCAAGGCCAGGTTGTTGGCCGATGTATCCTTGCGAATCGAATTTGCCATGGAAATCGCACCCTCAAGGAGTTTCTTGATATCCTTGCCAGCCACAGCTATTGGCAAAAGCCCCACCGGAGTAAGAACACTGAATCGACCACCTACATCATCAGGAATTACAAAGCTGGTCCAGCCCCGACTCTTTACGAGTGGCCTCAGGCTTCCCTTGCTTGCGTCTGTTGTAACATAAACTAGCCTCGAGATTTCCTGTTCTGTGTGATTCGCTTCTAGATGCGAAAGGAGTATGCGAAACGCAAGCCCGGGCTCTGTTGTTGTCCCGCTTTTTGAAATAACATTGATTGCGAATTTTTTTCCGCGAATTGTGGAAAGCAAAGCCTGGTGATAGACTGGATCCATATTCTGCCCGGCGAAGATCACCGGAAACCCGGACGCATCCTGTGGGAGACCGGATGACAGGGCCTCGATCACGGCGCGTGCCCCCAGATATGAACCTCCAATTCCAATGACAATCAACCCGTTGTTCTTGCGAATCTCTGCGGCGGCCTCAAGAACCGGATCAACCGCCCCGAGGGCTGTCGTTGGCAGATCCAACCAGCCGAGAAATTCTGCGCCCTTACACTTCTTAGCTTCGAGCAGGGCCTGCGCTTCCTGCGCCCTGGGAAGCAGTTGGAGACCAGGGTCAGCGTGTTTGAAATCCAGTTTCATTTTGATACCTCTTGAGAAAGCCTTGCAGAAACTTCCGTATACTCGATACTGGGTGAACTCGTCAATAACACATGCAAACTATGAAATCGCTGATTGTTCTAGTTCTTTTGATCGCTTCCGCCCAATTGCAGGCCCTGGGAACCTATGCGGAAGGCTGGGCCATTGTCGTTCCAACAAAAATCGAACAATCGGGCATCCTTTTCAATTCATACGAAGGTCTCTACGACATAGTCCATTTTGACAAAAATGAATCATGCGACGAAGCAAACGACGGCTGCTTCACTCCCAAGTCCAGAAACGTCCCCTTTAGCATAGACCAGGCAAACAGTAATCTTGTGAACTTTGTCCAGAAGAACGTAAATCGCGAGATGATCATCAGTTACAGAATTCATCGCGTGGAACCAATTGGTCTTTCAACTGGAATGGAAATTACGCAAGCCTTTGCTCTGGCAGCGCAGGCTCCGGAAAATTTTCAACGTCAATTAGTCGTGAGCAAAACTGGTTCCAAACGGAGCTTTTCTGTATTTGGGAAAGTGCTGATGCTTGAATATAGGGGCCGCGCAGTTGGGACCTGGGAAGGAATCTACTACGACAAACAGCGCGATCGTGTGCATCCGTTTTCTATAACAAATGATGCAATTGCCAAACAGCTACTTGAAGTAATGAAGATTAAGAATCCGTATTACTTTGGGGTAACGGTGGCTTACGTCACTGGACTACGAGATTCACCGTACGATATTTTTGAGATCAACCTTGATGGACCAGCAGGAGCGGCAAAACCTTCAGGACAGCCTGAGCCAACTAAATCGGAACCAGCAAAATCGGAACCATCCAAAACTGAACCACCTAAAACAGAGTCCAAGCCTGACGCTGAAAAAAAGGAAACTCCAAAGGAGCCATCCAGGAGCGAGCCTGCCAATGAACAAAAGGCTTAAAAATACACTCCAGCATCACAATTTTGCTTTTTTCAGCCGTTTCCCGTTTTCTATTTGCGCGATCAAAAATCGGCTCTCATTGTGCCTGAGATGGAATCGGCCGTTCTAAAAATTCGTCAGTTGCCCGTACTTCCACAAATAGCCACGCATATCCTGAATCTTAACGAAGACATGAGCTTCACTGAGCTTGAGCGCATGGTCAAATCAGATCAGGCAATCAGTACGCTAATTCTAAAAGCAGCAAACTCAACGTTTTATGCAAGGAATGGAAATGTTAAGACCATTCCTCAGGCTGGAACCTTGATGGGCATCAAAATGATCCGCTCATTGATTCTGCTTGCTGCAAGTAAGTCCATGTTCAAGGGAACCAATGCGCGCTTTAAAGAACTAGTGTGGAAGCACTCCCTTGCAACTGCAGCGCTCGCGCGCAAAGTAGCACTCGATCTAAAAAGAAACGACATGGCAGAAGAGGCCTTCATGGCTGGCTTGCTCCATGACATTGGCAAAGCAGTTCTCTCAGAGAATGACAGGCAGAAATTCGTAGAAGTAATCAACATGGTTGTCACGAGATCTGTGCCGTTTGAAGTCGCTGAACTTGAAATATTTGGTTTAACCCACATGGATGCCGGTCTATACGCCGTGAAAGCTTGGAATCTACCCGCTGTCTTCGCCGCGGCAGCTCGTTCAACAGATCAAATTCCGGAAGATATTTCAATGCGCGAAGCTGGAATCGTGCGCTTGATACGTTATGCGAACTTCCTTGCAAAAGCCAGCGGGAACGGACACAGAACACAGGGCATGGACGAATCGATTTCGCCTGTACGGATGGAACTGGGAATCAGCGAAGAGTCGCATGCACAATGGATAAAAAAGACGCCTGCAATCCTCAGCAGCGATGAGTTCTTCCAGTTTGCAGCGTCGCTCGAGTAAAACCAAACTCCGCGCCAGTACGGAGGTTGCACTGGTATACGACCTCCACGGAGGTGTTCAAAATGACATTAAGGCAATGGTCGATCGGCTCTGTGCTGATATTGAACGGCCCGATCTAGTCGGTCCTCTATTCATCGTTACATTCGAACTGGCTGTAAACGCGCTAAAGGCCGTTTACAAAAATCTATATCTGGAACATTTTGTAAAGGAGCTTGGGCTTGATAATGTTTCATACGAAGCGTGGCTGAGCTTATTCAAAACGGAAATCGAAACGCATAAAGGGCGTTTCTTTTCTGATCTAACGCGAGAAAAGCGGCTCGGCGTAAAGGTCTACCTGCAAAGACGCGAATCCTCAGCAACCATCATGGTGGTAAATCAGGGCAGCCCATCTGACCTTGAATTCGATCGAATCATGCGTTCCATTAAGAACGCGCGACAGCTAAAACAACTTTCAGTCTTGCTTGAAGATGATACGCGCGATAGACATGGGGAAGGAGCTGGACTTGGAATTCCTTTGATTGTAATGACGCTGCGCGGCATGGGGCTAACGCCCGATAACCTGAATTTTCATGTAAAGAACGACAAAACCATCGTTTCGTTTACAATTCCACTCTCAGGCAAAAACGAAATCGGCAATACTGAGGTTCTCCCGGAAGTAATCACAGATGCGAACCTGGCCCAGGAATATTTCCAACGAATGGATCTGTGTGTACTTCAATTTGATATACAAGGAAATCTGAGGGCGGTTTCGCCGGCATTTCTGCGCAAAATGGGCCTTGAAAAAAGCGAAGCAAACAAATGCAACGGCCTCATTCCACAGAAGTTCATCGACGACATATTCCGAGGACCGCGGAGCATTCGCCTAATCGAACGCTTTGAAAATTATCATCTGCAGCTTGCATCGGCAGATGGGAAGAGCGATCTAGTGTTCAACATAAGTGGATTCATGGATTCGCAGATGCGCGTGTATACTTTCTGGAGCATTGTCTTCGCACATGGAGAGAGTCCCCGATCAGAAAGCAATCTTGTAGAGAACATGCAGGTAAATAATATTGCGCGGCAGTATATTCCCGCGATCGTAATACAAAAAGCAGAAGAAAACGTACGCCTGGGGCGCCGCGAAATCGTAAGCGAAGTACGCGAAGCCACGATCATGTTCACTGACATTGTTGATTTTACAAAAATCTCAAGACAGTCAAAGCCAGAAGAGGTAGTGGATCTTCTAAACAATGCTCTGACGATTGCAACAAGACTTGTACTCAAGCACGGCGGATACGTGGATAAGTTCATGGGCGATTCAATTTTTGCGATTTTTGAAAATCCGCTGCCTGCTGTGGTTGCGGCCGTAGAAATTCAGAATACGTTTCAAGAGATGAACGACGTGCGAGCACTCGACGAAAAAGCACCGGTTTACCTTCGCATTGGAGTTCACACAGGAACCGTAATCCTTGGAAATGTTGGAACGCGCGAACGCATGGACTGGACAGCAATCGGGGATGTGGTAAATCAAACTGCCAGAATAGAACGTGCATGCAAACCAGGCCAGGTGGTAATTTCATCAGACACATACGATCGAATCAGCGCGCACATCTCGTATACAAGCGTTACGGAACTCAAATCCCGGAATAAAGTGAGCGAGCGCCTCTACTTTGTTCGTTCGGTTGCGTTTTCATACAAAGATGCCAAGCTAACGGTCTCACTTCGGGAAAAGGCCCCGGACGGAGAGGAGAAACCGGTCAGACAGGATTGAACCAAACACCTGCGAAATAACCCGAATCTACGGAGATTCGTGGGATGACTTTCCTCCCATCGTCGACTAAAAAAACGCAAAAAATCGGATCGAGCTTTTTGTCTGCAAATGAGAAAAGACTGGCAAAGTTCGACCATGGCTTTTGGCTTATCCAATTACGGGAACGGATGACTACCTTGGACCTTGCAATAGAAGAAAAGAACGGGCTGAAAATCGTCCGCATTAAGCTGGATACGATTTCCCTTTTTGAATCGCGAAATCTCCAGAATGATATCGAATCCAGGACTGCGGATAGCAGAGTGGTAGCGCTGGATTTGAGCGCAGTCGACTACATGGATTCGTCGGCTTTAATACTGTTTTTAAAACTTTCGGAGAACCTCAACCTTAAGGGTGGTTTTCTGGTCTTGTTTGGGATTCGGGAAAGTGTTCAGTCAATGATGACTATGACTTACCTGGATCACATTGTTGAAATTGTTCGCACAGAGGAAGATGCTATTAAGCTGGCGGGAACGGCCGCGCTTGAAAAACGCGAATTTATCTCAAACCTCAGGCAAGCAGTGATTTTCCGCGGGGAATCGCGGTATCATGTAATTCCATACGCTGATATAATTCATCTGGCCTCACAGGGTCGCACTACTACTGTCCATGCAACAACCGGATCCTATAAAACCAACAAACTCCTCAAAGAGATGGAAAGTCGGTTAACTTCTCCGCAGTTTCTCCGGATTCACAAGAGTTACGTAGTTAACATGGATTTTGTAAACGGAATGCAGTATTCTGTGGGCGGAATGTACACCCTGTTCCTGAAAGATAAGGGCCAGACCTCACTGCCCGTGGGTCGGATTTTCGTCCCCCGCCTGAAGGCTGCTCTTGGAATGGGTAGTGAAGTTCCAACCAAGCCCTGAAACCCTCTCCCCGGAATTCAGCTAGAATTTCGTTTGACCGGAGCCCCCCCTCCTCGATTTTCAACTAAACAGTGGCGGGCGTGGTGTAATGGTAGCACGGTAGCCTTCCAAGCTCCCTGAGAGGGTTCAAATCCCTTCGCCCGCTCCACTATTGTAACACAGCAAACCTGCCAGAGTTACCACTTCGTAATCATATTGTAACATTTCCGGTCTTATACTGAACAGGCATGGAAGATCACAACATCAAGGGGCTGCGGCTGCTCATCGTAGAGGATGAGGACGACATTGCTCAGCTTATGCGATTCAACCTTGAGGAAGAGGGATTTATTGTCTCTATTTCCAACAATGGAATGGAAGCGCTAAACAAAATAGAAAGAAACGTTCCAGATGCAATGATCCTGGACCTGATGCTCCCAGGCCTGAACGGCCTTGAAATTCTTAAGAAGATTCGGGCCAAATTCGATTTCCCGGTGGTGATGGTTACGGCTCGATCCGCAGAAACCGACGCAGTGCTTGGACTGGAACTTGGTGCAGACGACTACATTCGAAAGCCATTCAGTCCACGCGAACTGGTTGCGCGAGTCAAGGCAGTATTCAGAAGAAAAGCGCCACCAAGAGAAGCGGCGCAGGGAACAATTCTGCGCGGTCAGATTGAAATGGATTTATCGGCACATCGAGTGAAGATCAAAGGCCAGGAAGCGGATCTCACCATGATCGAATACAAATTGCTCCAACTACTCATGGAGAACACTGACATAGCTTTTTCACGCGATAAGCTGCTCGACAGGGTCTGGGGTCGCGAAGTGTATGTTTCGGATCGGGCTGTGGATGTGAACATCAAACGGCTCAGATCAAAACTTGGCATTGAAAAGGAACGACTTGAAACAGTGCGCGGTGTGGGCTACAGGTTCCGGGGCTAGACCCTGAATGAACATTGTACTACGACTACTCTCTGTATCACTGCCGTTTCTGATTCTACTGCCATTCGGACTTGGACTCTGGCTTAAAACTCAACCAGATAAAAACGATTTTCACTATTTCTTCTACGGATATCTCGCAGCACTTGTAATCTCCTTCTATTTTGCAGTGCGCGCAACGCGCGATATTGTTCAACCGCTTCGCAGTCTCCTGGGTCGAATTCGAAATTTCCCAAGGCTTGTGGAAAATTCGAACGCATCTTCACCTGTACCTGAAATTGCGCAGGTGGTACGAAGCACGGACGACTTCATGGAACGCCTGCGCGCTCAGGTCACAGATCTTACTGTTGAAAAAGATCTGCTTGGATCCTTGCTCAATGGACTACATGAAGGGGTCATCTGCCTCGATCGCGAAGGAATGATAGTATTTCAAAATCAGGGAATGCATTCAGAACTCGTTGAACCAGGCGCGATTGGGAAGGCCTACTTCAAAACTATCAGGAATGTGGACCTGCTCCAATACATTCGAACATCGCTTAAACGCGAGCCACTGCATCAGCCAGGTTCAGATCCACTTGAATTTTCACTGCCGGGCGCGCATTACACCGCACTCTTTTCGCCTGTAATCTTCCAGGGTATGCCTCAGTTGTTTCTTGTGATCGTACACAATGACACCCAGGAATTCAATACACGCAGGCTAAGGGAGGATTTCCTACAAAACGCAAGCCACGAATTAAAAACACCTATCACAAGTATTCGCGGATATGCTGAAACCCTGCTCTACCGCACAGATGATCCCCAGAAGGCAGGATTCCTATCAGCAGTACTTCGAAACGTTGAGCGCATGGAGCGCCTGATTGAGGACATGCTTACCATTTCCAAGATCGAATCACGCAGCTTTCCATTTCAACCTGAAACCCTTGAACTAAACGGATATATGCGAAGTATCGCTGAACTGGTAAATGGAATTCTGCGTCGCAAGGAACAAACCCTCGAGGTTAAGATTGATCCGGACGCGGGGTATCTTTTTGCAGACCCATTGCTTCTTGAGCACTTACTGATCAACCTGCTTGACAATGCGTCGCGCTACTCCCCAGAGCACGGAACAGTTACAGTGCACTTCTCAAACGAAGGTAAGCGAATTCGTATAGACGTAATTGATCAGGGCCCTGGCGTTCCAAAGGAGTTTCGAGAGAAAGTTTTTGAACGATTCTTTCGCGCGGACAGAAATCGATCGCGCGCGGAAGGTGGTTCTGGCCTTGGCTTGAGTATCGTTCGTCAAATCACCCGAATTCATGGGGGAAGCGTGGCCGTTCTCGATGGTCCAGTCAAGGGGGCTCGTTTCAGCGTTAGCCTGCCGATTGAACCGCTTTCTACTTGACCCGAGGCCTGAATCTGCTTCTATTCCCTTGATGCTTCGCAACGCACTGATTCTACTCCTTATAGCCCCTATCTTCTTGCAGTGTAAAGGTCAACCCAGAGGAACCACATTCTGTGCGGCTGGCGGGGAAGAGCTTAACGTTGCAATGGACGCCTGGTCGGCCGCCTATACAAGCAAAGGAAAGCCCCCCCAATATGAAGGGCGTGGCAACCGCACAGCCACAATCGCTCTAAAAGAAGGCGTGTGCGAAATGGGCGCAAGTTCTGAAGCCCTGCCAGACGAAGATATTCATTCAATCGTAACAGCAACGGGAAAGAAGCCTACCATCCTTCCAATTGCAATTGAAGGCATGGCCTTCATTGCATCAGCAGACATTTCTGCCACGTCTATTAGCCAGATCCAGCTTAAGAAAATATTCGCAAATGGAGAACAAGACGGCTCAGCTATTGGCCTTGCAGGCAAACTTCAAGCATACGGAATCAACTCAGCTTCAGACCGCTACAACTGGATCAAGAAGGACGTGATTTCAGCATCCTTCTCAGACCGGGTACGTGAGCTCTCCGGACCGCTTGCACTCGCTGACAAGATTCAACAGACGTCAGGCGGCATTGGATACGTAAGACCGCGGGAAGCGGGTTCAGCCAGAATTCTTGCAGTCAAGACAGACAAAGGAAACGTTTTGCCTACGGTCGAAACAATTCGCAATGGATCATATCCGTTTACGCGTCAGTACTATTTGTACCTTGTAAATCCATCCAGGGAAACCCGTGAGTTTGTCCGATTCATCCTCTCAGAAGAGGCGCAGAAGCAATTACTGCCGATTGGCCTGTATCCCCTGAGCGATGCTGGGCGAAAAGCGGCCATTCAGGAGCTGGATAAACTCCAGTGAACCCTGGCCTGCATTTTCTTCGCCTGAGACTGAACAATCGCCCCTCAATGTGGCTCCTTGGGCTTTTGTTGCTCGCAGGCAGCGCACACGCAAATCCTACTATCCCGATTCCTGATGCGTTTACTGAAATTCGCATCGTTCCACAGCAGGTGCTTTTCCTTGAGGACCCTGAGGGAAAGCTCACAATTGAGCAGATCAAGACCAGCCAGGATTTTAAAACGACTTCCAGTCTTGATCTGTTGCAGACCGGCCATACATACTGGCTTAAACTTGAATTCTCGGGATCAAAACCGGGCGAGTATATCCTTGAAGCAATTTCAGACCTTGTGGATAGAATCCAGGTATACTATCCTGGAACCGGGGATCAGCTGCTCACAAAGGAAAGCGGCGTATTCTTTCCCTTTGCACATAGAGAGATAGCAAACCGTTATTCTGCATTCAGAATTCCCGTCACACCCAACGCTCCGATATTTATTAAACTTCACTTCAACATCAAGCAGCATTTCTCCTTGAAACTCTGGGGGTCTGAAGCATTCGCACTTTACTATGTTCTGTATATTTTATCGTTTGGATTCTATCAAACAACGTTAAACGGCATATCATTCGAATACTTCTGGCCCGAGGTTGCAGGTCTGGACGTGAAGGCTTCATTTATATCAGCGGGGCTTTCCATTCTATTTTCCGGATTGTTCGCCCGGCATTTTCTGGGTATCCCAAAAAGATCTGCGTTATTCAATCGCCTGTTACTCGGGTTATCGGCCGCCGCTGCAGTCTGGGTCGTGCTGAGTCAGTTTATTCCCTATCAAACGTCCAATCTAATTGGTCGAATCCTTGGAAGCCTCGCCGTTCCCGTAATCCTTGCAGCATCTATTTGGGCCTGGCGTGGCGGCTATAGACCGGCTCGCTTTTTCTTCCTGGCATGGTCGCTTTTCCTGATTGGCGTTTTGATGTTCACGTTGACAGGTCTGGGTATAGTCCCATGGACTCCAGCGTCACGTTGGAGCATGCAGATCGGCTCCGCCATCGAGGTTCTGTTGCTAGCCCTTGCACTGGGTGATCGCATCAATACCTTGCGGGATGAAAAGGAACGTGCAGTAGCCCGCGGAAGAACCATGGCCAAAGAATTGCAAATTGCAAAACGAATTCAAACCTCGATTCTTCCAGAGAAGCCAGCTGTATTTCCGGGCCTGAATATTGAATGCCGGTATCTGCCCGCGCGCGAAGTGGGCGGAGACTTCTATGATTTCTGTATCACCGATGAGGGCATTGGCCTCCTGGTTGTCGACGTTTGTGGACACGGAGTTCCAGCAGCACTGATTGCCTCCATGGTTAAAGTATCATTTGCAAGTCATATGGATCTTGCGCGCAGGCCAGAGGAACTGATCCTGGCTATGAACGATGAACTCGCGCCGCGTGTTGCAAATCAATTTATTACTGCTATTTACCTTTATCTGGATTCTGCGCGAAGTCGCCTGACGGTAGCATCTGCGGGGCACCCACCCGTCTTAATCTGGCGCAGAAGAGAGAACACGCTAATCGAGGTTCCCTCCCAGGGCCCGGTAATAGGCTGGCCAGGAGAACGAGAAAGTTCAGCGGTCAGTGTTCCTATCGAGGCGGGAGATCGTATTCTGGCTTACACTGACGGGATCTTTGAGCAGCGCGGAACAAACAAAGAATTATTTAGCTTCCAGCGTTTTCATGGCGCGATCAAAGCAGGCAGTGGCGAATCGGCTGCTGCCCTGGCCGATCGAATCATTCGCGATGTAAAATCATGGGCCGGGCGCGAACGCCTTGACGATGATGTAACGTTAACCGTCATTGATGTTGTCCAACTGGACAAACGGCTGCGCCTGGATCAACCCAAACGACCAATCATCTAGAATCCCTTCTGATATGCTCACTCGATCCATACTAATTCTGTCTGCAGTCAGCCTGCTGACAGACATCTCAAGCGAGATGCTCTATCCTGTTATGCCTCTGTATCTGAAAGCCATTGGCTTTGGTCTGGTGTGGATTGGACTTCTTGAAGGATTCGCCGAGGCAGTTGCAGGTTTATCGAAAGGGGTTGCCGGGCAGTTATCAGACAGCCTGGATAATCGCACAGGGTTTGTGCGCGCTGGATATGCGCTGAGCAGTATTTCTAAACCAATGCTGGCGCTGTCTGCGTTTCCAGCCTGGATATTTCTTGCTCGAGCCGTAGACCGAATTGGCAAGGGATTGCGAAGTGCACCGAGGGATGCATTGCTTGCGCGACAATCTATTCCCGAGCACAGAGCGCGGATCTTTGGGTTTCACAGAGCCGCAGACACTACCGGCGCTGTGCTCGGGCCTCTGTTGTCTTTGATCATTCTTCATTTTCTGCCTGGCGAGTATAGACTACTCTTCCTGATTGCTTTTGTTCCGGCGTTCTTTGGAGTAGTTCTGACACTGTTTCTAAAAGATGCGCGCAGCGTTCACACTGAAAACGGCACAAGTTTGCCAGGCACGGTTGCCTTAAATCCTTTTCGATTTCTGTCTTACTTCAAAACCGCACCAAACAACTACAAGCGCCTGGCGGCGGGGCTGATTGGGTTTGCTCTATTCAACAGTTCGGATGTCTTTCTCATTCTGATGATGAAGCACAGAGGACTTTCAGATCAAGCGGCCCTCCTTGCCTACGTCTTCTACAACTGTATATTTGCACTGGCAGCGTTTCCTGCAGGAATGATTGCAGACCGAGCGGGTTTGAAAGGAACATTCATTGCTGGGCTCGTTCTGTTCGCCTGCGTATACGGTGGTATGGCTGTGGAAACCAGGGACGCTCGCTGGTTTTTTCTTCTGCTTGCATTGTATGGAATGTATGCTGCGGCTACGGAGGGAATTGGCAAGGCCTGGATTACGCGCATTGTTCCAGTATCTGAGGCTGGCACGGCCGTGGGTGCAGTGACGGCACTGCAGAGCCTTGCGGCTATTGTGGCGAGCTCAGCTGCAGGGATTATCTGGGAGACCGGGGGCGCGCAATCAGTCTTTGTATTTTCATCAGCATGCGCATTGCTTACTGTGCTCTATTTCTTCACAATGGTGCGCGAATGATTCTCAGACGACTCAACCAAAACGACCTGTGATATAATCCTCTGTGAGTTTTTGACCAGGGTTTGTGTAAATTTTAAAGGTTGAATCGTACTCAATTAATTTACCCTGATAGAAAAATGCGGTAAAATCTCCAATACGTGCAGCCTGTTGCATGTTGTGGGTTACAATTATGATGGAATAACTGGATTTAAGTTCCAGGATCAGTTCTTCAATCTTCTTGGTTGCATTTGGATCAAGGGACGCCGTAGGTTCGTCCATGAGTAAAACTTCAGGTTGCATGGCAATTGCGCGCGCAATACACAGACGCTGTTGCTGTCCGCCTGAAAGCGAATATGCGCTCTGCTGAAGCTTATCTTTGACTTCTTCCCACAAGTAGGATTTTCTGAGCGCTTCTTCTACGAGTTCAGAAACGTTACCACTGTAGCCGTTGATACGCGGCCCAAGAGCAATATTTTCAAAGATTGATTTTGGAAACGGATTGGGACTTTGAAATACCATTCCAACCCGCAGGCGAATTTCAACCGGATCAACTTCAGGGGCATAGATATCTTCGCCGTCCAGGAGCATTCTACCTGTAATGCTGAACGTATCTATGAAATCATTCATACGGTTCAGGCTGCGCAGAAACGTACTCTTTCCGCAACCTGAAGGACCAATTAGGGCCGTTATGCGATTTTTCGGCAGATCGATTGTCATATCATGGATTGCGTGGAACTTTCCGTAGTGAATATTCACGTTCTCTGCGAGGAATACTGGTTCCCCCTTACTCACTTCGGATCCAGGAGCTACAATTCTTTGTTCAATCTGCATAACGTTATCCTGTGCTCAACTTCTTCCGATAGTATTGGCGCAAATAGATCGCGGCCGAATTCAAAGTAACCAGCATGACCAACAGCACAATGATTGCCGCAGCTGATAGATCATGGAAGGCCTTCTGCGGTTGATCGATCCAATTGTAAATCTGAACCGAAAGCACAGTGAATCCATCCATTGGACTGATTGGCATATAGGCGGAATACGCTGTGGCGCCCACAAGGAGAAGAGGCGCCGACTCACCCACAGCGCGCGAAAGTGCCAGAATAATTCCGGTCATGATTCCTGGCAGCGCCGATGGGAACACCTGATAGCGTACAACCTGCCACCGAGTCATTCCGATTCCAAAGCCGGCCAGTCTGAGAGAATTTGGAACGGCGCGCAGAGCTTCCTGAGTCGCAATCGTAATCACGGGCAAAATCAAAAGCGCCATGGTAAGCGCGCCTGCGAGGATACTCCGACCAAGGCCGAGCCCGCGCACAATAAGGGTTAGGCCGAGCATTCCATAAATAATGGAAGGAACGCCAGCGAGGTTCTGAATATTCAAACGTACAAGCCTGATCAATCGACCCGGCTTTGCATACTCCTCCAAATAGATCGCAGCTCCAATTCCAAGTGGGATGCTTATGAGCGCCGTTAGACCCATCATCCACAGGGTTCCGGCAATAGCAGCAATGATGCCTGCCTTTTCCGGAAAGCGTGAGGGATAAGAAGACAGAAACGTCCAATTCAGAGAACCAGAGCCCTGGAAGACTACCGAACCCAGCAAGTACACCAAAAAGATGATTGCAACAGCGTTGGTTGAAAAACAGAAACCCTGGAACAATGCACCGTAGATTCTATAACGCAGACGCAAGTTCATTGGTACACGTCCCTGAATTTACGAATGATTGCAGTTGCTGCGAAATTGAATCCGAACGTTAGCAGGAAGAGTGTAAGTCCAATAGCATAAATAGTATAGTATTCTATACTACCGGCTGCAGTATCTCCCATGCTGATCTGAACAATAAATGCAGTCATAGTTTGAACACTTTTTAGATAATCCCAGCCCAGGCTCGGAGTTGATCCTGCAGCAATTGTAACGGCCATTGTTTCCCCAACAGCCCGCGCAAATGCAAGCAGAAAGGACGCAACTATGCCAGAGAAGGCTGCGGGCACCATGATCTTTACCACTACGTGAAACTTGGACATACCAAGCGCGTAACCAGCATTGCTAATTGCTTTTGGCACGACTTGCAACGCATCCGCTGAAAGCGACGCAACCATTGGAAGAATTGCAACACCAACAACCACGGCAGCAGCGAGAGCATTGAACACTTCAATACTCGGGAAAATGTATTTCAGTAGAGGAGTCAGAGTCGTTAAGGCAAAAAATCCGTAGACAACCGTTGGAATTCCGCCCAGGATTTCAAGAACCGGTCCCATAATTTGTTGGAATCGACGTGAAGTATACTGAGTTAAGAAAACAGCCGTTCCAAGGCCCAACGGAATTGCAACAAGCGATGCCCCAAATGCAATCATGATTGTTCCTGAAACAAGTGGAAGAACCCCAAGCTTTTTTGGCTCACCAAAAGGTAGCCATTCCGTTTCCGTGAAGAAGCGGACAATGCTGACGCGGGCGAAAAATTCAGACGCGTCAACCAGTAATATAACAATAATAGCAACAGTAACAAATACTGTAAAGTAGGCAAACGTTCGCAAGGTATACCTTATGGCTCGCTCAGTAAGCGAGTATGACGGTCTTTGCCCATAACGTGCAAAAACTTCTTTGCGGTTTCCGCGAACAGCCTGTGTAAGTAAATTACTCATAATATTTTGAACAAAAACGGACTCCATTACTGGAGTCCGCCTTAACAAATTCAATTAGAAAACTTGTTCTAATGTTTTTCCTTCGTGTCCTGCCATCTGGAAGACAGAACCAGTTTGCTTCTCAGCAAAACGAGTCTTCCCTTTTGCGTAAACTGCATCTGGCAGGGAAATGTACCCAACCTGCGCGCTGAGTTTCGCTCCATTTGTCAGATAAAAGTCTACATAGGACTTCACTTCTTCTTTTGCGGCGGCCTTTGTGCTCACATAGATAAACAATGGACGCGAAAGAGGTGAATACGCACCATTCTTGACTGATTCAATCGAAGGTGAAACGGCTGCTTTCGTTTTTGGATTCACAATTGGAACCAGTTTCAGCTTCTCTTTGTTGTTCTCATAGTAGGCGTATCCAAAAAAGCCAATTGAATTCTTTTCGCCAGCAATGCCCGTAACAAGCACGTTATCCGATTCGCTGAATGAAGCGTCAGGACGAATTTGCTTTTTCTTCCCAAGTACTTCTTCTACAAAGTAATCGTGCGTTCCCGAGTCTTTACCTGGTGCAAACAACTTAATAGTCTCCGCAGGCCATGCTGCGTTTACGTCCTTCCAGGTTTTGGCCGGATTTTCAGAAGTAAAAATCTTCTTCAGATCTTCTATGGTGAGTTCTTTTACCCAGTCATTTTGTGGGCTTACTAAAACTGCAAGTCCATCGTATGCAATTGGAAGCTCAACGTATTCAATACCCTTCGCCGCGCAGGCGTCGATTTCTTCTTTCTTGATTGGACGTGACGCGTCTGAAATGTCAGTTTCTCCGTTGCAGAACTTTTTGAAACCACCACCGGTTCCGGAAATCCCAACTGTTACTTTAGTACTTGAATTTGCGTGTTGGAAATCTTCGGCAACTGCCATAGAAATCGGACCTACCGTGCTCGATCCGTCAATTGCTATGATTTTTCTTTCTTTACATGCGCCGCCGAGAATCAGCGCGGCAGCCAGCGGAAGGACCGCATACATGGTTTTTGTCATTTTTCTTTCCTCCAGGGAATCGTTTCCCCGTTGCTAATCTTGAGGACCAATTTGACCTGGAATTGTTACAAATCAATGACGACAAAAATACGGTACCGGGATTTTTGGGGGGTGAAAGATAGAAAGGTTTGACTTCGCAATAAATGTATTGTGCCTGAGTCAAGCATCCAGGTATTATTGTAGAGGAATCATATGCTGCTCGATACAAAACTAAAAGAACTAAAAGAAGAAGTGGCGGTGATGGCGCGAAGAGCTGAGGGCATGGTTGCCCGTGCGCTTGAAGTTCTGCAAAGCCGCAGTGAAGATGGAATAGAAGAAATTCTTAAAATGGACGGTCAGCTAAACGAACTTGAAATCAAAATGGATGAACTCTGCATGCGAATCCTGGCCTTGCAGGAACCGTATGGAAACGATTTCAGATTCGTGTTCTCTTTGATCAAGACAACACGCGACCTGGAGCGCATAGGTGACGAGTCCAAAACCATTGCCAAATGGACCAGGCGCATTCAAGGCCCTACTCCACCAGATCTAGTCGAACTCGGCAAAAAAGCAAATGAAACGCTCAATGCTGCAATTCACTGCCTAATTAACGGTGATGTGAGCCTGGCTGGAACGGTTATGGAACTGGAATTTATCACAGATGAGATTGAAGATCGTATCATAAACGACAATCCAGGCCTGGCTGTGGCCTTCATTGCTAAGGCACTGGAGCGCATTGGCGATCTGGCCGCCAATATTGCGGAGAACATGGTATTCTCAGTTAAAGCCCAGGAAATTCGTCACAAGGGCTGATCTGATTAGTTCTGATCGGCCTGGCTTGTTTTAATAATCTCAAGAGTGCGTTCCAGCTTTTGGTCGCGCTCTTCTAGATTTTTGATTTTCTCTAACAATTCGCGGGTATCTCTTTCCAGGTATGTTTCTTCTTTCATAAAGGTGCTCGCAAAGATCTATTTGTTCAGTATAGGTAGAGTATCGTTTCAAAGCGATTACGGCAATATAAAGAACTGCAACATATCTCGCCGTTTCGAAACATAATCGACACAAAACACTGACATATTGTATTAATGTGCATTTTCCATACCAGGGTGGTATTCCTGATCTCCTTTCTGTTGCTCGTTAGTTGCAAAGCTGAGCCGGTTCCGCGGCTTGTAGTAGTAATTTCAATCGATCAATTCCGAGGAGACTATTTGCGGCGGTTTGAGGATTTATTTCTGCCTGCAAGCAGTGTGTCTGGTCCAGGTGGATTTCGCTACTTGATGCAGCATGGCGCCTATTTTGAAGACGCACATCAGGATCATCTCCCATTGTATACGGCCCCTGGTCACTCCGTGATTCTGACTGGTGCTGCCCCGTATAAGAGCGGCATAACTGGAAACGATTGGTATGATCGGACTTTGGGACGCAGACGTTACTGCGTGGAAGATTGTAATACAAAACTAGTCGGAACGCCCTGGCAGTCCTGCGATCTAAAAAGCTCACGCTTTAAACCCGGAGTGTCGCCTGCATCCTTGCGTGTAAGCACGCTGGGCGATCAAATGAAACTCCATTACGGACGTCGTGCAAAAGTTTGGGGTCTTGCTTTAAAAGATCGAGCAGCGGTGCTGATGGCCGGGCACACGGCCGATGGCGCGCTCTGGTTTGATGAAGATACTGGATTCTGGATTTCAAGTACTGCTTACTTCCCGGAGAATCGGCTGCCTGATTGGTTGACTGAATGGAACTCTAGAAAGATTGCAGACACCTATTTTGGCAAGAAATGGGAACTTTCCGTTCCAGCAGAATCCCTTGATCGACTCTGGAAAACCGTATTCGATCATGCCAACAGCAAACTTTCATTGGGAACACGATTTCCTCATCACATAACCGCTGGCCTGGCGGAACCGGATCGTAACTTTTACACTGCTTTTACCATTTCTCCTTTTGGAAACGAGTACGTCTTTAAGACGGCAAAGCACCTGGTCGAACAGGAACAAATGGGATCCGATACTATCCCTGATTTACTTACAATCAGCCTCTCCAGTAACGATCATGCAGGCCATCAATACGGACCGGATAGCCCAGAAGTTCTGGACGTAACTGTGCGAACCGATCGACTGCTTTCCGAATTTCTACGATTCCTTGATTCTAAGATAGGGCTATCAAACGTGATCGTAGTTGTAACAGCGGATCATGGCGTTTCGAGCAATGCAAAACTCCTCCGGGAGATGGGAA
>JAIOPQ010000041.1 GCA_021413825.1 Spirochaetia bacterium | reverse complement strand
TGAGCCTTCTTCCAGACCTTGTGAGCCTTCGAGAACTGCATCTGCCATGGTTTGCAGGTAGAGTGAGATGGCGCGGATTGCATCATCGTTTCCAGGAACTGGATAATCAATCAGTTCAGGATTGCAGTTAGAATCCACAACAGCGAATATCTTGATTCCCATAGCGCGGGCTTCTTTAACCGCAATGTCTTCTTTGCTTGGATCAATTACAAACAGAATATCTGGAGGTGATTGAAGTTCTTTGATTCCTGAAAGATGCTTTTTGAGCTTTTCTAGCTCACGCTTGAGCAAGAGTGCTTCTTTCTTTGTGCGAGCTTCCTGATCAAACGATCCGCTCTGCTCCATTGCTTCCAATTTCTTCAAACGAGCAATTGACTTCTTTACAGTTGGCCAGTTAGTCAAAAGACCGCCAGGCCAGCGTGTGTTTACATAGAACATGTTGCAACGGGTTGCTTCTTTTTCAATTGCAGCGCGCGCTTGTTTCTTTGTGCCAACGAACATGATGCGTTGGCCCTGGCCTGCATAGGCGCGGAGCGCTTCATATGCCTGCTTGGCCAGTTGCACCGTTTTCTGCAGGTCAATAATATGAATTCCATTACGTGCTGTGAAGATATAGGGAGCCATTCTTGGGTCCCACTTCCGCGTTTGATGGCCAAAGTGCACGCCTGCTTCGAGCAGGTTTTTCATTGAAATCGTCGACATTCCTTACTTCCTAATCCTTTGGGTTAAACCCGTATCACAATCCTGAAACCAATTACTAAAATTTCTTTATGAATGGCGCTAGAGCTTTTTATATAAGAACCAGCCAGCTGCCGCCAACCCCATCAGACCTGCTCCGGTGAGCCGAATCTCAAGACGCTGGATCGCATAAAAATCCTTTGCGAGAACAATGCTGTCCGCAAACAAAGGTTTGTTCAAAAATTCAAAACCAAAGACCTGCTGGAGAAGTGAGCCCAGTACAGAACCCATCAAAAGCCCCAGGATCAAGGCCAGAATCGCAAAGCTGAAGGAAAATCTACCCATCAACTTTAGCTCAGACCACAACCTATGGAACGGAGGTGTGCGTCAAACCAATTCATACTGGAAAAATCCCATGCTTGCGCTCTGGCCTGGGAACGCTCTTATTACGGGTCAGCTCAATCATCCGAAACAGTACGACAGGCGTGTCCCTGGGGTCAAGGAGCTCGTCTACGCCAAAGAGTGCAGCAGCCCGCTCCGCTGAAACCTCATCCCTGTAGGTATCTTCCAATTCAGTGCGCAGTTTCAAGGCCGCCTCGGGGGACATTCCCTTGAACTTGTTTCCATACAATATATTAACAGCACCCTCGGCTCCCATAAGAGCGATCTCACCACCCGGCCAAATTGCAATATAGTCGGGCTCATAGCCCCGTCCACAGAGAACAAAGTAACCGGCGCCATAGGCCTTCCGCACGACGATCGTAAACTTTGGAACGGTTGCATTGCTTACAGCATACAGTAGCCTTGCACCGTGCCGGATAATCCCGGCTCGCTCTACCCGGCTTCCCACTAGAAACCCCGGAACGTCCTGCAAGAACACCAGTGGGATTCCAAACGCATCGCAGATCTGAACAAACCTGGCACCCTTATCCGATGAATCGTTTTCAAGCACACCACCCAGGTGCATGCTCGCACTTGCAACGATTCCAACCGAATATCCACCCAGCCGCGCAAAACAGGTGATAAGCGATTTTCCAAAATCGTTCATGAATGGAAGAACACTCTCTTTGTCAAAGAGCTCATCGATTACAGCAGCCGTGTCAAACGGCGAACCTGCATCATCCGGAATGAGTTTTAAGAGCGAATCACCCGCACGCCCGGGCCCACCGAACCTCGGCAGCACCAGGGCCCAGAACCACACTAACCTGGGGAACTACTCCGGACAAAATCGCCTGCTCACGAAACAAATAGCCGGTGGTAGAAAAGAAACTTCCGCCCAGTTCCTGAACGCGCGCGCCCGCAGAGTCAATTAGCCAGACGATTGGTTTACGTTGCTTGAGCGCCATTTCGCGAATTCGAGCACACTTGGCTTCTCCTGTGCGCCCCATGGTTCCTGCAAGTACAGTAAAATCATATGCAATCACAAATACGTCGCGCGAGTCGATCTTACCTACTCCAGTGACTACGCCGTCAGCCGGAATCACTTTGCCATCCAGGTCTTTTGAAACTCCAGCATGATCAGCAAGCATTCCAAATTCCAGAAACGATCCTGGATCAAATAGAATGTCGAGTCGCTGCCTTGCGTTTAATCGACCCCTGTCCGCGTGCTTTTTTAGAGCTGCTTCCCCGCCCATGCCGAGGGCGCGTGCCCTTGCTTTGTCAAGATCCTGTAACGCTTCGTTGATCGGTCGTTTAGATTTCATTGTTTCTCAATGGGAGCGGTTGCTCTGTAAGGTTCAGGAGCCTGATTGCATTGGCTTCAAAAATCTTGTGTTCAATCTCAGGACCCAGCTTGAGCGCTCGAATCGCTGTTGCCTGGTCTGTGTAATCGTATGGGATATTTGGAAAATCGGAACCGTAGAGTATACGATCATGATAGCGCAGAAAGAACTCCCGACCAGGGCAATTGTTTTGAAAGACCGGAGTGTGAACGCAATTCATTGCAGTATCAAAGTGAACGTTTTCGTATGTGTCGGCCAGGTGAAGGTATTCTTTGGTTTCAAATGCGCCGCAATGGGCAATCACAATGCGTAGCGCTGGAAATTGTTTGAGTACGCTTTCAATTCTGCGTGCACCATCGGTTGCATCATACACTGGAGCAGAAGCTGGATGACAGACTATCACACGTTGCATAGCCTGC
Source organism: Spirochaetia bacterium (assembly GCA_021413825.1). Lineage (GTDB taxonomy): Bacteria > Spirochaetota > Leptospiria > Leptospirales > Leptonemataceae > JAEUSB01. The sequence continues at coordinate 48,572 of JAIOPQ010000041.1, read as the reverse complement.
ATTATTTCATAAGCAGGGAAAAATCGCTCATCGTCCAGCTGCTCATTTGAAACGAAAGGATGAAGTTTGATTCCAAGGAATTTGTAATCTTCAAAAATCTTACGCGCCTGCCCCGCTGTGTCCCCGTCGCCGGCGTAGATTGTGCCAAAGGGCAGTAGCTCTGGGACGACCTGGGATGTCTCATGCATAAAATCGTTTAGATACCCGGCAAGACCTGGCTTGTGCGCATACAGCAAACCGGTGAATCGACGCACTCCAAAGCCCCGCAGGGCCTGCACATGGGCCTGCCCGGACAGACGATAGCGAATATTCCAGAGGCCGTGCGACTGATTCTCAAAAAAGCGCCAGATTGCCTTGAAGACGGCCGGTGGGAAGAGGTGAACGTGAATGTCGATCAAGGTAAGGAATGTCAGCGGAAAGGCCGATTCGGGTAAATAAAAAATCCGGATGCCAGGAACCGACCCCTTTCATTGCCGAAAATACGTACAGTGCCCGGTTACATTGAAATTACCCTGGCGATCGCCCTTGCGCTTTCGCTGATCGGACTGTTCCTCGCCATGCGAAACGGGCGGCGGACTACGGAACGCCTGCGCGTCCTTGAGGGGACTCTGCGAAGCCTGCGTGGTGCTGGCATTGTGGTAGCCACACCCACAGCACTCGACCAGGCCTGGGAAAGCCTGCTAAGTCGGAACGAAGCGCTGAACCAATCACACAAAAGCCTGACCAGGATATTGTCATTTATTGACGGGCTTTTACAGGAATCTGACAACCAGACCGCTGCGCTTGAAACCATTTCTCCCAATCTGCAGGTGATGTCCTATTCCATTCAAAGCATTGCAGAAGCCGCACAGAAGCAGCTTGAGGTCATAGAGAATACAGGAAAGGTCTTCGAAGCGTTCAATACAAGCACCTCGCGTCTCTTCGACATCATTACAGTCATCAATGACAAATCGATCACCACACTTTCCCATGCAAAGCGTGGCTCTGAAACGATTCATGGAAGCTTTGAGAGCATGGCCGTGGTGCACGAAAGCCTTTCTAAGATTGGCCAGATCATCAATGCAATCCGGGGAATCGCAGACAAAACCAATCTGCTTTCCCTCAATGCTGCAATCGAGGCGGCGCGCGCAGGCGAACATGGACGCGGATTTGCTGTTGTAGCAGACGAGGTATCAAAACTGGCGGAGAAAAGTTCCATTTCTGTAAAACAGATCGCCGGAATCCTAAACGATAACCTGGAAACGTCGCGTAAGGGTAAGGATGTATCTGACCTGGCCCGTTCAAGCTTTGAAACCATCTCTACAAGTATACTTGATATGAACGAACAGATCCAGGACGTGAATGCGTATGTAGGATCCGAGAAAAAGCAAATGCAGGATCTCCAAAACCAGATCCACACGCTAAAATCCGCGAGTCTTGAGATTAGCGGTTCGATTCAAAATCAGTCTATCCAATCAAGGGAATTAGTTCGATCGATTGAAATTCTGTTTGAGACTACCAAATCCGTTGCAGCAGGTGTGCGCTCTGTAAGCGAATTGCTCGAAGAAATACGTGATTTGAAGTAGAAGTCAATGCCATAAGGGGAAATGAATACAACCATTTCCCGCTGGACAATTGTGTACGCCTGCAAAACTTCTCGTTGTGCCCAGGTTGATCCGCATCTGTGCGCTGTTATGCGCGATGTATTCTGCTAGCTGCCAGGTACGCTCTGATTGCGCAGGCCATGACACGTCTTGTAGCCTTGCGGCTGCCCTTCTAGCCTATCCCAGAACTCCCACATCTCGCTTTGCGTATGTTACAAATGATACAGCCGGGACTATCTCCATGTTTCGCGTGGAAAGGACCGGCCTGCTAACGTCGCTTGGAACACTGCCTGCGGGTGCAAATCCGCAGGGTGCCACAGTCCACCCGGACGGCAGCCACCTCTACGTAGCCAATGCTCCTGCCAGCGGTTTCGTAAGCATTTATGAAATAGATCGCCAATATGGGGTACTGGGCCTGATACAGACAATCCCGGCAGGCACAAATACAACCGCCGTTTCGATTGCTCCGAATCAAAGCTACGCGTATGCTGCTAATTTTAACTCGAACAATTTCAGCGCCTATGCACTCGACCAACCAACGGGTAGACTGTCATTCCTGAGCACTACTGCAGCCGGAACGCGCCCAAAGGACCTTACGTTTGATCCAACCGGTAGATTCGCGTTTGCTCCAAACAATAGCACCGCAGACATTTCCGTTTATACGCTGGCAAGTAATGGCACTCTGGTTGCCAATGGTGCGAATGCGCCGTCGGTTGCATCTCCGCGGTCGTTTGTAGTCCATCCAAATGGAAACTTTGGGTACTGTGGTAGTTTTGGAGCTGGGACAATTAGAATCTTTTCTCTGAGTCAGAGCACAGGTTTGCTCACCTTCGTGATGGATCAAGCAGCAGGAACCGCCCTTGAGGGGTTACTCATCAGTCCGGATGGTCGTTTCCTGTTTGCGGCGGATCAGGGCGGGTCTAACCTGCTGGTTCTTTTAATCAATCAGGTTAGCGGCTCGCTTACGCCGGCCTTTACGGTTCCTGCTGGAACAAACCCTGTGGGCATTGCAATGGACTCATCCAGTCAGTTCCTCTACACTGCTAACCTGACGAGCGGCAATGTCTCCATCTTTAAGATTGAATCCAATGGCAATCCTGTCTTACTGGCAAATGCACTGGCAGGCTCTGGTGCCACTGACATTGCTCTTGCATCTTATTGGTACTGATCCCCTCGCAGTGGTAAACTTTCGCTACTAACGGGCCATCGTTGATCGTTGTGCGGTTGCCTCATACTTTTCATGAATCCCCAGTCGTTATGAAGAAAAATCTATAGACAGAGCCAATCCGCCACGACTCTTCCGTGCATGACAGGGCCTCGCTTCATCGCTACGATCTTTCCGATGCTCCTATCCCTTCTAGCAGCGAGCACCTACTGCAAGGTCAAGGCAGAATGTCATCCATTTGATCCAACGTGTAGCCCGCTCATGGCCCTGGTTGAGTTTGATGTCTGTCGCCTGCCCTACTGGCAGGTAACCGACCCATTGTATGCTGGAGAAGTACAGCGCGAACTCAAACGTGTAGCAAATCGCGGAAGCATCGGCGCGCCCAGCACGAGCCAGTTCGGCTCTGGCCTCCCCGCAGTGAATGACTGGAGCGGTGGTGTGCTTGTCCCAGGTGGAAAAATTTACGGAATACCCGCCACAGAAACGCGAGTTCTAGTTATTGACACAAATCAGAACACATTGAATCCCAACGCCATTACGGGACTCGCAGCCGGAGCCTATAAATGGATAGGTGGTGTGCTCGCGCCCAATGGAAAAATCTACGGTATTCCCGCCGCTAACCTGGGGCAAGGTTTTCTGATCATAGATCCCGCGACAGATACTGCAACTACCACCGGTAACATAGACGGGTACAATGGCGGGGTCCTGGCCCCAAACGGCAAAATATATGCCATACCCAGTGACCTGGCGGGGAAGCAGTTTGCTGTCCTCGATCCAGAGACCAATTCAGTCCAGACCTTCGGTCCATCGTTTACGACAAGATTCGTTGGAGGCGTGCTTGGGCTCAATGGCAAGATCTACGCCATTCCTGGATTCGGCGACGGTCAACCCGTGGCTGTAGTTGATCCAACCAGTAACACTGTGACAAACATCGGCGCGGGTGTGGCCTCGGAAGGCTGGTTCTCGGCGGCGCTTGCACCAGACGGAAAAATCTACGGAAACAACCTTGGTGCGAATGCACAATTGCAAATTGATCCGTATGCAAGCACAGTAAACAGAATTGGACCTACAGGCGCGGCAAATGACTTTGAAGGGAGCGTCCTTGCCAGCAATGGCAAGATATATGGAACGACACGATCGGCGGCACAGTTCACCGAACTGGACCCTGCAACGCTAGTGCAGACAAGATTCGGGGCGAGTGGCGGCCCTTACTCAGGCGGCATACTTGCACCTAACGGTAAGATATATGGAATTCCACGTCAGGCGACAACCGGAATAATCATCGATCCTGCCTCACGCGAGAATCTATGCCCTGCGATTTTGATGTCAGGATATTTGAATAAACTTTAGGAAGCAGAATCTAACTCAAAGAGCCAGGACGAGAATTATCCGCAGATGGATACAGATGGGCGCGGATATGGAAATGGAAATCGGACCTTCAGCGCTTAGCCGTGCCCATCTGCGGTTAAAATCAAACCACGGATGAATACGGATCAGCGCCAATAGTCTCCTGTGCGTTACGTCGATTAGCCTAGAGCCTTCTTGATTGCAGCTCCCATATCAGCCGGAGACTCAACTACGATGATACCTGCATTGCGCATTGCATCCATCTTGCCTTTAGCAGTTCCTTTTCCGCCACTGATAATGGCACCGGCATGACCCATGCGCTTTCCTGGAGGAGCCGTTTGACCTGCAATAAACCCGACGACTGGCTTTTTCTTGTTGAGCTTGATCCACTCTGCTGCGTCTTCTTCGTCCGTGCCACCGATTTCACCAATCATGATGATACCTTCCGTTTCTGGATCATTCATCAGAAGTTCAATGGCTGCTTTATGTTTGGTTCCAATGATTGGATCTCCGCCGATTCCAATGCAAGTACTCTGACCGAGCCCTTGAATTGTAAGTTGGCCCACAGCCTCATACGTCAGAGTTCCGGAACGGGAAACCACACCGATTCTGCCCTCTTTGTGAATCATAGCCGGCATGATTCCAATTTTGCATTTACCCGGGCTAATTACGCCTGGGCAATTGGGCCCAATCAAGCGAGTCTTCGAGCTCTTGAGAACTGAATACACATTTGCCATGTCGCGAACTGGAATCCCTTCTGTAATACAAATACAGAGTGGGATTTCAGCTCCAATCGCTTCTAGAATTGCATCTGCAGCAAATGGAGGTGGAACAAAAATAACGGTGGCATTCGCGCCTTCTTTTTCAACTGCATCTTTCAATGTGTTAAAAATCGGAACGCCATGTTCGCTTTTCTGGCCGCCTTTTCCTGGAGTTACACCACCAACTACTTTTGTTCCGTAGTCGATCATTTGAGTCGTGTGAAACGACCCTTCTTTGCCTGTGATCCCCTGGACTACAACGCGCGTGTTTTTATCTACTAATACTGCCATTTCAATCCTTCCTTATTTCCCAATGCGGATTGCATCCGCTACTTTTTCAGCGCCGTCTTTGAGTTCATCAGCGACTAGAATTTTAAGACCTGATTTCGCGAGGATTTCCTTTGCAATGTCTGCATTGGTTCCCTTCAAACGCACAACGAGTGGAACATGAATGTTCACGTCTTTTGCTGCCTGGATAATCCCATTTGCAACACGATCGCACTGAACAATTCCACCAAACACGTTGATGAAGATCGCCTTAACGTTTGGATCGCCCAGGATAATTCTAAATCCATTTGCAACCGTAGTCGCATTGGCTCCGCCCCCTACATCCAGGAAGTTTGCCGGAAATTCACCAGCCAGCTTGATGATATCCATTGTGGCCATCGCAAGGCCTGCGCCGTTGACCATGCAGCCAACGTTTCCATCCAGACGCACGTAATTCAGATTGAATTCCGCAGCCTTGAGTTCGAGTGGATCTTCTTCTGAAGGGTCGTGCAGTTTTGCTGCATCTGGATGACGATACATTGCATTGTCATCGAACGTGAATTTACAGTCCAGGGCAATGATCTGGTTTGTCTTTGTAAGCACGAGCGGGTTGATTTCAAGCATGGCTGCGTCTTCACCATAATACGCGTTCCAGAGTTTTAACAGGAAGTCAGCGCCTTGCTTCATGCTTTCAGCCGGTGCACCAAGATTAAAGAGAATCTCACGTGCCTGCCAGGGTTGAAGGCCAATGGCCGGTTCAACTTCCAGACGGAAAATCTTCTCTGGAGTCTTATGTGCTACTTCTTCAATATCCATTCCACCTTCTGTGGAATACATGATAATCGGCTTGCAAACCGCACGATCCACCAGGATGCTCAGATAGAATTCACGGCCAATGTCCGTTCCCTTCTCCAGATATATTTTCATTACTTTCTTTGCAATGTCACCGGTCTGAATGGTGTGCAGGTAGTTTCCAACCAGGTTAGTTCCGTAGTTTACTGCATCTGCTTCATTCTTAGCTACTTTTACGCCGCCATCCTGAATCTTGGTCGCGGTTTTAGGATGTTCTCCATCATAAACGATTCCCTTGCCCCGGCCACCGGCGTGAATCTGTGATTTAATTGCAACTATGCCACCGCCGAGTTCTTTATAAAGCCCGGCAACTTCAGCTGCATTTCCGGTTACACGACCGTCCGGTACAGCAACTCCGTAGCGCCGCAGTATTTCTTTGGCCTGATACTCATGAATCTTCATTGTACGTCCCTGATTGTTTTTCTTTCCTGAGAAGGAGGAAATGCAACAATGTCCGAACCAGGGTGCCGTGAAAATACTTTTTCAGGCTCCCCTGCCTTTTTACCGTGTGGATCATAGGCGACATTCATGGCTGTCTCGAGGAACTCGAAGAACTGCTCCGGCAGATTCCACAGGGGGATGCGCTGCTTTTTCTCGGGGATTATGTCGATCGCGGTCCCTCTGCATCTGGAGTAATTGCGCGTGTAATGCGTGAAAAGCATCGTTCGCAGTACCTTCTGGGCAATCACGAGTCCATGATGCTCAACTTCTTCAAAGACCCTGGAAGCGACGAAGGAACTTCCTGGCTTCATCCTATGAACGGTGGACAAAATACACTCCAATCCTATGGGCTCTCTTCCGGAAGCAGTTACGAATCCCTGCCGCAGTCACACCGGGAATTTCTAGAATCCTTGCTTCTGTCCTTTGAGAACGAAGACTTCATTGCAGTTCATGCAGGCCTGGATCCAGATGTGGACCTTGCGCATCAGAGACGCGAGACAATCCTCTGGGTACGTGAAACCTGGATTCAGGGCGAAATGCGCTGGACTGGAAAGCGCGTCTACTACGGTCACACACCAACTCGTTATGTGAATGGGCTCATGAATCAGAAAGATCCAATTCGAGGGAAGCGATCGATCGGCCTTGACACTGGTTGCGTATTTGGCGGTTTTCTTTCAGCTATGAATGCTTACACCGACGAACTCATTCAAATTCCCGCAAAACGCAATTACTGGCACTGATGCAGCGTCCCGATTTACTTAAAGCCCTCCCAGCAATCATTCAAAATGATATTGCAGTCATTCACAAAACCCTGCGCGTAAATGGTTTTGAATGCTACCTGGTAGGTGGCTGCGTGCGGGATTTACTCCTTGGGCGCTCCGTTAAAGATCTGGACTTTACCACGAATGCAGAACCATCCAGCGTACAATCCATATTCAAACGAACCGTTCCAACAGGAATAAAGCATGGAACAATCACCGTACTCCTGGAAGATCGAAGCTATGAAGTTACAACGTATCGTGCAGAAAGCGATTACTCCGATGCACGCAGACCTGATCGCATAACGTTTGCTAAAACCCTTTCTGAGGATCTGTCCAGACGGGATTTTACAATCAACGCCCTGGCCCTGGATCCAGACACCGGGTCGATTACCGATGAACATGGCGGCCTGGACGATCTTGAAAAAAGGATTCTACGCACAATCGGCAAACCAGAGGAGCGATTTTTTGAAGATGGACTGCGCACCGTGCGCGCGTGCAGGTTTGCTTCTGTGCTGGGATTTACAATCGAGCCTGGAACACTTGCAGCCCTAAGCCTGCCTGAGATTCAAAAAAGAACGGCCCTCGTTGCAATCGAACGATTCACCGATGAACTCTGGAAAGGATTCAGCGGAAAAACCGTCTCTGGATTGATCCAGCACCTGGAAGGCACCGGACTTTTGGATTTGTTCGTGAGATTTCCTGGAACAAAGCCGGAGACTACAAAGACAACTCCGGAAATCCTTTCAAAACTCGATCAAATCAGAAGCGCAGAAAACCGAATGGGAATCTGGCTTTCTCACTTTTTTCCCCTGCAGTCTGCGGAACGCTCCATTGAGCCGGTCTGCAAGAAACTGAAATTCTCAGGCAGTCAGATGCAGTATTGTCAGACATTGACTAGAGTTCTGGCCTTCGCACTGACAGCCCAGCCCACGCCAAATATTGCGGATCAACGCCGCTTTTGCGCAAGGTTGAAAAAGGAACTGGCCAGCCCAATTCAATGGTTGGAGGAAATCGAGGAAATTGAGCGGGTTGAACCTATCGCTTCCATGATACTTCAGTTTAAGGAAATTTTAACAAACGACCCACTCCTCCCAACAGATCTTAAGATTGACGGAAATGACCTGAAATCACTGGGATTTGAGGGTCGCCTAATTGGACAAAAAATTGACCAGCTACTCACGCACGTTTACAAAGATCCAGGGGTAAACACCAGGGAGAAACTTATCGAACTGCTTCAGGCTAATTGACGCAATTAGAGGTCTAGCCAGCTATCCCTGAAGGAATCCGGAAAAGATCGAGCAAATCGCGAATCGAATCGACCACAATTGCAGCCCCTTCCCATTCTTTCTCGTTGCCGTGCCCAAACCTGCATGCAATAAAAGGAACTCCGTTCTCAATGGCAGCATCCCTATCAGACGTGCGGTCTCCGATCAATGCGACTTCTTCAGGTTTTATCTTCTGGTCCTCAAGGAACCTCGTTACCAGTTGTGTTTTGTTCTGCACGTTCCCTTGAATCACGGGCAATCCGGCAAACGTACCTAGAATTTGATTTGCAGTCAGAATCGAACGAACGTATGGCTCGCGCCCATTGCTTGCAGTGTAGAGCGCATAGCCCCGCGCCTTTAGCTCATGGAGAGTTTCGCGAACACCTTCATAGTGATGCCCACCACCACCGAGGATGGTTGATACAAGCCGCTTAAGCACACGGTCTGAAACATCATCCTGTTCTGCCCGCGTTAAGTCCGGTGCAAGGTTTGAAAAAATAATTGGCACAGGTTTTCCAATCTGATCTAGAACCTCAGGCTTTGTTGGAATGTTCGCAGGTCTGCCGAGGCGCTCTTTTGCCGCAGAAAACTCCGCAATATAAATATCGTGAATAATCTCCTCGCTTGAAAAAAGCGTTCCATCCACGTCGAATAGAATGGCCCTCACTTGCACGAAGGCCTCAGGTCTAAGATTCATTTGGGTTTCTGGTCGCCCATAGCGCGAAGTAAATCCTCGCGCGAAACCGCTTCTCCTCGCCTGACTTTCTCAAGGATTTGCTCACGGGTCAGTTGGGATACAACCCCGGGTTTTGCAGCTATCGGAACTAAAGCGTCCCCCGGCTTAATGGAACCATTTGTAAGACGGACGGTTCCGTAATTTCCATTTGAAACCAGTAAAGTAGCCTTTGCCTCCGAGCCTGGAGTGCGCAGTTGCATATCCTTTGTCTGTCCTGGAGTCTGAAAGAGAAATACATGCGCTGTTTGATCTTTTTCATTTAGTCGCCACACCGCAGCATTTGTTGTTCCTCCGTATCCGTTTGCTGCACGGTAAAATTCTCCATCGCTACCCTTTAAAATTCCTTTTTCTGAATCCAGTTCGAGAATGTCGTACGCATATGTTTTCTCAATGGCTACGTCGATGATTTCTGGCGCAAAGTTCGCAGCATTCCAGGGATCTTTTTCCTTTAGAGGATTGGCCACGCTGCGTCTTGAATCTTTAAACGACTTCTGGTTGAGGAGCACCTCCGTTCCAGTGGTGCGCGCTTCACCCTTGCGGTCGACCATGACAAGCGATTGATCGTTCAATGCAAGGTTTCGTCCCGTGATATGGAGCAATTGAAATCTAAGGGGCGCTGCATCCGTGCTGGTCGCCGAATTCCGCTCAATCCAGAGGATTGTAATTGCCTTGTTAGAATCGTGAATGCCATTTTCTATCCAGAGGCCTTCAAGCGGAATCTTAGGCTGACCCTCGGGTGATCTGAGTTGCTTTGTGCAAGCGAACGCTGTTAACAAAAGGATGGTTGCGATTACAAGGTGCTTCATCTAGATTAAAGACTCTGGAACTGGCCAATGCAGGAAAGAAAAAAATCTTTCTAAGAAAGGCGGGAAAACAAGGCTGGGCTCATGAAAGGAGATTACCGGATTGAAACCGGAAATTTCAGCGGATGGAATGAAACCAATTTACGCTGGAAAGCCTGGCTCTGCGAAGAACCAGCTTCTGGTCGAAACCTGGTAATCCATCATGGATTCGGCGAACACATTGGCCGCTATGAATACCTGATCGACGCGCTGGCAGGTGACGGCGTAAATATATTTGGATTCGACGCGCGCGGTCATGGTAGATCTGAAGGCGAACGCGGTATGGGCACAGTAACGGAAATGGTGCGCGATCTGGAATTATTCCTCAGTTTTGTGCGCGAAGAATTTGGCGTTAGAGCCCCGCTTTTACTGGGTCATTCCATGGGTGGTCTGGTTGTGCTTTGCTTTGGTCTTTCGTATTCCAATCAATGGGATCTAAGCGCAATCCTTACCAGTGGGGCTGCACTTTCTGTTCGGATGAATCCCGTAATGCGGATCAAACAGATGTCAGGCAATGTTCTGGTGCATTTCGCGCCAGACCTGGTACTTCCGGCTGGCCTGGATACCAACCTGCTAAGCCACGATCCGCGCACCGTTGATGCGTATAAAACTGATCCGCTCGTCCATGGCTCGGTTTCTGTGCGATTTGGATTGGATTTAATCGGCGCCGGAAAGTGGGCTCTTGCCAATGCCCATAAGCTGCGCATCCCCATTTTCATGGGACACGGTGGCGATGATGGAATTGCAAACCCGGACGGGACCAGGCAGTTTTTCAAGGCTCTCGAAGGGGACATTGCAGAATTGCACATCTATCCCGGTCTGTATCACGAGATTTTCAATGAAACGCCAGCGGCTCGCCAGTCAGTGTTTGACGACTATCGTCGTTTCATTCAAGAGCGACTGGCAGAACTGGCGCCAGATTTAACTGAGAAACGTGCGGAAAAAGAAAAACCGGTTTGACGTAGACCAGGCGCTGCTGCCTTATTTCCACTCCGATAAGGAGGAACCATGGAAAAAATTCTGCAAGATATTCTGAATGCTGGAATCGCCCTGTTTCGCGCAGGCGAAGGCACTGTACAAAACGCTGTAAAAGAAGTACAGCGCACGTTTGAACAATTGAAGGAAAAGGGAGCGCAGGACAACAGCGAACAAGCTGTTCAACTCCGCAAGCTTCTGGACGATATAGTTCATCAAAGTTCAGGTCTTCAAGGCAAAGCAGGCGGAGCGTATAGCGATGCGCTGACGCAACTTGAGCAGCTTTATGCCAACGTTCTGGATCAAATCAAAAAGCTAGTTCCACCAGAGAGAATCAACGAAATCAAAGACAAGATGGAAGAACTCTCCCGTGTAATTCAGCAGAAAAGAGGCGGCGGAGCTTCCGCTTAATCTATTTCAAGCGCTTCCGCTCCGGTCTCGGAGCGGAAACAGTTTTATCTTCCACATGAACACGTACGAATCAAAACAAGACCACATCAAAGATCTGAAAACCCCGGCCATTGAGGTTTTCGCAAATATTTACGCGGACAAGAATTACCGAATCGACATGGAGATCCCGGAGTTTACCGCTGTTTGTCCTAAAACTGGCCTTCCGGATTTTGGAACACTGTACCTTTCCTATCGCCCCAATCAGTTCTGCCTGGAACTAAAGAGTTTAAAAGAGTATGTACTCTTTTATCGCGACATCGGCATATTTCATGAGAATGTAGTGAATCGAGTGCTGGATGACATAGTTCTGGCATGCAAGCCTCGATGGGCTCGTTTAAACGGTGATTACAATATTCGCGGCGGAATCAAGACTAGAGTCAGTCGCACTTATACAGAGTAACGTCGCATAGCCCGGGAAAGGGAGCGAGTTTCAATTGATTTCTACCCTACCTTGCTCGACTCTTTGAGCACGGCCGCAAACCCCTCGCGAAACCCTGGATACGTAAATTCGATTAGATCGGAAGTATACATGCTCCTGATCGTTCTGCCTGTGACTGTCTGAGACCGCCAGTTACCCGGGATTGTAATTTTCAGTAAATCCTCAAGGAACTCAAATATCTGGGAATTCACGCAAGGATTTGGATCCACTGCATGCACAAGAAATGGCACGGGCATTTTTCTAGCCGACCTTTGACCAAGGGCCAATGCAAGCTTGCACAGGTCATGCACATGAATGCGCGAAACCATTTTGTTTCCGGAAGTTGCGCGTGAAAAATCACCATTTGCAATTTGCAAAGCAACGCAACGCCCCGGGCCGTAGATTCCCCCGGCGCGGAGTATGATGGAGCCTGGGAAAGTATCTAAAATGAGTTTTTCAAGCGCCAGGCGCTCCCGACCGCTGTCCCCTTCTGGAGCAGTCGCGCTCGTTTCGTCGAAGACAGGCAGATCCGATTCCCTGGAAGCGGTGAATGAATCAGGAAAAACCGAAGTGGAACTAATGTGGATAATCCTGGCCCCACGCCCTGTTACGTCTGAAAAGACATCTTTGTAGCAAAGGACTGGAGCTCCGTTTACCATTACGGCTGGAACCGTGTCGATTAGGAAGTCATAGGTTATAGACGAGTCGTATGGGAGAAGCGGTGACTCGAGGTTGCGCGAAAGAAAATGAACATCATGCTCAGGAAAATAGCGAAGCAGGTGTTTGCCGGTAAAGCTTGCGCCTGCAATCAGTATCTTCACGGATCGACGTCTCCTTTGGGCGACTTCTTGATTAACAGCAGAAAGCACGATGCTGGCATCCGCGTAAACGGACAGGCAGCACTCAGAATCTCGTTTTCACAATTCTTGATGTCAGGTTCCTGTTCGTCAAACGGCACAAGAATGAGCATACTTACCGGCTGATTGCACTGCTTGTATTTGGCGGCCATGGCAGCATTGATCCGACGCTGCCCATCGTACGAATCAACAGTGTTGTCCGTGGCACAGGTTAGCAGGAGCGTAAATAGAAGAAAGACTGCCCGAATCGGCATGCTCGTCCCAAAAATCGTATGCGCGCAGGCTCGCACATCCATTTTTGCTTTCAAATATCCCGCGATGCGAAAAACGCTTCCCATTCTACTCTGCCTCCTATCGTCCTCGCTGGCTGCGGCTGTTCCGTTCAGGGGTCGGGTGGTGCGCCTGGAAGACGGGCTTCCACTGGCTGACGCAAAAATCGTCGTAATGGAAACCAAAGGTACGTTCTACTCAGATGACAAAGGGCTATTCGAGGCCGATGTGCCCCAGGTCGGGTACTACACGTTTCGGATCATATCCGGCGACAAAGTGATTCAACTCAGACGCGAGGTGCGTTTTGCAACTGAGCGAATCGATCTGCTGTTTGGTGAAGAGAAGGCACCACAGCAAAGTGCTGTAACCGAAGAGGGAATCAATGTAGTGGGCCGTCGGGACCGCACCAAGCTATCTCGCTATACACTTTCGAATGAAGAGATCCGCAGATTTCCAGGCGTGTACGGGGATTCACTCAAGGCTGTGTCGTCCCTTCCCGGCGTTTCTGCAGCCACGCCAATTGGAGTTCTCCCCAGCGTTAACCTGATTTCCAGTTCCTTTCTTTCTTCAACCACCGGTTTTTCAGTTGGACCGCCGTACAGAAATTCCTCGAGCGGCGTTCTTGTACTAAGAGGTTCCGGCTCGCGAGCCAGCCAGTTCTTCCTTGATGGATTCAAGATTCAATATCCATTCCATCTGGGCGATCAATCGAGCGTACTGAACAATGATTTCATTCGAAGTGTGGACGTTTATACGGGAACCTACCCCACTCGCTTTGGTAATGCAACCGGGGGCGTAATCTCAATCGAAGGGCCCACAGAAGTCAAGAAACTCACCGGGCACATCAACGTTGCTCTCTTCCTTGCAGACTCCGCATATGAAGTGCCGTTAGGCGAAAATGGATACTTCGTGGGGACAGCTCGCCAATCGTATCCAAACTATTTGCTTTTGAATTTATACCCGGAAGCAATTCCGGCTAACGCGAAGTATGCACAATACAATGACGGACAGTACAAATTTGGATACAAGTTCAACAACAATCATCTGATCGAAACCATATACTTTGGCGCTCACGATGAACTAAAATATACTAAGAGCGTAGCCCAGGCGGCAGGTGGCGGAGATACAGGCGTAAGTGGCCTCGGCTCGCTCGGGGGCGGCGGTGGTCTAAACGATTCCAATACCGACTCAAGACCACCAGTGGGCCTGAATAGATCGTCTGACACGCAAGGAGCACGTTACATTTACACAGCTCCCGGGCTTCTTAGAAATACGTTAAGCGCTCAGGTGAGTCGCTTTTCAGAAGATTTTCAGATTGATTTTCGTTCACCGCTCACGGGTGAAACCATATTTGGATACGATGTTCAAAACTCACGACACGAGGTTCAATATAAAGATGAATTAACCCTCGAAGTTGTTTCAAAGCATATGCTCTTAAATCTGGGTGTTGAGTCCAACATCAATCGGTGGGAAGTGTCGCTCAGGAATTTTTCACCAAGGTCCTCAACTAACCCGAACACTCCGGGATTTGTTGACACAGTCAATCAGCTTGTCGAAAATAATCGTTCGTTCCGTGCCTTGCTCGATGGAGACAAGACTATCTACCAGCTGAATGCTAGTTGGGCAGAAATCGAAGCTGAGTTCTGGCGATTCAGGTTTACTCCAGGCCTCAGGCTCGATCACTACACCCTTTCTGACAGCACAGGAATTGGGCCACGCATGGGAATGGAATTCAAGATTCCAGAAACCGGAACCACACTGCTTGCTGCTGGCGGTCGACACTTTAACGTTCCTACGTCGCTCGAGCAAGTTTCTGTGGAAGCTGGCAATCCACATTTGCGTATGGAAGAATCAGATCACGCAGCGGCAGGCGTTCAACAAACCCTTGGACCGCAATGGATGCTTAAGGTTGAATTTTATAGAAACACATACGATCAGCTCGTTGTAGAAGATGCGTATGCGGTTCAACCGTTTAGCCTCAGAACAAACCGGCGGGATTTGCTCGAAAAGCCTCAGGCAATTGCCAAACAACCATTTGAATCAAGAAATCTTGGATATTCAAACGATGGCACGGGTTGGAGTAAAGGCGTGGAATTCTATCTCAAGAAGTCCAGACCGCCCGGAAAAAACGGTTTTTTTGGTTGGCTGAGCTACGGTTGGTCGCTCACCAAGAGAAACAATCATCAGCCAAGGAT
The DNA here is from genome assembly GCA_021413825.1 of Spirochaetia bacterium. Lineage (GTDB taxonomy): Bacteria > Spirochaetota > Leptospiria > Leptospirales > Leptonemataceae > JAEUSB01. Next base: position 33,387 of record JAIOPQ010000041.1, on the reverse strand, counting down.
ACGATCCGAAGATCGCCAGCGCTTGAATACGCAGAATTCAAATCGCACCCCGCTCATCTATCAGGAATTTGGAAAGAATGCATTCATCTACTACAACAATGGTGAGACCTTCTGGGTTCTGGACAATGACAAAGAGGAACTGTACGATCTCGATAGAACGCACGTTGCAAGCCTGGTGGTTAACTACAAATTCAACGCAAACTGGCAACTCGGCGGGCGCTGGAAGTACTCAACAAACGTTCCGCGTACGCCTGTAGTTGGAAACCAGGACTTGACCCTTGCAATCCTTGGCCGCTTAACGTTTATTCCAAAATATTCTGATTTTTACAACTCAGAACGCTATCCGGCTATTCACCAATTGGATCTGCGTCTGGACTATTTTATGAATTACGAATGGGGCTATGCAAACTGGTATGTAGAACTTATCAATGTTTATGGCCACAGAAATGTTGAAACTGAAAACTTTGATTTTCTCTATCCCTATCAAAAAGGAAGCAATCCTGCTTATCAGTATGAATCCAACTACATACAAACACCGAGCGGTGGCGGCAGACAGTTACTCTTGCCCCTCATCAATATTGGTCTGGAGTTGAAGTTTTGAAACACTCAGCATACCTGGTCCTCCTCATCTCTATTTTACTTGCTCTATCTGGCTGTGGCCAAACCAATCAGCAGGATAAAGACAAGGATCAAGCTCAGCTGAGCCTCGCACTTCTTTCCTTCCTCTATCTTGATACTGGAAATTGCGCGCGCAGTTATAAAACCACGACCAACTCAGGCCAATTGTATTGCAGTCGCGCCCCTCGATCACTCTGCAATTCAGACCAGGGATTCTTCACGCGGGCGGCAGCAGTTGCCATCTTTCCGCTTGTTTACGGACGGATTGTTGTATTGCCGGAGACGCAGAGTCGCTATCGCGGGGAATGGGGCTATTATACCTCGGACGCTCCCGCATGCGCCACAAGCACGGCTGCAGCCACGCAGCTTTCGACGTATCCACTTCCAGGCTTCAAGGCGTCTACGGTTGCACAAATCAATGATTCAACTACAATCTTTAGTCACAACGTAATCGACGACTGCGGAGTTACTGGAAATGCAAACACGGCTAAGCTTGCAAACCGGGATCAAGTGAATTTCCTGCTTTCTCCAAGGGGAGTACTTGCATGGCAGGCGCGCCAGCTGGGACAAACAAGCTGTTTTAGCGGGCTAACGCTGGCAAGCTGGGAACGTCAGGCGGCAATTGACTATGCTGCAGGAACGCTAATCCTTGAAACCGTTTGTAATTACGGAAGTGCCGCCGCTCCCAACAATTGCTCCTCAACGGAGAAAGCAATGGCCAGCTCGTTTGATTTTACCGGAGCACTCTGATGGCCGATCAGTCAGGCAGTGGCCATAAGGGCATTTGGGTCGGGCTGATGGTTGCAGTTTTCGTTAGCGGTCTTGCCTGGCTGCAGGGGACAAAGTTTGCACCGACCCTTTCCTCTGATACGTTGCGGCGCGGAAGAATCGTATTGTCCTCCGGCGATGAAGAGCATTTTGTGCTGGCCAATAATCGAGAGGGATCCGCACGCCTGGTTCTGGATGGTGATCCAAAAACCTTTTCCACACTGTACTTTCCCTCTGATCATCCCGAGGGCACGCATTTTCTGGCAGACCTGGCGCTATCTCATTTTCCGGGTAACCCACCCGTTAGCCGCAAACCAACATCCCTTCATTTCCTGAACGGCCCCGCCGCACCAGCCGATTTTGAGGACTATGCCAGACCCAGAGAAGTGCGAATTGCAATGCTTGCACGGCGAGCCAATGATCCTGATGTAGAAAACCTTATCCCCGATGCACATGTAATCTGGCAGTCCACGCTGACGTTCCCTGATTCCAGGGACTACACGATTCAACTGCCCATTCCAATGGCGGAGAGTTCCACAGGGTATCCCGAGAATGTGAAGCTGTGGATATTAAAGGTGACCGTACTCTCTATCTACCCTGGAAAAAAGTACTTTCACAACGTCGCAATCCGAGAAATCGACTATATTGATAGCGACGCGAGCTCAAACGTAACTACCTGGTCGGCAAAGCAATGAATGAAACTCCGCTAAAGTATCCCGCAGATTGGACTAATAGAAAACGCATGTCAAAGCGTATTACAATGATCACAGCTTACGATCATACCATGGCGCGCCTGATCGATCGCACATCCGTCGATTCAATTTTGGTTGGAGATTCGCTTGGGATGGTAGTCCAGGGAAAAGGTTCCACCCTGCCCGTTACGCTCGATGAAATCATCTATCACGCCTCGATGGTTCGCCGCGGTACTTCAAAATTCCTGGTAGCTGACCTGCCGTTTGGATCGTATCAAGTTTCGGACGAACAGGCTGTTGCGGCTGCAGTTCGTTTAATGAAGGAATGCGGCGCCGATGCAGTTAAACTTGAAGGAGCTCAGGATTTCGCACTCGAAGTGATTCGCCACCTAACGTCAATAGGCGTGCCTGTAATGGGTCATCTTGGATTCTTACCGCAGAGCGTGCACACTCTCGGTGGGTATAGTAAGCAAGGTAAAGTATTTCCCGAAGAGCTGGTTGAACAGGCGCGAGCACTTGAACAAGCAGGTTGCTTCGCAATGGTCCTGGAACTGGTAATGGAAGACGTTGCAGCACAAATGACAAAGGCAGTCAAGATTCCAACCATTGGAATTGCTTCCGGGTCTCAGACGGACGGTCAGGTTCAGGTACTACACGATGTGCTCGGACTTGATCCGGATTTCAGACCGCGTCATGCAATGCGGAAGCGTGATCTTGCGCCAGAAATCCTGGGTGCTCTAAACGACTTTCATAGCTCAGTTACGGGCTAGAAAACGTTAGGGGCAGATCCACAGAATCGGCGTTTTACAGCCCTGGGCCGCGCTGGTGCAGTTGTTCGCTACTCAGGCCAGAAGGAAGCATTACCTTGACGTCAGTTGCAGGAGGCAGGTTTGCCGTAAGCTGGCGGTAGATTTCGTCCGACAGATTAAAGCCAGGCTGCTTTGACATTGCTTTGGAATACTCATCGTACAGATAGTCTTCGAAGATTTCTTCTGTTCTGCCCCCGTTTAAGAGTTCATTCTCTTTGTGGAGATTCTTACGCATTGCACCGAGCATTTGCCCAAGCAATAGAGACTGGAATTCCTGGGCCGATTCATAGAGCTTCTTGCGCTCCGGGCTACTTGCAACCTCCTCGCGAATCTGTTCGTCGGTTTTGCGAACATATGTTGCAATGTCAGCGCGCGGAGTAGCTGCCCGTGAATTTAGATCTGTGCTGGTTACCCCGGGCAAAGAGGAGTGATCAGGATTCTTTGTGAGACCTGGAAAATATTTCTGCATCTCATTATTGCGGTTCTCTCTCGACTCGATTTCCTTCTTAGATTCCCGCATCAACTTTTCAAACGACGAGCTTCCTGGCCTGGCTGTACTGCGGAGGTTTGCAAAATCCAGGCCTTTATCAATGTTTCCGATATCCATATAGCCTCACTGAACAATTAGTTCTGCATGCAATGCGCCTGAATCACGCAGTGCCTCTAAAATTGAAATGATATCCCGAACCCCGGCTCCCATTGTGTTAAGTGCGTCCATAATCTCTTGAACCGATGCGCCTGAAAGAGTCTGCATCGAATTTTTGTTTTCTTTGTTTTGCGTGGCTAGCTGAATCCCATTGGGATACGGATTTCCAGCCACAATCAAGTCCATGCCTCCGCGCGATACTGCAACCGGATCTACACGCACGTCCCCGCCCATTACAATGGCTCCGGTGCGCTCGTTTACAACAATGCGAGCACGATATTTTGGAACAAGACGGACATCTTCCACCTCAGCAATAAATGTTATCACGTCTTTGTCCGGTGGAACTTCGAGAGTTATTGAACCATTCTCGATGGCAGGTTTAGCCGCAGGAAAGACGTTTGAAAGTTTGTTTCGGGCATCGCTTGCAGTCTGGAAATCAAAGTCGTTTAACGTTACGCGAATTTTACGAACCGTTTGAGGTGGATCTATCTTTTCGCCTTTTTCATTTTTATCTCGCTTATATTCAAAGACAAACGTCGACTGAATCTCTTTCTCAATACTCACTGCATTCATTACCGTTCCAACCGTGCGACCGCGTGCACTTCTAGATGATCCAGAACTGCTCTGGCCACCCATGGTTACAGCACCCTGCGCTACGCCGTAGATCTTTCCGTCGCCGGCCTGCATTGGAGTTTGAATCAGCACTCCACCTTCAAGGGACTTCGCGTCTCCAATTGAAGAAACAGTTGCATTTAAACGATCGCCGCGATTTGCAAACGCCCCTACTTCTGCGGTTACAAGAACTGCAGCTACGTTCCGCGCCTGCAGACTTCCAGCATCCAGACGCTGACCAAGACTTCCAAGCAGGCTCCGCACTGACTCTTCGCCCATCTTGCTTTTAGAATCACCGGTGCCAGCAAGCCCTACAACAATTCCATAGCCAAGCAGCTGATTGGATCTTACTCCCTGCACGCGTGCAATGTCCTTAAGGCGCACACCATTCTGATCTTTCTTTTCCTGTTTGGTCTCAACCTTTTCCTGGGCCTGAGCGACCGCTCCACCCGTTAGAACCAGAGCCATTACAAGCATCACAAGACGGCCCGGCATTAGAAGTCCCTCGATTCGCCCAGGATGCGATTCAGATATTGCAGAAGCATTTGTTCTTTTTCGGCCGGCGTTGGAGCTGCAGAAGGTTGCGCCACTCCGTTTGGATCGGCCTGGTTTTTCATTGGCAGGTTCTTGTTCTGCGGGATTGGGCCACCGCGCATCAGGATTTGCAAGCCTGCCACGTCACCAGACTTGATGATGCGGTTCCCGTTGATATCCTGTCTATGCACCTGGCCTGAAACCTGGAACTGTGAACGGCTCTTTCCGTCGTCCGGGGCTATTAGACGTGAACCGCTGAATTCGATTGTGTCCCCTTCCACGCGTGAAACTGTCACGCCCATACGAAACGTTACTTTATTGCGGCCGCGCGCACGCGATTCCTGGCGGCCTGAAATGTTTCGATCGATATTCGCCGGTGGAAGGAAATCAGTAATGGATTTATCCGGCGTTAACTTCACCTTTGCTTCTTCGTTGTTGTTTCCGAGAAACTCATAGTCAACAATCATGGACTCATCGACTGAAAGCTTAAGCACAGTCCCTTCCACAATTCTGCTGGTTGGATCGTACGGGTTGTGATCTACCCAGAGGTCACGCGCAACAAGGGCCGTCCCAAGGATATAGAAGGCCAGTAACAGGAGACTCCCGCTTTTTGCGTGGACCAATCTACCTGGCAAGGACAGCAGTTTTCTCATCGACGACATCAGCCTTTCTAATATCGGACTTTTGGCCGGAAGGGAGAACAATTCTAACGTCGATCCGGCCGCCTGGCTCCCCGTCCTGTAAGGCCGTAGACCGGCATTTTAGCACAATTCCCGGGGTCTGGTGGACGAGAGTGAGCGATTGTCCCCGCCGAACTGTCGGGAAGTGCTGCACCTCTGAGGAATGGAGCGTTTTGCCCTCCTCCACGTCAGAAAGGACACGCTGGCCAACCGGATTCTCAGAGGCAAATCTCTCATTGTCTGTGGTAAGTTCCCGGGTAACCAGACGAAAATCACCGGCTTTGATGGTTTCACCACGGCGCAGATCCCGGGCAGCCACAGGAACGCGCACTCGTTTGGCAATTTCAACGTCGATTTGCTGACGCATCAGCGTGCGATCCTTACCGTTATCCGGCACTATCATGTCGGCTGAAATAATGCGGCGCCCGGCGCTCAACTGCGAAGCGCGCGCTGGAAGTCTGAATACCATGGCCGATCCGGAGGAAGTTTCAAGCTCGGACGCTACTTTGAGGGTGTGTTTGGACAAGAAGTCATCTCCACCGGGAAGACGTCGAATAGCCAGTTTCAGTTGATCCAGGACTTCGATCGACGTTAGCTTCTTAGTAAGCGGGACTACCCAGACCCCTGGACCAAATATCGCCTCAGGCTTTTCCTTTACCGTTGTCTGTAATTCCTCGCGACTGAGATAGTAAGGTTCGCTTATTTTCCCAAGCAGAACCTGGTCACCTGGTCCCCCACCCTCAAGCCTTGCAACATCGCGCAAAAGGACACGCTCCGCACGGACGCGGGCAACCGGTTCAAGATACATCTGATAGCCGAATGCTGGCGCGACCCACAGAAGTATCAGAACCGGAAGGGCTCGAATCATCGTTTCATACCGATCGCAGTACCAAGCATGGAATCGGAAGTAATAATCGACTTAGAATTGGATTCATAGGCACGTTGCGCTACAATCATATTTACCATTTCTTCTACTAGCTTAACGTTAGACATCTCAACAAAGCCCTGAACCAGGCCACCCATGCCCTCCAGGCCAGGAGTACCCTGAATTTCTGGACCGCTTGCAACCGTTTCTTTGAAGAGATTCTTGCCAATTGCCTGGAGCCCGGCAGGATTCACAAAACGATACAGATCGATCTGTCCGATTCGAGTAGGACGCAAATCGTCGCCTATCTTTACTGTAGCCTCTCCGTTTTCTGATACCTGGAAAGAACTATTGATAGCCCCTGGAGGAAGAGTAATAGGGGGTTCGAGCAGATATCCGTTGGATGTAACGATCTGCTGACGCGAATCGATCTTAAACGATCCATCGCGAGTATAACCAAACCCACCGTCCGGCATGAGGATTTTGAACATCCCAACTTCTGAACCTACCGCTATATCGAATTTATTTCCTGTAGCCTGCATGCTTCCCATTTCGAACATTTTCTGAGTCGCAGCTACGCGCACCCCGTGACCCACATATACGCCGGTCGGAATTTCCGACACTGCAGTTGCAGGTGTGCCGGCCAGGACCTGGTGCTGATAGACCAGATCCTCAAAATCAGCGCGGTTTTTCTTAAAACCGAATGTGTTCACGTTCGCAAGGTTGTTTGCGATTGTATCAATATGAAATTGTTGGGCGACCATGCCACTGGCAGAGGTCCATAGGGATCGAAGCATACTATAGCTTCGGAGTTTCATCAGGGAGCATAAGCGATTCCTGCAGCATCCCAACGACCGGCGGGCCGAGCCCCCGAGACGAACCCCAGCACGCGGGGCGCTAAACCAAACCGCAGATGGGCACAGATAAGGGCAAGCAGATGGAACTGCATGATGCCCATCCCTTCGCATCGGCGTCCATCTGTGGTTAATTTTTGAATGGGTCTACTTCATTTCCCTCAGCTGCGGGACTGCCGCAGGGGAATCTTTCGCATTACGAGGCAGCGATTGGTGTTTGTGCCCTTTTCGTTGTTTGCAACGTCCCAGCAATTTGACAGTTTTGTAAACTTTTGTTCATTTACGAGGATTTCATCGACTACAAGGCGTCCCCCGTCCACTTCGAGCGGAAGGAGACCCGCCAAAGTCTCTTCGAGGTTGTAGAGCTGGCTGCGCGACTTTACTTCGCCGACTTCAAATACAGCGCGTCCCCCGGCCCTCAGCACTCGCCCCATTTCAAGAAACGTGGCCTTCATAAATCCAGTCCACTCATCCATGCTTGGGGTTACGCTCAGTTCGATGTCAGCTACGCGATCTTCCACGCCCAGAAACCAGGCTCGCATCCAGTTGTCAGTGATGTAGTCTACTTTGTCCAGAAACGGCGGTGAGGTTACGACCAGATCCACAGTTCCGGATTTTACGCCACGCAACTTCGCCGAGTCACACGAGAGATAGATGTTCTTCTTTGCGGATTCATTGTAAGATTCAGGAAGGGCAACAGATAAATCGCGTTTCATTTTACGAATGATGCGTTCTTTGATGCTTCTATATTCCGGTTTCTGGCCCAGACGCGCATTGTTCTTACGCTGCGCGCCCGGCAGGATTGAAATCTGTGGAAAGGAATAGACGCTGAAGAATCCATCTGAATGCCCGTGCAACCTTGATAGGGCCGTCACACCAATGTAGCGGTGATGTGGATCATTAAAATTTGAAAGCAGTGCTCTTCTCAAACAAAGTAGCTCTCGTAATGTCTCCCTATGGAAGAAAGGGGAAAGCTTTTCTTCCTCCTCTGCCGTGGGAACGAGCCTGGCGCTGAGGTCCATGGATTCGGCAAACTCAATCAATGAGGTAATCGACGGAATCGCCTGACGGGACGAAGCCAGGAAGATCGAAACAGGATTCAAATCGTTGTGAATTGCAGCGTGGCCCATTAGATTTGCCTGGATTGCAGTTGTCCCCCGCCCACCAAATGGATCCAGGACAAGACCGGGCTTCGTCAAATAACGTCCAATAAAGAATTCGGGCAGCTCTGGCTTAAACGACCCGCGATAGCTTACAGTGTAATGCATTGGATGCATCTGGCGTTGTCTGGCAGTCCAGAGCTCGCGGGTTTGAACATCCAGTTTGGTTTCAAGCAATGCGACCGGGTGGGTCGCTTTGCTTTTGCTTTTAATAGAAGATTTACGTTCTGTTTTGGTTTTGAGTAATTGAGAAGGCATGGATTGAGTTCCGATGCATTCTTAATCGGTGAATTTCGAATATCAGCCCCGCCAAAAACGGATGCGCACCCTCACCTCTTCTAAAACTCTGGCTTATGGAGCGGATCGCATTCGTTAAAAAGGAGGATTGCACTTCCTGCAATCAATGCGCCGACAGCCTACCCCGCTATTTCCAGATGGATGAAAACGATACTGCTGAATCGCACATAGGTGGAACCTCCATAAACGCAGCGCCTATCCCCGAGGCCGACGTAAGACTCGTTCAAAACGAGATGGATGAATGCCCTGGCGAATGCATTCACTGGAAAACATAAAAATTTTATCAGTCTAATTCACAAGGAACTCCGAAACTCAAATGTAGGCGGATATCCGCAAACATCAGGTTCACGGAGGACCGGATATGATCATCAACCATAATATCAGTGCGATCTTCTCGCACAGAACTCTCAAGTTCCATGATATGGATATGTCCAGGGACATTGAGAAACTATCAAGCGGTGTGCGAATCAATCGCGCGGGCGACGATGCTGCAGGGCTCGCCGTTTCCGAAAAGATGCGCACGCAGATTCTAGGTCTAAGGCAAGCAGAACGCAACGCCGAAGACGGAATCTCTTTTGTTCAAACCACGGAAGGATATCTCGGCGAAACGCAGAATATGATCCAACGGATCAGGGTTCTCGCGGTTCAAGCGGCCAACGGTATTTATTCTGACGAAGATCGTCAGCAAATCCAGGTGGAAGTTTCACAGCTGGTCGACGAAATCGATCGGATCGCATCTCAAGCGGAATTCAATAAAATGAAAATGCTTACTGGTGCATTCGCTCGCCTCAACCCGACTGCGTCTATGTGGTTCCACATTGGACCTAACATGCACCAACGTGAACGAGTATTCATCAACACGATGACTACACAGGCTCTGGGACTCAGAAACCCAACGGTCCTTACGTTCATCTCTATCAGCACGCCAGACAAAGCGAACTCAGTAATCGGTCTTGCCGACGAAGCGCTTCGTAAGATCTCAAAACAGCGCGCTGATCTGGGTGCCTATCAAAACAGGCTCGAGCATGCGGCTCGTGGACTCATGAACTCTTATGAGAACACGCAAGCGGCAGAATCTCGAATCCGCGACACGGACATGGCTGAGACAATGTCAAGCTTCACCAGATATCAAATCCTGGTGCAGGCTGCAACGGCAATGGTTGCTCAGTCAAACATGAAGACGCAGTCCGTGCTGCAGCTTCTGAAGTAACAAGCTCTTAGAACCTGATGAAAATGGGCCGGCCCTTAAAAGCCGGCCTTTTCTATTGCTGCGAAGAAATTTACTCCACTGCGCTCCGCCAGAGTTGAGTATATGCAGCGGTCATTTTATAGCTTTCAAGGCGAGCGAATCCCATACTGTCACACGGCCCCAAGTATGACCAGCCACGAGGCGTCCAGTATTCACACTCACAATCAGTGTCTCAGTACCTAATTGGCCCGTTTTTAACTTAGCGATGGGGGCACCAGTCTTCAGATTCCAGACGTTAATATCCTCCCCCTCACCGCCACTGAATAATCGTTCCCCCGCGATAGCCAGGGCACTTACAGGTTGCTCTGTCTGGATGAACGCTCGGCATTTTTCCTCACCTAGCCGACATTTCAAGATCGCGCCGTTAATTTGCCCGGCAATAATTGTATCGTCTGCCTCGAAAACTATATCCTCGAATCCAACGTCGGTAGTCACGCGCCCCACACGTTTAGAATCTTTGACCGACCATACGTCAACACTCATCAGACTGGAAACTAAAAGCAGGTTCTCCCTAAACACAAGAGAGTGAATACTCACTCCCCTAATGTAGTCTGGACTTGGAAGGCTCTTGAGTTCCATACCAGTACTGATTTGGAACAGTGCAATCTTCGGATAATCGCTCTGTTTGTCCCGCCCACCTATCGCAACCAAATCCTCTTGCATGCCAATGGCTGTTACGATGAAAGAGGAATCCAGGGGGAATGACCTAACTATGTGCAAACTTTGGATCAGATGGATTTGACCATTCGAGGCAAGGGGAACCATCCGCCGCGAATCTGCGATTTTGGCACGAACGCTCTGAAATTTTGCCGACTTTGCTTGAAATGGAATTAGAGCTCCGTTCTCATCCCATTCGGCCAGCTGCAAACCCCGACGTTCCTGGGAACCTGCGGCGAACCATGCCGATTGCGGATCGATGACCAGGACGGTTACGAGTCCAATCCCCCCGGTCTTAATTACCCCGCCCCCGCAACCCAGGAATATTGCGAGGAAAAAGGCGAAAGATTTAACAAGATTCATTGCACGGCACACTGGTTGGTTTCTCGCTTTAAAAAAACATTCAGTTCACTTGGTTTGTGATCGTTGCGCTACTGGAATTTACCGCCAACCACTTAATCGGTTTTAACTATTGAAGTCCCGACTACGACACAAAAAAAGCCAGGGACGGATGCGATCGCTCGCAACCAGCCCTGGCTTTGGGTCGATTGAAAATCTGGCTACTGTTTAGCCGCTGCAGCCTCTTTCAAATGCATTTGCGCAACTGCCAGAAGTGCAATCGGTACGCTGTAAGGTGAGCAGGACACATAGTGCAGGCCTGCATCACGGCAGAACTGAATGTTAGCCGGATCGGCGCCGTGTTCACCGCAAAGCCCAAGTTTGAGGTCAGGACGAGTGAGCTTTCCACGTGTTGCACTGGTCTTGATCAGTTCCTTAACCGGAGGGCCCAGAACCTGGAACGGGTTATTTGGCAGAATGTCAAACTCAGTGTAAGCCGGGAAGAACGTGTTCACATCATCTCTGGACAGACCATATGTAGTCTGAGTCAGGTCGTTTGTTCCGTAGCTGAAGAATTCCGCATAACGGGCCAGTTCATCAGAGATCAGAGCCGCTGCTGGAAGCTCGATCATCGTTCCAACTTTGTATTCCAACTCAACGCCAGTTTCTTTGAAAACTTCACGAGCAGTATCACGAATCCCGGTGATCACTTTTCCTTCAATTTTCTTACCATTCTTAATGAATGTAAGCTCATTTGGATTCATCACAATCGGAATCATGATTTCTGGAACAATCTTCACACCCTCTTTGGTTAGCTGACAGGCAGCTTCAAAGATTCCACGCACCTGTGTCTGGTAGATCTCAGGATATGTGATTGCCACGCGGCAACCGCGATGACCAAGCATTGGATTAAATTCATGCAGATGCTCAATACGCTCTTTGAGTTCAGCCTCGTTTGGAGTGATCCCCTTTTTCCTGAGATGGTCGCAGTAGTCTTTGAACGCATCGTCGTTACGAGGAAGGAATTCATGCAATGGAGCATCCAGGAGACGAATCGTAACCGGATGCGGTGCCATTTCCTTGAATAGATCATAGAAGTCACCGCGCTGCATTGGGCGTAGGTCATTGAGTGCTTTGAGGCGCTCATCTGAATTCTTAGCCAGCACCATTTCGCGGAATTTGTGAATCCGATCATCCTGGAAGAACATATGTTCTGTGCGGCAAAGTCCGATTCCAAATGCGCCCATTACGCGGGCTACTTTTGCATCACGACCAAGGTCAGCATTGGCACGCACAACAAAGTCTTTTGGAATAAACTTGTGCATGAGTTCGATGAACTCTGTCAGGCCGTTCGAATGGATGTCAGGATTGATCAGTTTTGCTTTTCCAGCATAGATAGTTGGCTTTTTATAAACCGGGCAATCCAGAGTAACATATTCGCCTTCATTGATGCGAACTCCGTTCATTTCCAGATAGCCTTCGCCTACCTTCAGATCCTGGTTTAGTATACTTACCTTTCCAAGTGAACGAGCCACAACCGGAGCGTGTGATGAGTATCCGCCTTCTACAGAGATTACTCCCTGCCCAACTTCAATTGCTTTTACATCTTCTGCAAACGATGATACAACGCAAAGGACGCAACGCGTGTCTTCCCCTTTGAGCAGTGCTTCGCGATGTGCTTCCATGACGCGGTCCGCTGAAAAATAAACGCGACCAACTGCAGCTCCTGGGGATCCCGTCATACCGCCCGTTGCGGATGGGAAGCTCGCAACAGAAGCTTGATCGACGATGGACTGAAGCAATGTTGCCAGCTGGCCCGGAGGAATTTGCGACACAACCCACTGCTCTTCTACTTCTTTGGATTTCATCAGATCAAGCAATGTGCGGATGTGTGCCTGTGTAGACTTGCCATCTACGATTGTTTGATTGATGAGCCAGAGTTTCTTTTTCTCTACAATGAACTTGATTTCACGAATTTCACGGAATTTAGCTTCAACTGATTTTGAAATCTTGCGAAGCTCATCCAGGTACGTAGGGGAAAGATCAGCAATTGGTGTGCCGTTCTTGTCCATAGTATAGCTATTTGGAAGGAAGCTTCCCGCAAGCTTGTTCTCACCTGAAACAGTATCGCGTGTGAAGACCATTCCAACGCTTGAATCCTCTCCCATGTTTCCAAACACGATTCCCTGAACCATGAGTGCCACGTTGTCATCTTCATCCAGATCTGGATCAAAGTAGCGCTTTGCGGCGAACTTCATCAAAGTCTCAAGTTGTTGCATTGGATCATCTGGAATCTTGTCCCGGCCAACAAGCTCCACCATTTCCATTGCGCATGCCTTCATCCCTTCTGGAGTTGGAGGATGTTTCTTTTCGATTTCAGCAAACTTGGAATCAGGAATGTCAAAGATCTTCACGCCAGCTGTGCGAACCAGGTAGCAATACTCGAACCATGCAGCCTTCTCACCGAGGAAGGTGATGAAACCCTGAATGGTTGTAGGCGAAAGGCCAACGTTAAACACAGTTGGGTAAATTGGAAGTGCGAGGTTAGAACTGCATACGATTTTTAGAAGCAATGGATTGGAAGCGTCGCCATACTTACGACCTACTTCGGCTTCGATTTGATCTACGCCCTCTTTGAGGAGAGCTTTCATATCCATGCCTTCGAGCTTGGGCGTTAGGCGCGAATCAACTACGAATCCAGGAACGATCGGAAGATTCATCTCCGCGAGTTCGAACGCGCGCTGTCCGCGTTTTCCAGAGCGTGCCCAGGCGTTTTTGTCTGTGGTGCAACCTTTCTGGCTAAATGAATAAATATCAGGCATAGTATTCTCCGTGGGGAAATCAGATTTTCATTGCAGGGCGGATTGTGCCAATCCTATTTTTTTCTGGTGGCACTTGGATCATACAAAGACGAGCAATTCCGGCCCCGATCTTTACAAATGTAGAGCGCTTCATCCGCTAGCCGGAAGAAATCATCCAATCCCTGGATATGTTCCTGGTGCAAAGGCCAGCAAGACACACCAATCGAGATTGTAATCTTAGTAACTTGATCACCGATATGAATCGGTTCTGTTTCGATTCGCTTACGGATCTTTTCAGCGAGTGCAAGGGCCTGGTCTGGACCTTCGCCTGGAATTAAGACACAGAATTCTTCGCCGCCGTAGCGACCGGGCATCATCTCCGGCCCCTCCTCTTGTACCGTCTCGCGTATCACCCGTGCAAGTTCTACCAGGGCAGCATCGCCGCCAAGATGTCCAAAATTCGTATTGACGTTCTTGAAATGGTCAATATCGGACATAATAACGCTCATAGGTCGATTCTGATTGCGCGAACGCCTGTACTCTTCTTCCATGCGACTTACGAAATAGTCCTTCTTGTACAGGCCCGTGGTTCCATCGATCGTTGCCATCTCATGAAGGCGGGCATTTTCAATTGCAATGGCGGCCTGGTTTGCCATCACCTCAAAGAGGCGCAGGTCCGTTTCATCGAAGAAGTCGCCGTTCTGCTTATTCAGAACCTGGACTGTACCGATCACGCCGCGCGAAACCACGAGAGGAACACACATCATGGATTTAGTAACGAATGTACTGGCCTGATCTGCCTTGCGCGAGAACCGCGGATCTTTTGAGCAATCAGCAACAAGAAGAGGCTTGCCCTCTTTGGCAACCCAGCCTGCAATTCCTTCCCCAACTTTGAGGCGAATGTGACGAATGGCATCGCTCTTATCACCCTGAATCGTATGAAAATATAATTCCTGTGTATCTTCATCAAGACGCATCAAGCTAGACGCTTCCGCTTCCGTGACCTCTTTTGCTTTTTCCATGAGCAAAGCGAGGACCGCTTCCAGTCTCAGGCTTCTAGAGATGACTGTATTGACTTCGAGGATCCTGTAGAGTCTATCGCGTTCGCGCAAAACATCTTCCAGCATTCCTTCACCGGGCTTTGAATTATAGTTTGATTTCTGGATCATCCGATTCTACGTATCCTGATGGACCAAGCTGACAGCCCTTCTGAAGAACAAATACGAGCACGCAAAGGGGTCAATCCCGATCCGCTCCAGGGGCGCGGCCGCGCAGCCGTTCCCGATGCCTATGCAAACCATGATGCACAAATCCGCAATCACCTTTCTAGCCTTGTGCGAACCATGCTCCAGGACGGGAAGAAAGCACAGCTCAGAGAAGCGCTACATTTGCATAGAGGCTTCATAGACGAAATCCTTGTGCTGCTAGACAGTCAAAAGTAAGCCGCTTACGCAGCCTTAGGCTGCATAAGTCCAAGCTTCATCATGAGACGTTCAAAGAAATTCACAGGTTTAGGAGCTTCCTCGGCGTGAATGCCAAGGTGAAGTTTCAATTCCTGTAAACGTTTTCTATCCTGAACGATTAAGAGACGGTCCTCATATAGACGCTCCGCGAACTCCAGACATTGTCTGAGGCCTGGTGGCTCTTCGCTTTTATCCAGAATCTTTGTCATCTGACGCAGATAGGAAGCATACGATTTTGGATCCGCAGAAATCTCTTCAATTGTGCGCGGGATGCGCAGGCGAATTGGATCCGATCCTACTGATTGAACAAGAAGAAGCGTAACTTTGCCGGCAACAAACACAACATTGAACTTAACCGAGCCAATTCCCAGCCAATCATCGTTGGTGAATTTTGACATCTTGTGCTTTGCAAGGAGAGATTGAATCAATTTGGATTGAGTCTCTGAGAAGCCCACCCTTGCGCGATCCGCCCATTCAAGGAAACGAATTGCTTCGTGAATATTCTGGCGTTCGATTAAATCAAGGGGAGCTGGAAGTTTTTCCCAGGCTTTGAGGGCCGCTGTAATTTCTGCAGCAGCGGCTGTGCCATCTTCCTTTTTAACGCGCGGTGCAAGTATGCTGGCTGTAATGGCGCTAAAGAAATCGTGTTGCGCTGTTCCTTCGATTGCATGCAGGATTGAATCTGCAGCACCCGATGGTTTTTCCGGATTCTGAAAGAGATATTCTGCCCGGGGCACAATTGGATAGGAGCTCTCCCCTAACTTTTGTTTTCCGTAGATGTCCGGTGCGATTCGCCCGGGTGCATATAACGTCAGGCGACATGTGCCCGGAGTCAAGAAGTCCTCTTTTGCATCGATCTTCATGAATTCCAGATCAAACGGCCCACGGGTAAAATCAAACGACTTGCTCTGTTTTACCGGAGCAATTGGAAACATTACCTGAATATGATCATGCGACGCTTCATTCATTCTAATCGAGAAGATTCCATGCGAGCCAGTCTTGGATTTGAAGAACACAGCCTGATCTGCAGCTGGAAGTGGACGACCGTCATCGAACAATTTCCACTTCATGCCGTTGTAGATGCGCTTAAGTAACGAAACGTGTTCGTAGTCATTGCAATATACGCCACCGGTTTCTTTTAGAACACTCTTGCGGCGGACAAACTCTGCGAATCCTGGTGCGTGAATGCTATCGGCAATTGCCATTTTCAGATTGGCCGGATCAATTGCATTCTCAAGCAAATCGTAGTGATGATTTTCCGGAGGGTTTACATAGAGACCATTTTGATCAAAGAACCAGTAAAGTGAAAGGCGATCCATAGAGGTTCCGCCTGGGAATACAAAACCAGTTCCCTTTTCTGCCCGACGGACACGACGATGCATTGCTTTTGCAATCATGTCGTACTCTTTGTCAATGTTCATCTTCTGATTTCTAAAGGAGAAATAATCCAGAAGTTTACTTGAGTTCAGGGTAACCTGGAAGTTTCCGGTTGCCATGAACATGATAATGCATTTGTTCTTGGTCTCAACACGCGAGTTGAATGGCCCATAGGGAACCATCTTAACTGGCGGACGCTTTTCTTCGTCGATTTCATTGAGCCCGGCATAGGCATACATCTGCGCTGCGCGTTCGCGACTACTTACATAGCGCACGGATTCTCCACCGGCACCAAGAGTTGCCTTCATCCAGGACAGTTCAAGCGCGGAGTTAGCCAGTTCCTGCTCGCAAAGAACCACATTCTCAATGTGACGGAGCAGTTCTGCGGGCAGACTGCTTCCTGCGCCAATACGCAGAAATGGACGTGAATCCACTTCTGTCTTTCCTGTATAAACCAGGATACAATCTCGATCGTATCTGAAGATACGATCCGGTTGTCTCAAATCTGCGAAATAGTTATCAGCTTTCTTCATCGTTAAACACAAAAGAGTATTCGCCAATACGGAAACGGTCCCCCGGACTAATCAACCCCTGCTGGCGTTGCGAGGTGAATTGAATATTGCGTGCGCTTTTGCCAAGCGGCCTGAGACACATGTTTGGTCCCACTTTCTTCCCTTTGAAAGAGAATGTTTCAGTAGTTCCAAGATCCTTGATGCGCAGACGATTGCCCTGCTTTGAGCCAATTGTGAGTGCTGCCATTCCAATTTTATTCAGGGTGAATGTATTGCGGTTAGGAAACTGGATTCCTTCTGGATAGTACAGAACATTGCCGTATAACGCATCACCGCGCTGCAGGCGTTTGACAAGCCAGATGATAAAAAGGATAAGCAGAACAAGTAGAATCAATCCGATTACGTAGGGAGCGAATTGCTTAACGTAGCTCAGCCAGTTGTTCTTCTGGACATCTTCGCCCACGTTTGTAAGTGCTTGTTCCGGCGTTGTTTGCTCGCCTGGTTTTTTTGCATTTGGGTCTTTAGAGTCCGCAACTCTATTGCCAGCCAGATACGTTTTAGTTTGTGGCGAGAGCTCTTTGAGCTGAGCCTCAAGTGCCGGGTTACTGATTTCACCCAGACTGATGTAATAGATGAATGCATCATTAATCGGACCGCCCTGCTGGTCGCGATACTTGCCCAGATCGAGCTTGCCGCGCTTCAACTTTGGATCATCCAGCCCATCTGAAAGAACAATCACGTGTGCAGTTTTTCCAGCGTCCTTCATGGACTTAACTTTTTCTTGAACAGCCATGAGCATGCGCGCCATGTCCGTATATGCGCCTTCCGCTTTCAGTGCATCGACTTCTGCTTTGATCTTAGCCCGATCTGCGTCCCCTTCCACCTTTGTAGTGGATCCCATTTTTGCTTCCGCATCAAAATGCATGAGTGAAACGGTGTCTCCGTTCTTAATATTCTCAAGAACCTTAGGCATGGATGCCTTAACGCGTTTCAGCGTATCGCGGGCCTGCATGGACCCGGACGTATCAACAACAACAAGATAGTCCTTTCCACCACCACAGGCGGCAAAACCGACCATTGAAAATGCAAGCAAGAGAGAAAGTAGCGAGCGTTTCATAGGAGACCTAATATTCCTTATATTCTCTGGACGATTTAATATATTCTCTAGCATCGAATCCCACCTTACCATCTCTGTCAAGGTACTCCATAAGTAAGACGTAAAACCACATCAGGGTATCTTTGCCGGTTTCCACCGCACGATAGCCGCCACTCTCCCAGTCCTTGACAATGACACCCTGATCCAGGATGCAAACCAGATCCGGCTCGTGATTAATGGGAATTTCCTTTTCGCGCGCCGTATCCATAAGTGCAATCTTGTGCGAAAGCAGCGGAATGGAGGATTTATAGGCAAATAAGACTGAGAAAACGGGTAGAATCTGATTGTCGGGAATGTCACGGGTTGCAGCGTAAAGGGCTTTCATACCTTTTGTCATAGTACAGTGCGTTAGCAGCTGCTGCGTGGAAAGATTCTCTTCTAATGTGACAAAAGAATACAGGTGATCCACCAGGACATAACCACCGGCCATGTCCATGACCTTGTTGCAGAGCTTCCAATACACCAGACAATCAATGCTGCGATTCAGGATGTGCTTTTTGCCGCGAACCTTCCCTGTAGCCAGGGAGAAATTCTGCGGCAGATGCTCCCGCAGAAAATCATAGAAGTCCCGGTACACAGAAACGTCCTTCTCCTTGGAAGGAAGGACGAGTCCGCGTTTGTTCAGCCTGTCCCTGAGTCCAAGGGCAAGCTGATCCGATTGTTTCTGAAAGTAATCTCCAAACATCTATGCGATCTTTTGCTTAGAAAAGATTCAGAGTACGGTTCAGGTCATGCTTGGTGAATGACTCATACCGTTTGGATGCGCCTTCATGCAGGTACTTCTGCAGCCGGCTAACGTTCTTGATTGCATTTCCAGCCACCTGGAACATAATCAATCCGCCATGCTTCACCTTACCCCATTTGAACAGTGAGTTCAAATCCTGGATCAACTCGCCTTCATGATAGACGATCACCTTGCAACCGGGATGAGCTGTCTCATACGATTCGATAATGTTCTTCCAGGCTTCCACGTTTCCGTTGTGAAAGAGTTCGTTTGTAACCTGAACTGAATACTTTGGAGTGAGGTTGCGCGCGCCTCCGGCTGGCTTTCCTGCCGGTCCTGGTGCGGGAGCAGGTGCTGGCGCAGAAGCTGGTGCCTGCGCCTGGGCACTCGCTGGTGTCGGTGCAGACGATGGGGCTCCTGGCATCTGGCGCACTTCCATTGCTGGCATTGCACGAGGTTGGATAGGAGCGCCAGCAGGTGCTGCAGATACCTGCTGTGGTGCAGGCGCTTGTGCCGCAGGCTTTGGAACTGCTTTTCCAATGAAATCTGGGATCTCTGCTGGCGTCTTTCCTGCCAGTAATTCAAAGAATGCATCCAATGCTTTTTGAGCCGTTTCCTGGTTCTTGCTTTTTGCAGATGCATAGACTACGATTAGTTCATCGCGCTTCAGTTCAAATGCAAGACTCCAATGAGCTTCATTCGCAGGATTAATAGGGATTGTTCCCAGGTTTGGATGATGATAGGCAATTACCAGATCTACTCCGGTCCATTTCTGAAACGTAGAGAGGATTGCATCAAATTTGTTTACGCTTTCCTCCAGGTTCTTTGAACGATACGGAAGACCAAGACGGCTAACAAGTACCAGAGAGAGAATTGGTCCGAGTTGCTCACGACCCAGAGTTTCTTCATCGAGTTGTTTGTTCAGTACGTCAGCAAGGTTTGAACCTTTTTCCACCTGATCTACCAGACCGGTTACATTCACCATATGGCGAAGCGTGCGATTAAATACGGGACGGGTTCCAAGCGAACTAAGTTCTTTCTCAGTGATTGCGAGCATTGTGTTCCTCTTTGCCAGATACTGGCCTGATTGCCTGATTTACCAGGCCCGATATTTCCTGCATACGAAAAACCCGCAGGGTCTCCTGCGGGTTCCTCAAACGTATAGGCTACTGAGAGAATCTTACAATTCTTTCAGTCCCATCTCCTTGAGTTTGTCTTCATAAGACTTTGGAGTTACGTCGGATGATCCCCGAACTCCACTTTCTCCACCGGCTGGAGCTGCTCTTTGCGGCTCAGCAGGTGCTGTTGGAGCGGCGTAAGGATTAGAAGGTGCTTCCTGACCTTTGTAAGCCAGGGAAGAGTTAGACTCTTTGTGCTCCTCATCACCAAACTTCTGCTCAATGTCTGCACGTACAGTCGATCTGCGGCGTTTGAACGATGCGAACGCTGCATCCGCGAATCCTTGTGATACGCCTGAAAGGAATTCATTCAGAACGTTCGCCATGGATTTCATCATGTACATCTTTCTCTTAGTCGTAGTAATATCTACGTCCAACAGAAGGCCTGGTTGCAGGTGATGCGGATTGATCTCGTAGATGAACTTGTTGAAAGTTGTTTCCAGGAGATTGATACGCTCATCCATTACCACGCGCTCAACAGGGTTCTGGTATCCAAACATAGTCTGGAGACGGTCTCTCATGTATTTGAGCTTCTCGCCAGTATTCTTGATTTCCATTGAATACGTACGGTTGTTTTTCTCAACGAACGTAGTAGGTGGATCACGGAATCTGAGTTGGTCCCAATGAGTTTCGTCTGGATCTTTGTTGATCGTGTTGCGTTCTTTTACCCATGTCTTAGGCATAATAGACTGCGCCAGATCTTCAAAGTCCTTGATGATCTTTGAAAGACCAAAGAACTTCTTCTTGCTGCGAGCATATACTTCATGAACCACATCCCAGACTGCTTCGATTTCGCGAAGGTAGGCTGACATACGTGCATCGTATCCACGCTTCAAGTCACGGATCTGGTTTTGATCATAGTACACCAGACGGATTGAGTAACGCTCATCCGGAAGTCTGGAATCATCTTGATCTTCGTATTCACGAACCCAGCACTCGCGTGCATTCTTCTTGTTGTCGCACACTTGATAACCGAGTTTGGAAGTATCCAGAATCGATGTAAGTGTGTTAACAGCAGTATTGAAACCACGGTTACGGATGTTTTCGGAATCGATGATCTTTTTGATCTGCTCGCGCATGTTCATTGGATCATAATCATCCTGGTCGATCTCAGCGCGAAGGCCTTCAATCTTATCCAGGAACTTTTTGCCAAGGATTGTGTAACGACGTGAGTTTGGATCAGAGACGTTGTCGTCTGTGTACTTATCAACGAGTTTCACTTTCTCGAACATAACTTCGCCGTCTGTCAATTCAGCACGACCGGTATCTACCATTTCTTCTTTGAGCTTATCGATCTCGCGATCAATCAGTTCAGTGATATGTTTGGAGATACTATCTTTGAGCAGATGCTCAACAGTTGTCTGATAGTGGAAGATTGGGCTGATCAGTTCTGAGTCGAGAATGTTAATAGAGAGTTTAATATCTGTAACAGTCTTTGGTTTGAACTGGCTATCTTTGAAAGAACACTTAACAATCGAGTATGCATTTTCACCGCGAACAAACGCGCCCACATCCGTCTTTTGACGAAGGATTGAGTTTGTTTCGTTCTCAAGGTCGTTCATACCGCGCTGGATATGTCCTTGTAAGTGACCATACATGTTCACGACTGATTTTTCAAGCTCACCGGTGTTGAACTTGTCTGCGCCGCCCACTTTATCGAGGATCTCTACGATCTCACGAGGAGTGTATCTTTGCAGGGTGCGCATTTCTTCTTTGTCAATGAATTCGCGAACCTTCTTAACCATTTCATCTTCAACAGTTACCGTATAACGGTTGAACATGTTTACATACGACTGGTTAACGTAGTTGTAAATTTTGTCTTCGATGCTTGCCATGATGTCCACATCTTTGAGGACTTCCGGCGGAAGCTTGGTCTGCACGAAGTGTTGAACTCGACTTGCAGTATCATCGATGATTTTCTTTGACTCAGCAATTTTATCACGACCTTCCCAAACAAGGGACGTACGTGACGACACAGCACTTGGTATGACCGGATCTACTTTATTTGGACTTTTGGGAAATTGACCCATTCCATTCCTCCAGAAAAATGAACAGGAGACAGAACATCTCGTTTCAAGGTATCAGGATAGCTGATTCTCTTGCCAACTAGACTTTCAACCAAAAAAAAGGGCTAGATTCGGAAATTTACGTATGTGCGAACATGCTATCGCTCATGCTACATAATCCGGAGTTTATTCGGGCAAAGCGGGACTTTTTTCGTCACATTGCAAAAAAAAATTGCGACTCAATCAAGAGTAACACGATGACAGCCGATTGCATGCGACCGACCTTTCGTGCGAAGCACAGGCTAATTAACAGTAAGCACCAATTTTTTTGACGATTTGTATCTCCGTGTCTCCGCGGTAAGAAAGCTTTCGTCAAAAATCCTTCTCGCTGAAAATGTCTTCGCGCTTTCGTTTCACTTCACCGCGTTCATGCTCTGCTGCGCGAAACTCTTTTCCCTCTGAACGCGGTGCTGTGCCTGGTAAGAAGTATTCTGGGAGGGTCGACGAACATCCAGCTCCGGGAAGCATACCGGTCTCATCGCAAATCTCAACAACCTGAGCATTGCTTTCAGGAAACTCGAATCGTTTTCCAGCTTCTTTCATGAGCGCGCGGTTCATGTACTGACCCCAGACCGGCGCTGCAAGGGATCCACCTGTGCCCCCGCTCCCCAGAGTTCGTCCAGAATCGTATCCTATTTGGATTGCGGTGACAAGTTGTGCGGTAAATCCAATGAACCAGGCGTCTGTATTTCGATTTGTAGTTCCAGTTTTGCCTGCAACGTCGCGTCCGGGGAGCGCCGCACCCGTTCCAGTACCCTTTCGGACTACGTCCTGCATCATCGAGGTGATAATTTGTGCCGTCCCGGCAGAGAGTACGCGCTTGCCGCGCCCGCGTGGTTCGCCACTGCCATCGTACAGGACATTTCCACGCACATCTTTGACGCTTTCAATCAGGTACGGCTTTACCTCATACCCGCCAGAGGCGAACACCGAATACGTACGCGCCATATCCAGCGGAGTCATTTCGACCGTTCCAAGGGCCACGGTAGCTTCTCGTGGTAACTTTTTCGCCGGTTTTGCAACATCAAACCCGAGGATCTTCTCAGCAATCGGATTGATTCGCTTGGCACCCAGGCGTTCGTACACGCGAATTGCAACTGCGTTCTTGGAGAGTTGCAGGGCCTTTCTCAGGCGAATGGGGCCTTCATAGTTTTCAGTGTAGTTGTCGGGAGAGTACTCGGACAGATCAGCGCTTAAGAACTGTACGGGTGAATCGTCAAGGAGTGTAGCTGCAGTAAGCGGTTTTTCTGTTCCAGGATTGAGTCCCGTTTCTTCAATACCAGCCGCATACACGATTGGTTTAAACGAGCTTCCTGGCTGTCTGCGTGATGTAAGAAAGCGAAGTTGCTGGTTCTGCGAAGCAAACCCGGAACCGCCAAGCACGGCTGTGATTGCTCCTGTATCCGGGCGCATACTGATCAGAGCCCCTTCCACGCGCTGGTCTTCTTCAATTCCCGTAGCTTGCATATTGCGTTCAATCGCCGCACCCAGGTTCTCTTCTCCACTTGCAAAGTTTAAGAGACTCAATTCAAGGCGCATTCCTGGCAGAAACTCGCGTTCAAATTCTCCCTGGAGCCTTGTCTTCTTTACACGATACTCACCCGGATCAAAAAACGCCTCAATCAAAGGCAGAAACGATCCAACCTCATCGTCAAAGGCATAGAAATTCTTGAATGGCTTGCGCCTGCGCTGCTCTGTGAGTTTTGCAAGCCAGGGCTGCATGGTTTCTTCTGCAGCTTTCTGATGCTCTACAACAATCGTTGTTTGAATCTGAAGCCCACCGCTGTACAGTCTGTCTTCAAACTCATCCGGAAGTGAATTTTTCACATACTCAGTCACATACGGAAACAAATTCATCCGGCGATTAAACGCAGTATCATTGGGTGAACGATTTAAAGTAGAATAGAAATTATCTTCCAGATCCTTGTATTCTGCTTCTGCTTCTTTTATTGAAATTGTTCCTGTCTCAACGAGCTTGCGAAGTACGACGCGAACTTTCTTACGCGATTCATTTGGATTTGTAAGTGGGCTAAAATCACGTGGACGCGTTGTAAGGGATGCAAGCAATGCGGATTCGCCCCAGCTCAGATCCGTGTGCGATTTCCCAAAATAGAAATCAGCTGCAGCTTCCACGCCAAGGGTCCCGTGTCCGAGGGGGACCTCGTTTAAGTACATTTCAAGAATAGCTCGTTTTGAATAGCGAAGCTCGAGCAAAACAGCAAGGAAAGCTTCTCTGATTTTGCGAAACATACTTCTTTCACTCGAAAGAAACCTGAGCCGTGCAACCTGCTGCGTAATTGTGGACGCACCTTCTCGAATCCTTCCTGCAATCAGTCCAGTGGAGTTACGCAAAGCAACAGAATGACCAGCGTTGGCAGCCCAATTAGAATTAAAACATACCAGCGAGTCTGTTTGCCCGAATCCTCGATATTGCGAAGCATCCGCACAAATGGGAAGAATATGGCACGCGTGAAAATCCCAGAATGAGCCGGGGGCTGGAAAACACTTCTGGTGTAGCCGCCCTCTTCGCGTGGTCGTTTGGTCTTATTTTGCATGGGCTCTCTCAGGAAATGGGAACTCTCCCGTTCTGAAAAAACGCGCGTAGCAGAAAATCAAAAAAATCCAGCCAGCAAACGGGGCCACAAATCCAGAAATAGCAGCACCCATGATTCCATAGCTCGATATTAAAACAGAGTTCAGAATAAAACCCGCAATCATCCTGGCACCTGCCTCAACTGCAACCAGCCTGGGCCTGTCGAGAGCGAAGAGCGCCGTTCCAAGCGGTGCAAACAAAAGCTTGAGCAAGTAGCCAGGATACAGCAGATACAGAATCCGAACGGATCCCTCATATTCCGGGCCAAACCAGAATGGGATAAACCAGGCAAGGACAAAGAGCCCCGGAAGTAAGGCCACGCAACCTGGAAGAAGCCATTTATAGATTCTGGAGAATACATGCTTATATTCTTCGAGATTCGTCAGTCCGGAAAACCAGGGCAAGAACATGGATTGCATGGTTGAAAGGAGAATCAAGAAACCCTGCAAGGGCATACGAGCAGCATTGTAAATTCCAGTGTCACGCGCCTCTGAAAGCATGAGAACTTCCATCCAATCGGAAAAAATTGAAAAGAAAGAAGCGAGTACTATAAACGAGTTATACGATATCAGCTGGCGTAAATGAGCGCGCCATTCCGTGGCCTCTGAGAGCCGGGTAAAAAACGTTGCTGGAAAAACAAAAAAAAAACAAACCACCGACAGCACCGGACCAAGCGAATACGCAAACACAATGTGTTCTGGTGATTGCGCAGTTCCCGCAGCATACGCCAGGGCCAGGAACGTCAGGCGTAATATTCCAGTCAGCGGTACCCAGAGTGCCAGTCGCAAATACGATCCATGCGCCACCAGCACTGCTTCCTGGTAGGATACAAATGACATGGCAGCGCCACCCAGAAAAATCATCCAGAGCAAGACGGGTGAACCGTACTCAGGAAGCAATTCCAGGAAGGGACCTGGCATGGTAACCAATGAAAGCAAAATCGCCAGAACCATGACCATTCCACCAAGTATGGCAAACGTGATTCCCTTAAGCCAGAGCGAAGCGCGCACAATACTCTGAACTTCCCGCGATTCACCGGCCCGGATTGCTGGAGCCAGGTATCTAACAAGCGAATATTGCAAACCAACTTCAAGAATCGCCTGCGCAATCACCATCCGCGCCAGTACTGAAGCAAATATTCCGTGATCCTCTACTGTGAGAAATCGTCCCGCAAATAGCGCGAACAATAGCCCGGCCAATGAATTGAAAGATCGCGCGGCAAAGAGGAAAACACCCTTTCCAAAACGCGAATCTAGTTTTTCGCGCAGTGACACTAGAGCGACATCAGCTTCGTGGATTCACAAAGCTCTCCATTCTTATGGGATAGTCGATGCACCCCGCTGCTTGTCCAGAGGAGCGATTCTGTAAATGTCTGACCCGCGCGGACTTCTACGCCGCGCAGATACGTTGAAGAGTGAATGCATGTCATAATCAAACATCCCTCGCCCTTTACCCATTCATCCGCAGCAAGCGCGCGATCTTCCAGTCCAAGGACTCTGGTTTGATGTTCAAACAGAGGATCATGTGGTGCAATCCTCCCGGCAAAAAAACCGCCAGTAGCCTTGGCCATGAAGGCAAGTATCAGTCCCTCCGGAGCTCCGTACGTGCCAAAGAGCAAACTCCATCTCCCACCTTTTCTCATGAGAATTTCTGCTGCGGCAGAAACGCTACCCGAATCGATGAGCGCAACTCCTGCTCCAGCAGATCGCGCAGCTTCGATGATTTCTCTGTGCCTGGGACGATCCTGAATTACAACGTTAAGCGACTCCACTGCAACATTATTTTCGCGCGCAACCGTGCGCAGTATTTGCTTGATGTTGCTGTCAAGCAAGGGTGCAATTGGTTGTTGCCTGAAAAAAGTTGCTGCTGCGGATTCAGGAAGGAGCATCTGCGTCATATACGTTCCTGGAATTGCCGGAATGGTACCAGGAGGGACTGCGAGCAACACAGACATGGAATCGTGAAGGCCATGCGCAAAGTTTGTAGTGCATTCGAGAGGATCTACAACCAGATCGAGTTCCATCTGCCCGGATGTTCCAAATCGTTCACCGGCATATAACATGGGTGCCTGATCTTTTTCGCCTTCTCCAATCAGCACATGCGACGCATACGGTAGACTGGCGATGCATTGGCGCATGCTTTCAACTGCAACGTGATCTGCCTCATTCTTGCGGGCTTTCCCGGACCAGACAATCACATTCCTGGCTGCCAGGTCCGTGGCTCGAGCAAACTCAACGCCGATACGAAAAAAATCGGTCATTTACCTTAGCGAGAAGCGCGCTTCCAGAGCGTAGTTACCTGCCCTGCATCAAGTCCAAACTGGCGGTAATAATCCACCTGGTAGTAGGTTTCCTCTGCCAGGGGCAGCATATGAATTCGTGTCTCAAGATGCGCTGTCTTCTGTGATCCAGGAACTTTACCATTTCCGTTGAGCCAGATGATCGAACCGCTAACGACACCGCCCGTTCTCTCAGCCCCGTTGGTACGCGTGATTTCAGTAGGTTTCAGGTCATGATATTTAAACGTGTACTGGTATGTTTCGCTTGTTTTCTCGCCACTCAGGTTTACTGATTCCTCAGTGCAGCGGCCCGCAGATGCACCTGATAATTCGCAATGCATGGTAACGTTTGTGGAACCGCGCACGTACCCCTCGCGGTCCGTTACGATCCGTGTTCCGGTGCGATCACCGCTCAGAAAGTTTTCTGGAGTTACAGCCGGGCTGTTAACTACGTACTCCAGCGAGAATTTTCCGCAACCTGCGAAAAGTAGACAGAAAATAATGGCCTGTTTCATCCTGAGACATCTCGTCGGCGGGCAACCTCCCCTGAAAGCGAAATATGAAAATTCGATTGATCTTTTCCTGACACGCTGGCATGCAGGGTGCCACCGGTAAATATGGAAGATAACGGAAACCAGGCCTTCAGAATGTTTACAATTCCGCTCGATCCGGCAAGGGCCGTCCTGCGTGGAATCATGGAGCGTATCTTCAGGATTGAAGTTACGGGATCAGAGCACATTCCCCGCGATGGCGGCGGGTTGATTATCTCCAACCATACGGATTTGATCGATGTGCCAGTACAGGCCGTCAATAGCCCGCGCAGAATCGTATACTTTGGTAAGGCTGAACTCTTTGAGCCGGACGCTGATATCAAGAATTTCCTCTTTAAAGAGGGTTCGCTGTTCAATCTATTGCCAGGTCCCATGCTCTGGAAACCGCTCCTGGAGAAAATTCTGAGTTTCTACGCTGACGCAATGAAATCTCAAATGCACGAATGGGGCGGCAGACCCATCATCCGCAATTACAGAGGCGAAAGCGCACGCGACGCTGTGGAATATTACCGCGAGCTTGAAGATTACATGGTAGGTCTCATCGGTCAGGGTGAACTGGTGTCACTTTATCCAGAAGGTACACGTACTGAGACTGGTGTTATGGGTCCATTCAAAGCGCTGGCTGCGAAACTTGCCATTCGCGCGAAGGTTCCAATTATCCCTACAGGTATTACTGGATCGTTTGGATTTTTTACTCCACAGAATATCCTTTCAGGCAGGATCTTTAAGGCGAAGATCACGTATAATATCGGTAAGCCCATTCCCCCATCAGAGTTTCCAGGCGGAGACGAAAAGAAGGCAGCCAAAGAACTTACAGCAGAACTTGAAAAACAGGTCTATGCACTTACATTGCATCCTGAACGCCGCGGTCGCGCACGTGGCAAGACCCGCAAACTGTAAACACTTCTAATGGTCCGTAGTCTCCTATATAGCATCGCCGGGAAACCCGGTGAGTCTTCGCTGAATCATCGCATATTCAATTCATTCTTGATTGTGATGGCGGGTGGTTTTGCCGGTGGCTCCATATTCGTTCACATCATCGAACTCCATCCAATGCTTCGAATGTTCGTCATATGCATGGCAGTCTATTATACCTTTGCTTACTATGTTTCCAGATTCCGCGGCTGGTTTCGCTACGTATTTCTGCCAAGCCTTGGATTTGGCGTTTTCGGGCTCAGTGCATTGTGGTTTCTTTCCGGCGGCCTTGAAGGATCGCCTCCACTAATGTTCCTGATCGGCATGGTTATTCTCGTGGCCGTTGTGGAAGGACGTTATGCGACAACTGCAGCCGGAATAATATCATTGGCATTCGCTTGCGTAGTAATTCTTGAGACTTTCCGCCCGGATCTTATAATAGCTTACCCTTCAAACGGTGCGCGGCGCGCTGATTTGATTTTCACTTCTGTGATTGGATTTTTGATGCTCGCTGTAATTATTGGCCTTTTGCGCCGAAACTACGAGGCAGAACGCACTGCGTCCAGACAAATGAATCAGCAACTAGTAGAATCGGAGCGCGGGCTTATCACCGCACGCGATGTTGCAGAAAAGGCGTCGCGATCCAGAACAGATTTTTTATCGACCATGTCTCATGAGATTAGAACTCCATTGAATTCTGTGGTGGGGATGACGCATCTTCTACTGGAAGACAACCCGCGCCCGGATCAACTGGAGAATCTCAGGCTACTGCGGTTTGCCGCAGACAACTTGCTTGTCTTGCTCAACGATATTCTGGATTTCAATAAGATTGAAGCGGGTAAGGTGCTCGTTGAAAATTCACCATTTCCTCTTCCAGGAATGCTCGATAGTCTCGTGGCCTCAATACGTCCGCGCGCCGAACAGAAAGGCCTGAAGCTTGACCTGGAAGTTGCAGACGATGTTCCGCCCATTGTGCTCGGAGATTCCACAAGGCTATCGCAGGTTCTGATGAACCTGGTATCCAATGCCGTAAAATTCACCGAATCGGGACAGGTTAAAGTCTCAGCAACCCCGGTCGCCAGGGCTGAGCAAGGTGTTGAGATTGAATTCAGAGTACGCGACACTGGAATTGGAATCCCGAAAGATAAACAGGAAGTCATCTTTGAGGCGTTCGCACAGGCAGCCACAGATACAACGCGCCGCTACGGGGGTACGGGACTTGGCCTTGCCATCACCAGGCGACTACTTGAACTCATGCATAGCGGCATCAAAGTAGAGAGTGAAGTTGGAAAAGGATCGGAGTTCTCATTTATACTTCCTTTTGAGATCTATAAGGGGCCGGATTTGAATTCGTTACCCTTAGCACCGTTAGCCGATCTAACAAATGCGAAAATACTCCTGGTGGAGGATTATGAACCGAACGTAATTCTGGCCCGACGATTTTTGTCCAAATGGGGCGCCCTGGTTGACGTAGCATGTAACGGCCGAGAAGGAATTGAGAAGGTCGCTGCCAGCAGCTATGATTTGATCTTGATGGATTTGCAAATGCCCGAGGTAGATGGATTTGAAGCCACTCGAGCCATCCGAGCAATGGGAAATGAGCGCTCACGCGTTCCTATCATTGCACTAACCGCAGCAGCGTTGCCGGAAGAGCGTGAAAAAGCCAGAATCGCAGGAATGACCGATTACATCACCAAGCCGTTTGACCCCAGGCTACTGCACGAGTCAATCTCCCGCTTGATTCGCAAGCTGTAAGTTCGATAATTGAGGCTAGAAATGCATAGTCATTCCAAGGTCCCACCTGCGACCGGGAACTGACATTGCGGAATATTCGGTTGAAGAGAACAGAATCGGCCTCATTCCAAGCTCGCCGGTTTCGCGCGCATCAGCAGCCATTCCGCGCCACATAAATACTCCGGTGAGAACAAGCATTAGCCCGCCACCGATACCACTGGCCTTAGCATTACGAACCTGTGCATGAACCTTGATTCGATTTTCTTCCAGTTGTTGACTTTGATAGAGTGCTGTGAGCGGATCGCGCGGCGTAATCAACTCAGTTATCATTAGAGTTGTAACCATTGGACGAATGGAGTTTTGAATGCGATTTGCCTGGATATTGAAATAGATCCAGCCACCGTAAAATGCCATTGAGTTAACAAATGAATAGAACGAGAGATCATGATAGTTCCAATCGAGTATTACGTGCCCTGGATCGCGAAATACTTTCTGCGTATCTCCAGGACTCAGCACAAGAGCGAGCGCAGTTGGCTTTGTTGAAATTTCAACGCCTGCGAATCGATCCACATGATCCTTGAGCGAAACACGAACACGATGAGCTCCCTCTGGGAGGTCGCTCCGCGAAAGCGGTGTTACGCCAATCTTTGTAACATCCAGAAACACATCAGCGCCCGGGGGTTCTGAGTCAACTTTCAGCACGCCCTTTTGGGCCAGTGGCCTGGATTCCAGCCGTACAGAACGCTGTCCTGTTATCTCGATTGATTGATTGATTCTCTTCTTTCCATCCTGTTCAAAACGCAGTTCATACGTTCCGGCTGGAAGGTTCCAGGTAAATGGAGTACGTCCCAGGTATTGCTCGTCGAGAAAAACCATTCCCCCATCTTCTGAACTTTCAAATTTAACTGCATACTGAACGGGCTTGCTTACATTCTTTTTTAGACGTAACGCTAGTTCTGGCAACGCATCATAGAGTGTGCGGGTTGTGCCCGTCAGTTTCTCTTCTGTGCGACGGCCTGTTTTTGCATCAAAGAAAATTGCACGAGCTTCAGCCGGTCGATCGCCAGAACCATCCGATTCGCCGGCGCTAAACGATCCAATGACCACATAACGTGCACTCAATCGCCTTGCGATGCTAACCAGGTCTCCCTTATTTCTAAGGCTAAACATTTCATCCGTCAGATCTGCAACAGCAAGATCGAGAAAGGCGCGGCGCGGATTTGATTCCCGCGAAATTCCTGGGCCAGGTTGACCATTGGGACGGATTACTAGGGTTCGAACGGGCTTTTCTTCTACGAAACCGATGTCAGAGAAACTCGAAATCATGGTTTCCGGAATCCCCTTTTTCAGATAATCCAGATCAGGATCACGTGTTTCATTATCAAAGGGAAGAAAAACAAGCCGCGCCTGTGATTTTGTATTGCTGTGTTCGGTCTGGCTTACAAGCGGCGCCGCAACTAGAATGAGCCAGAGTACAAGGTGAAAGCGCAAACGCATCAGCCGCTCCGAGCAGCCTCCGTAAGTTGAACAGAGACAATTCTACTTACTCCGGCCTCTTCCTGCGTTACGCCAAAGATGTTGCTTGCGCGAGCCATAGTTTGCTTGCAATGCGTAATCACCAGAAATTGCGAGCGGTTCACAAACGTGCCGAGCATTCTCAGGAATCGGAGCACATTGTTTTCGTCAAGCGGTGCGTCGATTTCATCAAGGAAACAGAAGGGTGAAGGCCGCACAAGATAGGTTGCAAACATAAGGGCAATCGCTGTCATATTCTGCTCTCCACCAGAGAGAAGAGTAATGCTTGAATTCTTCTTACCTGGAGGCTGAACCATAATCTCAACGCCACCCTGGAGTGGATCTTCTGGATTGGTAAGTGTGAGAGTTGCCTTTCCGCCGCCAAAGAGCGATTGGAAAACTTCCTGGAAATTATTTTGAATTCTCAGGAAATTATCCAGGAATATTTCTCGCGAACGGGCATCCGTTTCATGAAGCACTTCGAGGATGTTTTTGCGCGCATCTTCAATATCTTTACGCTGATCCATGAGCAGATCATGCGCTTCAGTTGCCCGAGTTAGTTCTTCTATTGCGAGAGCATTAAACTGGCCCAGTGCCTGGATTTCCTGCCGAATGCGCCGGAACTCAGCTTCCTGTTCCTTGAACTTTGAAGCATCCCCCGCGAATTCGTTTTCAATTTCCTGGATATCTGTCTGGAAATCATTATAAAGATTCTCAACTAATTCTCGAATATCATCACCAATGTGTTCTACAAGCCGTTCCTGTTCGCCAATTGCTGGAAGTACACGATCGAGTTGCTCACGGTCGCGACGATAGCGCTCTTTGAGATCGCTTATCTCTTTGTGCTTCCGCTCAATCTTCTTCAGCATTCCCTCCATTTCATTCTTCTGGGAATCGCTGGATTTCCTGAGCAGTGCAATTTCTTTTACTACTCCTTTCTCTTCTTCTTTTAGACGATCGAGGGCAGCCTTAGCTTCATCTACTTCCTGTGATAGATAGCCAATTCGCTCTTTAATTTCTTCAAGTTGAGTGCGAATGCTTTCAAGACCCTGCGAGGATGACTTCAAACGTTCTTCAGCTGAGCGTATCTCAAGCTCAATTTCAATCTTGCGATTTTTGTCTTTCTCGTTCTGAGACAAATCCTGTTTGCGTTTCTCAAACAGCCCGGCATTCTCCTTTTGCAGATGTTCGCGACGCTTGCGGATCTGCTCCATTGAAACGTCCAGTTGCTCCTTGCGCGTTAAGAGGCCTGTTTTTCCAAAGAGCACGCCACGGAGCTTCGCATCCAGCTCGTCGGCTTCATGGAAAAGCTTTCTAAGTTCTGAAATTTTGAGCTTACCTATGATGTCTCTGGCCCCAGCTATGTCAGAAGATTTGAGCTTCTGCTCCAGGGCTGCCAGTCGCTCTACGGATGCATCGGCCTCTTTTGAAAATGCTTCGTTGAGCTTGCGTCGCTGCGCTTCGTGGCTTGCAATATCCTTCTGCTTGGCTTCGAGTTCCATTACGAGTTCGTCAGTAACCCGTCGCATTTCAGAAACCAGATGTTCTTGCTCGCTTTCGCTCTTGCGCAGCTCGTCCTGGTTTCCTTCTTCCTGTTCCACATACTTGCGAATCTGAGCTTCGCGTTTTGCAATTACTTCTTCCATGCGAACTGCAGCATCTTTGAGAGCTTCAATCTCCGCGCCCAGGTTGAGTTCGAGCTGAGTCGAAGCTTCATATTTCTTTTCTATCGATGTGCGATTCT
>JAIOPQ010000064.1 GCA_021413825.1 Spirochaetia bacterium | reverse complement strand
GACACTCTTTCTGAGGAACTTCAGATTGGCGGGATCCCTGTGCGATTTGTAGACACAGCCGGCATTCGCAAGACGGACGATCCAGTGGAAAGCGAAGGAGTCAGGCGCAGCATTCGCGAAATGGAAGCCAGCACGATTGTGCTTCATATAATCGACGGTTCGCGGCCCGCGTATGATCTGGAAGCTGACGTTAGTCGCTCAAACGTAATTCACATTCTAAACAAGGTCGATGCAAGGCATCCGAATACTACGTCACAGCCGGATTGGATTGAGCTATCGTGTAAAACAGGGCAGGGCCTTGATCAACTGAATCGCGCAGTCCAGGAAAGAGTTCTGTCTGAGCCGGAAAGTCGTGATCCAATTTTACTGGAAGATCGGCACCGATTCCATCTACAGAAGATGAAAGAATCCCTGCAGCGAGTTCTTGAACTATGGGACAGGCGCGCACCGGACGAGATTGTGGCAGTTGAACTCGACGATGTCCTGGAACATGCTGGCAAAATCACCGGCCAGATCACCACAGAGGAAGTTTTAGGCCGCATTTTCTCGACATTTTGCGTTGGAAAATAAATCGCTCCTGCGGCCCCCGCGGGTCGTGCCCTGAAAAGCAGACTGCGTGCATTGCCCTCGCCCGCTGTTGCGGACGCTCGGGACGCGGTGATCCGCTCAATTGCACGCAGTCTGCTTTTCAGGATGAATCCGCGTTGGCCTTGTCGCTCATGGAGCTGTGATTCTTGAAATGTGTTCCGTGCCTCGGGACGGTCACTCTGAGTTCAATGCGACCTGCACGTGGTCGCACGCATTGCCCTCGCCCACTGTTGCTGGCGGAGGAAAATAGCGGATTTTGGCTGCTTTTTGTCAAAAATAATTTCCTAAAATCGACTTGATTCAGGGTCCAGTGGCAAAACAAAGAACCAGGAGAGAAGTAATGACTAAAATAGGAATCAACGGATTTGGCCGAATTGGCCGCCTCGCCTTCCGCGCGCTGCTTGAAAGAAAAGACATCGAAGTAGTGGGCATCAATGACCTGCTCGATGCAGATTATATGGCTTATATGCTCAAATACGATTCCACGCATCGTGGATTCAAAGGAACAGTCGAAGCAAAAGACGGAAAGCTGATTGTTAACGGCAAGAATATTCGAGTAACAGCCGAGAAGGATCCAGCCAACCTGAAATGGGGAGACATTGCAGCTGAAGTTGTAGTAGAATCAACAGGCCTCTTCACTACCGTAGAGAAAGCGCAAGCACATATCAAGGCCGGCGCCAAACGAGTTGTGATTTCAGCACCTTCTGCTGATGCTCCAATGTTTGTAATGGGCGTGAATCACAAAAACTTCAAGGCAGACATGACCGTTGTGTCAAACGCAAGTTGCACTACTAACTGCCTGGCACCGCTTGCGAAAGTTGTGCACGACAATTGGGGAATTCTTGAAGGTCTGATGACTACGGTTCATGCTGTAACCGCCACGCAAAAGACCGTGGATGGTCCATCGCACAAAGACTGGAGAGGCGGTCGTGGCGCGTATCAGAATATAATTCCTTCTTCCACAGGAGCGGCGAAGGCTGTCGGAAAGGTTATTCCAGACCTGAACGGAAAACTGACGGGAATGTCATTTCGAGTACCAGTTGCTGATGTTTCAGTAGTGGATCTAACCTGCAGACTTTCGAAACCCGCCAAATACGATGACATCAAGAAGGCAATGAAGGCAGCCTCAGAAGGCGAACTCAAAGGCATCCTTGGGTACACCGAAGATGAAGTGGTATCGCAAGACTTCCTTGGTGATCCGCGCACAAGTATCTTTGATGCGGGCGCTGGAATTCAACTGAGCGACACATTTGTGAAACTTGTTTCCTGGTATGACAACGAGTGGGGCTACTCCAACAAACTCGTTGATCTAATCGAGCACATGAGCACAGTTCGCTAAGCGGGAAACAAAATGAATAAACTAACGGTAGCAGATTTGAACGTAGCGGACAAGCGAGTGCTGGTCCGCGTTGACTTTAATGTTCCATTGAAAAATGGCGTAGTTGAGAACGATAAACGTTTGCGCGCAAGTTTGCCTACCGTTCAGCATTTGATCAAGAATGGCGCGCGAGTCATTCTAATGTCGCACCTCGGCCGACCTAAAGGCAAAGCTGTAGATTCTATGCGGATGGCTCCGGTTGGAGAAGCATTTGCAAAGCTCCTGGGGCAGCCCGTTAAAACACTCTCTGTCTGCGTAGGTGAGGAAGCGAAGAAAGCGGCAGACGCATTGAAATCAGGAGAAGTCTTGTTACTTGAAAATCTCCGGTTTCATCCAGAAGAAGAGGGTAACGATCCTGGCTTTTCAAAGCAACTGGCAAGCCTGGGCGAACTCTATGTAAATGACGCATTTGGAACGGCACACAGAGCCCATGCCTCTACGGAAGGCATTACGCATTTCCTTCAAAAATCTGCTTCCGGCTTCTTGATGCAAAAGGAACTGGACTACCTCGGCGGAGCCATTCAGAATCCGGCCCGTCCGTTCGTTGCAATCCTTGGTGGATCAAAAGTTTCAAGTAAGATCGACGTAATTCAATCCCTGCTTCCGCGCGTTGATCATTTGATCATCGGTGGTGGAATGGCATATACCTTCTACAAGGCGCAGGGTCTCGAAATTGGAAAGTCACTCTGCGAAGATGACAAGGTTCAAGTTGCAAAGGATCTACTTGCCTCAGCAGGAACTAAACTGCTGCTTCCAATAGATTGTGTAATTTCGGACGCATTTGATTTCGATGCGCGTACTGTTGGAACTCTCAAGACTGTTAAAGCAAATGCAATTCCACCAGGCTGGATTGGTCTTGACGCGGGACCAGAGACGATTCAAAAGTATAGCGATATTCTTTCAACGGCCAAAACAGTTCTATGGAATGGACCGTTAGGCGTCTTTGAGATTGCAGAAACGGCAGTCGGAACTTTCAAGATTGCTGAAGCACTTGCCAGTGCTACAAAGAACGGTGCAATCACAATCATTGGTGGTGGAGACTCGGCAGCTGCCATCGAGAAGGCTGGTCTTGAAGATCGTGTAAGCCACGTTTCTACCGGTGGCGGAGCATCGCTCGAATTCCTTGAAGGCAAGGAACTTCCTGGGGTTACAGCACTCACAAATAAATGATTAGCCTGCGCGGGCTAAAACGTCTCAATCGATACGAGAATCGGATCTACAGAATTGCGCGTCTGGCCCGGGATCTGTGTCAGCTCAAGCAAATCGGCTACTCGCGCAAGAGCATCAACGGATTCAGGTTTCCGGTCTATTCCCTTGTGCTGGGTAAGAAATCAGCAGTAAAGCACCATCCCGTCGGTTTGATAGCTGGTGTTCACGGCCTGGAAACAGTGGGCGTGCGCGTACTCCTGGATTTTCTAGAGAATATTTTCGCCGAACCGGGGCAGGTCTTTCGTGACTTGAAGAAGGGCAAGTACGCAATCATATGCATTCCCATTCTGAATCCCGGTGGAGTTGCAATGAAGCGCCGCTCGAACCCCGGTGGGGTGGACTTAATGCGCAATTCCGGTGTGGAAAGCAAGTCCGCAATGAGATTCTTTGGAGGCCAAAAGGTCTCCCAACTTCTGCCGTACTATCGTGGGAAAAATCTGCAACCAGAGTCTCGAACGTTATTCGCTCTTGTTCGCGAATATTTATTTCCGGTGCGAAAGGGACTGATTCCGGTTTTGGATATTCACTCAGGGTTTGGGATGAAAGACAGTCTCTGGTGGCCCTATGCGGGAACAACGCAACCTTGTCCAGATCAGCTCCTGTACGAACGCACGGCGCGGATTCTATGCGAGAATGAAACTGATATCGTTCCTGAATCCCAGAGCAATGCCTACACTATCCACGGTGATCTCTGGGACTATCTGTACAACGAGTTTCAACAGGAGACAAGAAAATCCAGGTTCCTCCCATTCACCCTGGAGATTGGAACGTGGAAGGAAATCAAAAAAGAACCCATGCGGCTATTCAGCAGGCGGGGTATGTTCAACCCCTTACCCGAGAACAAGGCTGATACAATCCTGCGATACAGAAATTTCCTCGAACGATTTGTTCGCCTAAACCAATTGTATTCCAGGGAATAAACTATACAGGTAAGGCGAACGATCTGAGGTTTTAGGATTCCAGATAACGTTTGCCATAGCGCTGAGTAACAGACTCTGCATCAAAGAAGATGAATAAGTCTGTTGTGCCAAATTCACGGTCCAACGCTGGTTTCCCGCCAATCTTAGCACCTATCCGCATATATCCTTTGATTAACGGGGGTAGTCTCCTGGCCACAGCCTTCACATCTGCATCCAGTGCTATCTCTTTGAAGTTTGGATGTTCATGTGATGATCTGGGTTTAACGCGCAGCGAATCCTCCACGAGGTGATTCTGATCGCGCAGGAAGGCGTAGACTTCATTCACTTCGTTTGCATCGGTTGAGTGAAGCGACCCGCAACCCATGAGGTAGCGAATATTATGTTTGAGAATGTATGCTGCAATTCCATTCCAGAGGAGAGAAATAACGCTACCGTCCCGGTATGCCGGATGAACGCAGCTGCGACCTACTTCTGCAATCTCAGCTTGAATGCGATAGATATTGGAAAGATCGAATTCTGTTTCCGAGTAAAAGCCTGTGTGTTGTAACGCGCGAGTTTTAGTGAGCATTCTATATGTGCCCACGACCTCTGCGGTCTCTTGATCGATTACTATTAAGTGTTCGCAGTAAAGGTCAAAATCGTCTCTGTCTTTTCCTGTAGCTGCTGATCGGGCTAGCCCCTCGCCCAGTTCTTTGTTGAATACGTTGTAGCGAAGCGTGAGCGCCTGCTCAATCTCCAGTTGATTCTGGGCAATACGAACTTCGAGTTGTCTGGTTTTCCGTGAGTTCAATACGTTTGACATGTTGTCTCCCTTGTATGGAGACAGATTGAATGTAAACAGTTACAAACATGTGTCAAACTCTTTCCGGTTGAGGGAAAGTTATCTGGCTGCGAGTTTCAAATCATGGGCAAGATCCTGAGCGTTAAAGTCCTGGGAAATTCGTTTAGTTACTTTAGCATCTGGCGTGATCCAATAAATCGCACCGGAATGCGAAATTTCTCCATTGTGATTGCCCGTGTGCACTGCGTAGGCTTTGATTACTGCCGCAGTCTCTGCTTCCGTTCCACTCAGACCAAACATCTTTGGGTGAAATCCTTCTGCATACGCATTGGCGAGTTTTGGAGTATCGCGAGCCGGATCGACACTAATGAATAGAAAGCGAATCTTCTCGATTTCAACGGCCGAGAGTTGCGTAAGCGCCTGGGCGGAGCGTTGCATCGTAGCCGGGCAAATATCAGGGCAGTGCGTGAAACCAAAGAAGAGTAGGGTAACGCGAGGCTTGTTGGTCTTTAGATCATCCATGAGCGAATAGGGTACATCGCCGTGCGTAAGGTGAATATCTGACGCAGGCCAGGGTGGATGGAACGTATCGGGATAGATGTAATCAGATTTGGAGCAGTTGAATAGAAGGAGTGTGACTGAGGTGAGGAGGATGAACGTGCGCATTGAGTCTAAGGTAATAAATGGCATGAACCTTTCAAGGAAAATGCGTTGAACCTGTATTGCCTGTTTCCAATCTAGAAGCATGCCAACAATTGCCATAATTGGAACCGGGATCATGGGTCGCGGAATTGCTCTGAATTTGAAGAAGGCCGGGCATTCTATGCGAATCTTCGCGCGGAACAAAGCAAAGATTGCGGATATGCTCGATGCCAACACCGTTCATTTTGAAACTGCAGCGGAAGCCGTGCGAGGTGCAGACCTGACCGTTCTATGCCTCACGGAAGATGAAGTAATTCGCAGAACCGTTCTTACGCCAGAGCTTCTCTCCGGGATTAGAGGAATCATAATCGATGTAGGAACAACCTCACCAGATCTGACAATTGAAATGCATCATCTATTCAAGCAGCACTCAGCTCGCTTTTTTGATTCACCGATGACAGGAAGCAAAACTGCCGCAAACGAAGGACAAATATTCTTCATCGTTGGTGGCTCCGAACAGGACATCTCCGACACGAAATATTTTTATGACGCGTGCAGCCGAGGGTTCGTGCGCTGTGGTGGAGTCGGTGATGCGCAGCGCGCGAAGATTGTGCTGAATATGGTGCAGGCCGGAACTCTTCAGATGTTCATTGAGGGTTTAAGCCTTGCGACTAAGATTGGGATTGAGGCTCAAACTATGAAGTCTATTATTGAAAACTCAGCGGCTCGATCCGGGCTTTCAGATTTCAAAGCTCCATTTATTCTAGCAAAGAACTTTGAAACTCACTTCTCCGTACGCAATATGAACAAAGACTTAAATCATGCAATGCATCTAGCACTGGGTACCAACGCAGAGCTGCCATTGTCCTTCAGCTTGAAAGGCGTTTTTGATAGAGCTATGAACTCGGGGCATGCGGAATCTGATTTTTGTGCAATTGCGGCTAACGTGGAAATTCGATAGAAGGCAGGTCTGGGGAGCGATTCAGTATGTGAAACGCATTCCGTAGGCCATGTAGTTACTTCCGCAGGTGGGCGGACAGAGCAGGCCGTAGATTCCAGATCGGTGGTGGACGCGGAGGAAGGCCCGTGGTTGATACGCGTCCACGGGCACTCTGGCTTCGATTTCAAAAGCCAGATAGTTCAAAAAATTGCGGGAATACTCAGAAGTGGTCCCACCATTGTAGATCGATTTTCTCTGGTTTTCTAAATCGGGATTCCGCGTTGCAACGGAGAGGCCTTCAGCCACGGCGAACGTTACCGGTAATCCAAGGTCCATCGCATCGGACCGCAGCAGGAACAATCCATTGAATTCAAGGTGCTTTTGTACACCCGTGTGGCGCACGATCTGGCCTTCCGCCTCCAGGGGAACACCGAGTAATCCCCAATCAATTGACCTGCCCACTGCGAGCGTTGTGATGTAACTGGGTCGATAGTGTGTTTTTCCGGATAACAGGATTTCACCGAGGGCTGTGTCAGAATACAGGCCCTGGTAAACCGCGACGTTAAGCGGTCTGGACTGTGTGGTTTCAGCCTGGACGATTGCTGCAATTAGAAAAAGGAGAAAAGCGCAAAGCCTACGCATTCTGATTGGACGGCAGAGGTTGGCGAAGGGTTCCCGATTTCCTTCTCTTTCCGGGTTCTCATTCCGCAAATTGGGTTTGAGTCAGACTTCGACCGTTTTTCTGGTGCTGACCATCAGAACTCCGATCAACACTAGCGCCGTGCCTACAATATGGGATGAATCAATCGATTCGTGCAGAATCCAGTACGCAAGCAGAATGGTTGAGACTGGACCAACGCTTCCAATGATTGCGGCCGCGCCGGAGCCGATTCGCTTAATCCCGGCAGCAAGCAACATTGCTGGCAATACTGTGCAAACGAGGGCCATGAGTAACGCATATCCATGAATTTCAGGAGGCAAGGTAAGCAACAGGTCCGGGGGACGCGTCAAAAGGAAATGCAAACATACGGCCAGAACAGAAACCATCATTGCCAGCGCTGTGAATCGCATTGAACCAAGGCGGTGAATCAATTGCCCGCCGACTGCCAGGTAAAGTGCATACGTAATAGCACTTCCAAGTATGAAAAGGCCGCCAGTGATCGCGCCGGTTTCAAGGCGGCGGAAGTCGTGTAAAAAGGCGAAAATTACACCCGCATAGCTGAGGATCAGGGCAA
This sequence comes from Spirochaetia bacterium, assembly GCA_021413825.1. Classification (GTDB taxonomy): domain Bacteria; phylum Spirochaetota; class Leptospiria; order Leptospirales; family Leptonemataceae; genus JAEUSB01. The sequence continues at coordinate 12,817 of JAIOPQ010000064.1, read as the reverse complement.
GGACGATTCGTTTTGTAATGGGAGCCTTGTAAAGGAATGCCATTAGGAGCACGACGAGCGTAGGGTAGATGAAGAGTATGAGTCGCTCCAGACCGGCGGAGATATACTGTAGCCCAAGGAAATCAAAGAGGCTTGCCAGGTAGTATCCAACAATACCGCAAAAAAGGATGAGCCAAACATCGCGCAATCCAAGCGGTGTCCGAGAACTTTTCCTGCTCGAAAGAATGCCCAGCAAAAGGAAGAATGGAAAAGAATAGGCCATCCTTAGCGTGAGCAGGGATACCGGATCCACCTGATGAGTTCCCAGAGCAAGTTTAACGATTACAGCCTTGGCAGAGAAGGTAACTGCAGAAAAAAAAACAAGCGTCGCGCCAATCAGAGTCCGACTGTTCACAGGTCCGGTTTTTTACATCGCATTCTTTCGTCCATGATTCTGTTACTGCCTCTGTGTTTCAGTGCTTGCACAACGGTTGCGGATCAGACGATCGACGCATACGAAGCCAATACCAGAATTATCGCTGCAGTTGGATTAAAGAACAGCGAATGCGGCGTATTTCAGGCCATTACGTTTCCCGTGATTTTTCCTTCCAAAGAAACGTCGATTGATCTGTGCACATCGGCCATTCTTGCAACCAGTTGCACTGTCTGGATTGGTTCAAATCCCATGCCGACGGCATGTTTTGGGATTCCTTTCAATCGGAGCGAGCACCGCGACGATTACGGTCTTTGAATCCGTCTAACACGATCGGATCGCTTTGATGCTTTCCAGATTCTATCAATCCATTTCATGCCTTCAGCAGCACTGCCGAGGCTGGCGGCAGGACTTTTATGCGAATTTCGCATAACGTCGTACACATCATGATACAAGCCAATCCAGGGATTGCTCCAGGATAGTTTTAATCTCTTCTCAATTAATTCCAGAAAGCCTTGATATTTTCTCGATGGTGTAGATTGGAATACTTGCAGGCCTTTGTTTCCGCAAAGCACGCGCCCCTCAGAAAAATCAATCTGCATTTCAAACTCGAAATACTTTCTGCGGCCGCCAGATTCGAGCGATGCACCAAATGCTGGATAGTGAAATTGAACAAAGGCGGTGTGCTCTGGTCTGCCTTTCTCTGCGAGTAATCGAGCAGAAACAGATTTTGGCGGACCCACAAACCAGAGCAGCAGGTCGACCCAATGAGAAGCATCGTGCAAAAGTGGTCCCGCCTCGCCAGCCCCAGGCGAATGACCAACCAACACCTGGCCACGAATGGATCTAATCTCTCCCAGACTCCCTGAGGCGATCAGTTCCTTGACGTGTTTGTAATTTGGATGGTAGCGACGCTCGTAGTTGACCCAGACTGGAATGTTGCGGGCCAGACGGAGCATACTCCGGGTGGATTCATAGTCTTCGGTGGGGGGTTTCTCAAGAACGATCCCTGCGGGTTTAGCTGCGATTGCTTGCCTGAATAGATCCATGTGCGAAGACACGCTGGCTGCTATGATGATGAGCTCAGGCTTGCACGCATCCAGCATGTGTTTGCTATCTTTGGAATGGATTAGCGGCGCCTTCCACCATTTCTCAAAGGCTCTGATGCGTTCTGGATTCCTGTCAGCTGCCCCAACTAGATCATACTGTTTCTTAAGTTTCCGTAGGGTGCCCGCATGTGTGCAAGGATGGTATCTGAGTGTATCCTGTTCCAGCATCCAGGCAATTCTGCCAAGGCCTATCAGGGCGGTGCGAATGGGTTTCATTTTGGGATGAAACGAGAAACCAGCAGTCGTACCAACTTGAGAATTAGAAAGAACCACAGACCCCAGAGTGCTGAACCAAGGATAAACGATAACGGGATCAATAACCAGTCAGGAAATGCAAAATAAAGAATGGAAACCGGGATATCAGCCACGGTAATTCCACCGCAATCCGGCGAGCATTTGAACCAGCTAATCCTCTGCAGCAGGAACCAGATATGCAATCCGGCCCCGGTGAAAAAACCTATGCGAAAATCCTTTTCCAACAAGAAAGTCATAGGCGAGTCATGACAGAAAATCGAATCCATCGGCTGCCGTCTATTGTAATCGATCGCATTGCCGCGGGGGAGGTGATTGAGGGACCGGCCTCTGTCGTCAAAGAATTGGTGGAGAATGCAGTGGATGCCGGCTGCACAAGCGTAAAGATTCAAACCAGGTCGGGTGGACTTCAGGAGATAGTGATCCAGGATAACGGTCGCGGAATTCTTTTTGACGATCTTCCCGTTAGTATTGAAAGGCATGCAACTTCCAAGATACAATCGCTCGAGGATATTGAATCTATTTTGAGTTTTGGCTTTCGCGGGGAGGCCCTTGCGTCCATTGCTTCCGTAAGCCTCCTCGGAATTCAAAGCAGAGCTGAATCAGATGAAGTAGGCGGATTCCTTGAAAGCCGCGGCGGTCAGATTCTTAAACATGAGCGCAAAGTCACGGCCCCAGGAACACTCATCCGCGTTCAGGATCTATTCTTTGCTGTGCCCGCTAGAAAAAAGTTTCTAAAATCTGAAAAATCAGAAAGTCTTAAGATCCTCAAAGAAATCAGAAAGATAGCACTGGCGAATCCCTCGATTTCATTCGATTACTTGCGAGATGGACAGGAGTACGTGTCGTATCCAGCAACTTCGGATAGCCTGGACCGAATCCTCCAGGTGTTTCCTTCCGAGGAGCGTAGTCGATGGATTCCAATCAGCCAGAGCATTGATGAAATCGAACTGAATGGATTCATTGGCGCTCCAGATTCGGCAAAGGCAAATCGTGATTCTCAATATGCATTTGTAAACTCACGCGCAGTAGATGTGAAGTATCTATCATTCCTGATTAAACGAGCCTACGGCGATCTCATCCCGCAAGGGCTACATGCCCCCGCAGTTCTTTTCTATCGAATATCTCCTGGCCTTGTGGACGTGAACGTGCATCCGGCCAAGAAGGAAATTCGATTTCTAGATGAATCAAAATTGCACACTCTCACGATTCGTGCAATTCAACGGGCGCTCTCCAGTGGTCCTGTAACCTTTTCTCAGCGCACCCTTGATAGAAATTTCAAACCCGTTTCAACTTCAGAAAACCTTGAGCCGACCCTGCTCACTCCTCTGCAGGTGGAAAAATCGCATACCAGCACATCGGTTTCTTTTGCTCCTGCTTCACAGCAAGGATTTGTAAATACAAATAAAACGACGTTAGGCGGCAAATCCAGGGAATCGCATGAAGAAATGCCCAAACATCTCAGACAAATGGGTGTGGTGCTGGGAACCTATATCCTCGCGGAAGGAGAAGACGGCCTCTATCTGATCGATCAGCATACTGCGCATGAGCGTGTTAATTATGAGAAGAAGAGACGTCAACTCAAGGATCTCAGACATCAGCGCCAGGCTTTGCTCCATCCCATTGTGATTAAGCTGCCGCTTGATGAAATGCAAATGATTCAGAGCCAGAATTCTGTCCTGGCTGAGTCGGGATTCCTGGTAGAACCGATCTCGAACGATAGCTGTGTAGTCAGGGAAATCCCGCTGTATATTGAGCCCGGGACAGAAGGAGATACCCTGCGCCATGTCGTTCAGAGAATACTCGACGGGGAGACAGCAATCAATATATTCGACGAGTACGCCGCTATGAAAGCATGTAAGGCTTCAATCAAGAGAAACGATGTTGTGGCTCCGGAAATTCTTTCGCATATTCTGGAAGATCTAATGCGATGTGAAGACCCAACACGCTGTCCGCATGGGCGTCCAACAATTGTAAGAATTTCGCGCGAGGCCCTCGATCGGCTGTTCATGCGTAGCTGATGGTGAAGAATATGAAGGTCGTTATTGGAGTTACAGGCAGTATTGCCGCCTATCGTGCATGTGAACTTGTGCGAAACCTGACCAAGAAGAATGTTGCCGTTACTGTCTGCATGACAGAAGGCGCAGAGCATTTCGTAAGCAAAACAACCTTTGAAGCCCTATCAGGTCGCGCGGTTTATGGATCGCAATGGGAACAGGGCATGCCGCATATCGAACTCAAACGATTTGCAAATCTGCTGGCTATCGTTCCTGCGACGGCTAATTGCATTGGAAAATTGGCTGCAGGAATCGCAGACGATTTGCTCACGAGTACATACCTTGCCCACACAGGAAAAGTATTGATAGCGCCATCTATGAATCCCGGAATGTATGCAAGCAAGGCGGTTCAAAGAAATCTTAAGCAGCTCAAGGAAGATGGTGTCTTGATCGTTGATCCATCCGACGGCGAAGCTGTGTGCGGCGATGAAGGACAAGGAAAATTAGCAACTGTCGATGTAATAGAATCGCGCATTATTCAACTAATCTCGGGCTAATGGCGTGCATCAGAAACTAATTGTAACATCCGGACCTACGCGCGAATGGTTGGATCCGGTTCGCTTTATTTCAAATCCTTCCACCGGCAGAATGGGTTGGTCCATCGCACATGCCGGACTCGGCAAATTTGGGAAGATCGTCTATATCAGCGGTCCCGGAAGTGAAGCCTTTCGCACGGTAGCGGGGGCAGAAAATTACTCAGTGGACTCTACTCAGGAAATGCTTGAGCAGGTGCTCGCAACTTTAGAACCCAACTCAACGCTAATTATGGCCGCAGCACCGGCTGACTACGCACCAATTCATCCGGTTGGCAGTAAGATTAAGAAAGATCCGTCGCACAATCTTACAGTTGAATTCAAACCCACGCCTGATATCCTAATGGAGGTTGCGAAGAGACCACCTTCGGGACTGTTGCGCGTAGCGTTTGCGGCGGAGACGGATAATCTTAGAGAGAATGCTAGAATCAAAATGCAAAAGAAGGACGTGGACTTTATTTGTGCTAATGAGGTCTTCAAGGATGGGAAGGGATTCGCAACGGAAGGTGGTTCTCTCTTGATTCTGGATCGCGCGGGAAATGAAACCAGGCTGGGTCCTGCACCCAAGGATGCGCTCGGAGAATCATTGATTGATTTTCTGATTAAACAGAACAGCGTGGTGCGAGCATGAAGGTTAAAATGCATTCAATGCGGTTTGGATATAAAGAAGCGGACGCCAGAATAGAGAAAGATCCCAAAGGCAGACCAATTCTTTTTGTAGATGGTGTTGGGCAAATCACAGCACTCGACTATATCAAGCAAGGAATGAAACTTGTCCAGGCGTCTGATAGTGAATTTGAAACGTTAAAGGCGGCAGGCTACGCCATGAAGAATGAATTTCTTTAAATCTGGATCGTGAGTTTCAGCTAATCCAAGCGATATATCTTAACTGGAGTTTCTCGACCTCTAACACTTACTTCTCCCAGTGCTGCACCCTTTGGATTCACCAGTCCTTGCCAGACATCTTCCGAGGCCAGAATTTCAGTCCCGTACTCTTTGTTGAGCTGCTCAATGCGCGACGCAAGATTTACAACATCGCCAATGATTGTGTACTCTTTGCGGCTCTCTGTTCCAATGTGTCCGGTGACTGCAATTCCGGCATGTAGTCCAATTCCAATCCTGGTCTGTGGAATGGCCCCGGATGCAATCTGGGATTTAAGTGTGCTTACAATTTCCAATGAAGCCTTTGCAGCGTTGGCCACGTCATCGCCTGTAGAAAGCGGCGCGCCAAAAACGGCCATGAAGCCATCGCCCAAGAATTTATTGATGATTCCGTTATTTCTATTGATGATATCAATCATGGATTCAAACAAAAGGTTGAGATAGTTTACTACTTCTTCCGGGGCTTTGTTTGAGGAAAAGCGAGTGAAGTCGCGAATATCAAGGAACATCATGCATACATGACGCGATTCACTCAGGAGTTCGGTTTGATTGAGAAGTCTATCTACCACCTGGGGAGAAACGTGCTGGCCAAAAATTCCCGCAATTCTGTCACGTTCCAGGTTTGCAGCAAGGGATCGCGTGAGTTGTTTTTTGATCTGCAAGGTTACCAATCCCGTTACAATTCCGCCCGCCAATAGAAAAAAGGATCGGGCAATGTAAGCACCTGGAGAAGTCAATGCCGGATCGAGAGTTGCACCGGTTGGATGCATAAGAAAGTATGCCGACATACCACCGAATTCAAATGCCGCAACGGCGCCCGTAAAGATGCAGAGCTTGATGTCCAATCGAAGCGCAGAAAGAATGATGAAGATAAAATAAACGAATGGCGGTGGCAGAAGAAGAACGTTTGCAGGCTCTCTGAATTGAGCAAGGTATAGAAGCGCAAATGTTGGGACGCTTGTTTCCACAAGGCTGTTCATATAACGGCCAACAGTAGGCATGGCCTTGCCGGCTTTGAAGAAATGGCCTGCCAGGAACCTGACAAACAGGCAATATGCAGCAACTCCAGAAAAGAAAACAGGGGGAATCCAGACTTGAAACTGACCGCCAAAAATTCGTACTAGAGCGTCCGGCCAGGACAGTACCAGCACAAGAAAGAAGCAAGCGCTTAGCGTGAAGAAAATTGCTAGGATTCCAGCGCGAAGTCGTTCGCTCAGGAGAGTTTCATGTTCAAGTGAGGTGAGTGCTCTTGTGCCTGGATTCATTTGATGTACGACTTAAGAACTTCAGGGATTTCAAATGTGCCGTCTTTTTTCTGGTAGTTTTCCATAATTGCGCTCATCGCTCTCCCGGCAGCAACACCTGAGCCGTTCAATGTGTGGGCGAGGCGTGGTTTTCCTTTTGCACCGCCCTCTTTGAATCGGATCATTCCACGCCGTGCCTGGAATTCGAGGCAGTTTGAAACCGATGAGATTTCTAGATAACGTCCCATACCCGGCATCCATACTTCGAGGTCGTATGTTTTTGCCGCAGTTGCACCCATATCACCCGAAGAAAGTAGAACGATACGATAGGGAAGTCCTAGTCGTTTCAAAACCTCTTCCGCGTGCTTGACCATTTGTTCGTGCGTTTCGCGTGATTTGTCAGGATGCACAATCTGAATCAATTCAACTTTTTGAAATTGATGAACGCGAATCAAACCGCGTGTATCTTTTCCAGCAGCACCAGCTTCGCGACGGAAACAGGACGTGCTTGCAGTTACAGCAATTGGAAGATCTTTCTCCTCAACGATTTCATCTCGGTACAGGTTCACAAGGGGAACCTCCGAGGTAGGTATAAGCGAAAGTTCATCGCGGTCGAGTCTGTAATATTCCCCCTTGAATTTTGGATACTGACCGGTTGTAGTCATGCATGCATCGTTGACAAGGATAGGAACCCAGACTTCAGTATATCCAAACTCAGTCGTATGCAAATCGAGCATGAAATTGAGAAGGGCACGCTCAAGCTTGGCTGCCAGTCCGCGGTATGTATAGAAACGAGATCCGGCGAGCTTAACGCCGCGCTCAAAATCTAGAATTCCAAGATTCTCTCCGATTTCAAAATGCGTCAGCGGTTTAAAATCAAATTCTGGTTTTGTTCCAGATTCACGGATTAGTTTGTTTGCTGATTCGTCTTTTCCAATTGGAACCTCAGGTTCAAAGAAGTTCGGCAGACCAAGCACTATATCAGCCAGCGCCGTTTCTTCTGCTTCGCATTGGGTTTCAAGCTCCGCGATTTTATCACCAAGATCTTTTACTTCAGATTTACGCTTCTCTGCTTCATCTTTCTTACCCTGGCCAATCAACGCACCGATTTCCTTACTCGAAGAGTTACGTTCCTGGCGAATCTTATCCGTGTCCGCTTTCAAGAGTTTGACCTTCTTGATCAATTCCCTTAGTCCGGAAAGGTCTCCTGCTTGATAATTTCTGCTGGAGAGCATTTGCTCCAACTCTTCGGGATTTTCCTGGATTCTTTTTAAATCTAACATGTGGTCCTCTTATTTTTTCATGGCTAGAAATCGCCGTGAATTCTCCAGAATTGTTGTGGCTATAAGTTCCGTAGATTCGCCGGTTATCTTGCTGCGGATATTCGTTACAAAATCGAGCGTATGCCTGACGTAGGCCGGCTGGTTGGGTTTTCCGCGAACTGCACCGGGTGTCAGAAATGGAGCGTCTGTTTCTACCAGTATTCTATCGAGCGGTAGGCGAATTGCTGCGTCCTGGATGACATCAGCATTCTTGTATGTCACTATTCCGCTGAACGAGATAAACCAGCCCATTTCCACAAATCGCATAGCTTCTTCATATCCGTACGTAAAGCAGTGTATTACGCCGGTTGCGCCAGATTCGCGAATCATTTTTTCCGCATCCAGGATTGTTTGGATTTTGCCTGGTTCGAATTTCTGCGAATCACGCAAATGAACAATCGCAGGAACAGAAAGTTCAGTCGCAAGGGCTAAATGACGTGAGAACGACTCTTTTTGATTTTGCACATGTTCTGTGGAATGATAGTAGTCAAGGCCTGTTTCACCAATTCCCAGGAAATCAGATCGACTCCGATTGTTTCGCGCAAAGGCAAATAACGTGTCGAGCCCGGAGATGTCATCTGCTCCTTCAGGGTGCAGGCCAGCAGTCCAGAAGAGTCTGGGTCCGTTAGATTGATCAGTGGTCGCGCAAATGCGCGAATGCTCTTGCGCCGTAGCTTCATCCACAGCAATCAGTACGGCCGCTTCGAGTTGTGCCTCTGATGCATTCTTTAGAGCTTCCGGAACCGAGATTCCTTTTTCCGCCACCATATTCAAGTGGCAGTGCGTATCGATTACCATGGCCACTATTTGGACTCCAGGAGATAGGTTAGTATGTGCGGACTAGTTCGTTCAAAAATCCCGTGAACCTGTTCAAATCCTTCAATGCCACCATAGTAGGGATCCGGGACCTCAGGAATTCGATTCAATTCTGCGGAGGCTGGATCAAAAGACCGATACATACGCAGTTTGGAAAGATCGGCATCGTTCCTTGCCATTGCAGATACGTTTCTAAAATTCCAGTTATCCATCAGGAGAATCAGATGAAAGAGATCGAAATCCTCGCGCTCAAAGACTCTGGACTTATGCGTGAGATTGATTCCGTGCTTGGAAGCGATTCTGCGGGTAACAGCGTGCGCCAGCTCGCCTGCATGTTCGTCTGAGGTCCCGGCGGAATCAGCAAAAACGGCGCCAGAAACCTCGCGTACCTGGATTAAAGCCTGAAATACACCTTCTGCAGCCGGTGACCGGCAGATATTGCCATGGCAAACGAACAGTACTCCTTTCTTCTGGGCTTTCATATCTCCGCCATCTGCCTCTAAAGATTTTTCCCGGCGCGACGATCCTAAGAAGGTCTTATGCGAACCGCAGCCATAACCTGGATTCTGTCCGTCGCGCTATTGCCCCAGATTACCTGGGCGGCCGGTGAGCCAATCCTTTTCATCTTCGATGCCTCGGGTTCCATGTCCGAACCATTTCATGGTGTTTCAAAAATGGCAGCAGCACGCTTGATGCTTTCTGAGCAAGTGGGGCGACTTCCGATTGGAACAAGAGTTGGCCTGGTCGCGTACGGCAACGGCATCGCAGGCTGCGAATCCTATCGATTGTACAGTCCGATTGCAAGATCCTCCACCGGATCAATCCCGGACGTAGTACGAAAACTCAAGCCAAGCGGGGAAACCCCGATCGCCGGAACACTCAGGCAGGCGGGAAAGGTGGTGCTCGCAAAAGAAACTGGTGCGCGGATTGTTCTCATATCAGACGGAAAAGAATCCTGTCAGGGAGACCCGGCAACAGAAGCAGCGCTTCTTAGATCCAAAGGGGTTTCAGTTTTTGTAATTGGCCTCGGTGTTGATGCTATCACGGCTTCTGAGCTCGAACGAATCGCAGGTTCGGGTGGAGGTCGATACTTCAATGTTCAGAGCAATACGGATTTTGTTTACGCTATCGAACAAAGTACGCAGGCACCGGTGGCTGGCCCTGGACGAAAAGGGGAATGGGAAGATCCAGATAGTAGAATAGCAAGTATTGAACAGCGTGATCAAAAAACTAAACCCGAACCAATTCTACCTGAAACAGCCGTCGCAGGAAAAGACGGATTGCTATTAAAAACACATCGGATGTCGAAAACGGACGACGGGCGAATAAGGCTTGAAGTAGATTATGCTTTCAAGTGGGCACCGCAGGCAGACTACCTGATCAGTTTGAGGGTTGAACGAACGTTTCCAGGCGGAAGCGTGCCCATAGCCGTTGGACCAGAGACACACTATCGCTCTGAGAACGGCAGCGGGACTATAGTGATTGAACTTGACCCTGCGCAGGTATCGGCAGACAGTCTCTTCATTCAAGGAGAGCTGTGGGATATCCAACAAGTGCCAGTTCGCGCATGCCAGTCCAACGCGCTCCGCGTAAAATAGTCACTCCGGGGATCTTTTTACTTTTCCTGGCACTCTCTTCTGCATGGGGACAAACGAGTGCGCAAAGTGTTCCACATGAGAGCTGGTCTGATTTGGATTCGCAGGAGTCTCGTGTATACGGAAGCGAGAAGGAACGCAAGTATCCAATCAACGCATTCCTTATGGAAAAGGAAGAGTGGGAAGGCCATTATTCGTTTCACCTTTTCTGGCTGTATCGCAATACAGACTATCCAAAATATAAATCGAACGCAATCCTTCCGTTCTACTATCATCTAGAAAGCAAGATCGATAATCGGGAACGCAGTATATATTTTCCCTTCTACCTGGGGCAAACAGATGCAGATACAACATTTCACCTGACCCCGGTAACGTTATTCGACGATTCTTCTACTACCTGGTTTCATCTATACAGTTGGATTTTCTTGCGCAGAGGCGACCCCGATGTCTCGCACACGGCTCTTCTCCCTCTCGTTTATATTGGCTCTGGTGAGAATGAATTCTATACCTCTGTCCTGCCACTATTCTATTATGATCGATCAATTTCCACGGAAAGCAAATCGCGCAGACTTGTTACTCCGATCTTGTACGCAAGTGGCTATGAGTCAGGTGGCAGATCGGAATCCTTTTCGATTTCTCCGCTGCACTTTCACAGCTTCTCAAGCACCGCTGAAGGGAAGGAGAGGATCGATGATGGCTACCTGGGATTTCCGCTTATCCCCCTATTGTACTATTCGAGCTGGGAGTCTGATTCAACGCATCATAAGGTTTTGACTCTGATCGACTGGAGAACCAGTTCCAACGGTGTTTCAAGATTTTCTCTCTTCCCGCTGGTGTTCTTTGCGAATGACTACCTGGTTGTGGCGCCACTTTACTTTCGATTTGGTGAAACTGGGCAAGACTCCGTTACACGGTTTTCTCCTGGCTTGTTCTATTGGAGCAATGAAAAAAACGATCAACATTTGAATGTTCTTGGTTTCCTGGACCTTGGTTTTGGCGAGAAGGGACTGGAACGTACCTGGGTTGCCCCTTTCTTGTTTCGTGGATCGGACTATTTACACATAGCTCCATTCTATTTCAGCAGTTGGAGCATAAACGAAAAAGAGCAGACTAAAGAAACATACCGGATGGGTCCGGTCTATTACTGGCACACATCAGAAACTGAAAGGGAACGCTTGGTCGGGCCAATTTGGTGGTCGTCTAACGTTAATGAAACCAGTTCTTTTCACGTGTTTCCCTTCTCCTTTTACTGGAGAAACTCGGCCAAAGAAAAGGACCACGCCAGATCTTCTTTTGCGGCCAATCCTCTCTTTTTGCATTCACAGGAATATTCCGGCATAAGCGATCAGTTGGAATTTTCGGATATGTTCTGGGCGCCGATTCTTCCACTTTACTATTCGCACCAAACTGAGGAAAAATCCAGGCGGCATTTGCTCCTGGCTAACTGGAGTAATGATGTAACCGGCTTAAGCCAACTGTGGTTTATTCCGTTCTACTTCTGGAGACAGGGAAAAAATGCAGGTTATCTACATGTTCCTCCGTTCTACATGCGACCTTCGGGTCCAAACGCGGAAGAAGGATATTCGGTTGGTCTGATTCATTATCATAGCTGGTCACCGGAACATGAGAAGCTATGGTTGTTGCTTTACTACAGGGATATCGAAGTGGAGGCACAGTACATGCATGTTGTGCCCTTCTACTTTTCCTGGCATACGCAAGAAAGTACAGGTCAATTAGCCGTTCCGCTCTGGTTGGAGTATGAGGACAAACAAAAAGCCTGGTCGATTAACGTTGCTGGTATTTCAAAAAGTCGTGCCGCCGGTGTGGTTGGCGGAAGTGTTGGAACCAGGGAAGGACGCTGGTACCTCGATACTGAAATCTCCTGGTTGTATAACGCATTCACTTTGTCCGCGCGTATTTCAACTCCAGAGAAAGCAAAAACCCAGACGACTGAACCTACCCTTGCCGATCTAAAGGATCCTGGCATTCGCGAAGTTGCCGAAAAAGAGCAATCCGTTACCAGCCAGACTGGAGTCCCTCGATTGACCAGAAAGCTAAGTGTTTCGCGCGAAGAAACGTTCTACTATTGGGGTTTCAGTGTCTTATACGGAGTGCTTTCGTACCAGCACGCTGATACCAATCGACATTTCCGTTTACTCCCATTCGCGTGGCTTTCCTGGGATACGCAGAGCGATAATAAGGTTACAGTTATTCCGGGGGCCTACTTAAACTATCACTCCGACGAAACGGACTACTTTGCGCTGTTTCCGGCGTTCATTCCGATCTACGGAAAACAGCGCGTAGGAAAATCTTACATTGAAGCGTACGGCGTATTCCTTGGTATCAATGAATACGACGATGAAACCAGGCGCAAGGAGCTTTCCGTAATCTGGCCCTTTGCCAATTTCTATTCATCTCCGGATCAAGAAGGGTCAAGGATCCTCCCATTCTATTGGAATCGCCTTACACGTAATGGAGATCGTGTCGATAAGAAGACATTCAGTCTATTGCACTTTCGCAGTAGCACAGAATCAAAATCCTCAAGCGATTCCTTCTGGGCGGTCCCATTGTTTCTCCCCGTCTTTCTGAAGGCGG
>JAIOPQ010000045.1 GCA_021413825.1 Spirochaetia bacterium | reverse complement strand
ACAAAATTACACAAAAAGACAAAATTCCCAAAATAAACTATACAAAATTTAAAACGACGCCGCGATTACCCGCCGGAATCAATACGCACGGATTTCCAAAGATTAGAACAATCAGCACCCCGCCCGTGATCAGAAATAACTTCTTGTTGTTTATAAATAGCTCTCGCATGCAAACCCCCGTGAGGGGTTTTTATACATGAGCACCAGGGTTTTGTCCAATCAAAATTTAACCAGAATTACAAGCTTGCTGTTTTTCTGAGCATGGTTTTCTAAGGATTGAGGAAACCTGCATGAGAGCTGTGGTGCTTTTTGGAGAAATGGGTTCTGGAAAAAGTTTCCTGGGCCGGACATTGGCCCGTCAGACAGGTCTTCCTTATTTTGAAGGGGACGATTTTCTTCCGGCAGAATTGAAAGCCAAAGTTGCTAAGGTAAATCCACTTACAGTCTTCGAAGTTAACCTATTCGTGACGGGACATCTGATCCCGGGAATTATTGAACTTGCAAGACTTCATAAGAATTTTGTGGTATCGCAGGCTCTCTACCGCAGAGATCATAGAGAACAAATTCAAACCGAACTAAACATGCTACAAATCGATGTGGAGTATCGCTGGGTGCGACCCAGGTCATTCTTTTCGCACATTTCACAACTCGCAAAACGTTCACGCGGCTTTAAATGGATCGCAGTAATGTTAGTTAGTAAGTTGTGGTTTCAAAAACCGGATTCAAACGTGCCTGCCATTCACAACGATTTCAAGACTCAACCGACTATCAAATAAGCCAGCCCATTGGACATCGAATCGAACGCGAGAGCGACGCTTCTCAGGGAATATTTGCCGGGACACGCTTATAGATCAAACGCTGGGTTGAACTGAAATTATTGCCTTCATACTTCCAGGTTTCAATCCAGGTGATGGTAAGGGTATCTGTCCCTATCTGGTTAATCGTGCCGCGTACGATTCGCAAGTTCTCATTGGGGGGTGCAACGACCGCTTCAATAACGTTCTCGCGTAATGTGAATTTTTCCCAGCTACCACTGGCCGACCGGTGAATCGTATCTCCGTTTACACCTGTTCTGGCTTCAAGCAAAGCATACGGATCAAGGCTGGGATCCAGCATGCCGTATATGATACCACTTGATTCCCAGATCTTGTCTACTGCGCGCCAGTTTCCTGCAATGTCTGAAGGTTGAATGTTTGCCCGCGAACGGATTGAGCGAGGATCAAAGCTCTGCCAGTCGATCTTGCCCTTGAGTTTCTTAGAAAAGTCATGATTTTCAAATTTTATCTGACCGGAATACGATTTATTGGGATTGGTTCCATACGTTATGTCAACGTCAGCTATGAGCTGGCGAAATTTCACGTACTTGCGCACACGAATGATTCCCTTGAGTCCTGGCATAACATCGTAACCATACGGACTGGCCCACTCTGCAACGCGAGATTGAAAAATACTTTGATTAATTACGAACGTGCCTTCTTTGATTTGCTCGGGTGCTGTAACCTTAAAGTGAAACATAGTCCCACCATCACCATCGTGAACTCCTGCAGGGCCTGAATGGTAATCTAACGTTACACGACCTACGACAGCTGTTCCGTCCATCTCCAGGATTCTACTTTTGCCGCTGAAATCGTAGTCCTTTAAGTAGCCCAGGGTCCCGGTCAAATCTTCTGAACGCAACGCAGGGCCACCGTAACAAACGGCAAGCATCAGAGTCAGAAGACGCAAACCGCCCATTGCCGCAGTTTACACGCCCTGGACCTTCAGTCAATTCAGAAGCGACGTGGACCCATAAGAATCAGAAGCAATGAGGCGTTTACATCATTTCAACATTGTGAGATCCCCGGCGCGAATCAGAAAGAATTTCTGCAAAAGTTTCGTCATCGATCTCGAAAAACTCGTCATCTGGCAGTGACTCTGACATAGCCAAAAATCCATCCGGTAAGCCCTCATCTTCAAAGCCTGGTCCGTCGAGCGCTGAAATAAAATCGTTCATCTGCTGGCCTCCTTTAAATCGTTCGAGAATTCATTAAGTGCAGCGTCTACAGATTGCAGTCCCGGGAAGGTTGACGCAAGCCCGGCCTGGCGTAAGGCCCGATTGAGCTCAGCGGACGCGCAGGCCAGTTTCAGATTGCCCCCTGCTTTGCGAACGATCATATACGATCTGATGAGGGCTCCAAGACCAAGCGAGTCCACGAATGTAATACCTTCCACATCTGTTACAACGTTCTTTGTTCCAGTCTGCAGGGCTTCCTTCATGGCTCCTTCAAATTGCTGGACGCTTGCATGGGTCAGACTTCCACGCATCTGAATCACAGCCACACCGCTCTTTTCGTAACAAAGAACTTCCATGCCCCCAGCATAGAGCCGTGAAAGCAAATTGTCAACTAACGGTCACGTTTGGTCCCTCATAATCTATTGTAGCGACTCATTGACGCGCGAGGTAACGTAAAATGTTACAAACCAACTCAAGCCCGTCCGCTTCAAAACCCATTACAAACGGTTCCGGCAATTTATGACATAGCTTTAAGGAAGTGGACAATTGACCAACCTCTGCGTTCCTGCTAAGCTCATACACATGAAAGCAGAGATCAAATCAGACCTGGTCGATCGTTCCTATCATATGAGTTCCTCGCGGGGGATTCAAGGGCAATATCAAAATCTCAAGCTTACGCTGAAAGATTTCATAAACAGCTACAGCGGAAAAGGTCTCTATCTTAAATGCAGTCGAGGCATGGGTCGGAAACTATTCATTCAACGTTATGCGGCAGCACGTGGTCTCAAAACAATTTCAGGGCCGATTCCTGGTCCGGTAGAAGAGCCCTGCGTTTGCTGGTTACGGGCAAATACTACGATCTCTGAATTCCATACCACAATGCTTGTAGCACCAGGAGCGCTCCTGGTCTTTGAGGCGTATCCCGTCTCAATCAATCTATCCTACTTGAGACAACTACTAATGCCAACGGATATCCAATTCTCCGGTGGAATTCTAATCCTTTCAAGCGATGGAGACCTTGTCCCGGCGCTTCTGGCCCCGTTTCGTCTTTGCAATCTTATGGTAAACGATCTGTTATCCGTGCTGGCCGTGGCTGAAACAGAAAGCGAATCGCTCGCACTGGAAGTTGAGTCTATCACCGGTCGATTCATCGACGCAGGAGATATCATCGATTGGATCGCGGCTATCCGGCGGATGATGTTGTTACGCAGCCACGAAACAGGAGCAGAGATCCGAACCATAAGTAAATCGGTTCGATCTAGCCTGGAGGATCTGGTAACACTGATTGCGTCATGCCCCGCGCTCATTATTGACAATGATTCAGAGCGCAATCTCTGGATTGCGGAGCATCTGCCTCTTGGCCCCCTTACGAATGATTTGTGGTCCTTTATGTGACATCCAAACAAGTGATTGAAACTAACGTTAATAAAAAAACAGGTTGAACAATTCCTGTTACTTTGAGTATGTCAAAGCCATGGGCGGTGCTGCAGTGAGCCATGTTCCTGAACCCCTGGCGCCCTACTCCCTTCTGCATATTGTGCATTCCGCGCTCGATCCTGTTTTGTTACTCGATCATACATGGAAGGTTGCCTGCATCAATGAATCTGCATCGTCTGTCCTGGGGTACCAGGAAGCAGACTTAATTGGTTTTCCCATCGTTAAAATTCTGCCGGGCTGGAAGGAATCTCGAAGCATTGTTCAAACAACCTTTGAAACAGGTGCAGTAAAAAAGGACAGATGCATTCTGGCCGTAACGGTAACAATTGCAACGTGGCGAACTGAACAGGAACACTTTCATATTGCACTCCTTCACCCAGGCACGCACAGTTCTCAGAACACTGAAGCCGTACTGGCCAGCTGGGAGCTCGACGTCGTGCAGGATCGATTGCAGTCATCTGTTGAACTTGCCCGGCTGTACGGTTTGGATATCGCGGAATTTCCAGGAAAATACGCCGAACTTCTAAAACGCATTCATCCTGAAGACCGTGAGTACTTTGATTCAGCCATAAGCCGTGCCCTTCAAGACGGTGGGTATTTTAATCTTGACTATCGAATTATCCGGAATGATGGGAGCGTGCGACTCATTGAAGATCGCGGTGAGGCGTTTCTAAATACGTCCGGACAAGCAATTCGCTTGATCGCGCTGTCACGCGATGTTACAGGTGGAACTATTGAAAACGAAGAATTGCTCAAAAAAATTTCGATTCTGAATTTACTACAACAACTTGCAGCTGCCGCAAATGAAGCAGATGATCTAGATTCGCTACTCCAATTTACGCTCGATAGAGTCTGCGCAGTATCAGGCTGGGATGCAGGTCATGTATGGCTCTGGGCAGACGCAGATCAGGTACTCAAATCGTCGCGGGTCTGGTATATTCGCGATGAGCAAGTATTCAAACGGTTCCGCGAGGTGAGTAGCGTTACGAGCTTTTCTTCTGGAGTTGGAATACCCGGATGTGTTCTAGCCAGTGGCAGACCACAATGGTTTCAAAGATTTTCCAGGGATGTGGATCCACGTTGCGACCCTGCTGGTATTGGAAATCTTCATTCAGTCTACGCGATGCCTATGCTGATTCGCGAAAAGATCATTGGAGTAATGGAATTTTACATATCGATTGATGTTCCTGGACCGGACGCGGCTATAATAGAAGCCCTGTCCCATGCAGGATCACAAATCGGACGAGTGATAGAAAGGGTCTGGTCGCAGGAAGCACTGCAGAGATCGAGGGAACATTTGCGTGCGCTAGCCGCCAGGCTACAGGCAGTACGCGAGGAAGAGCGCATTCGCATTGCGCGTGAAATACACGATGAGCTGGGTCAATTGCTCACAGTCCTTAAGATCGACCTTACCTTGATGCGACAGAACTTTGAAGAAGGCCTCACGGGCCCACAAACCAGCCAGGAATTGCTGCGAATGTCAAAGGTTTCCGATTCTGCCATCGAATCAGTTCAACGCATCGCCAGCGAATTGAGACCAATGATTCTGGACAAACTGGGATTTCTGGAAGCAATTGATTGGTTCTGCAAGGATTTTTCCACCAGGACAGGCATAGCTTGTTCGCTTAACGTTGCATCAAAAAACCTCTCTCCCGCTGAAGATCATTCAATTGCTCTATTCCGGATATTCCAGGAAACCCTTACGAATATTGCAAGGCATGCAAAAGCAAGTAAAGTCTCTATTACGATCACAGATTCCCCCAGTTCGTATTTACTTACAGTCCAGGATAACGGCCTGGGAATTGACCATCGCCAGATCAACGCAGCTAAATCGCTTGGACTGCTCGGAATGCGTGAAAGGGCAATCGCTCTCGGTGGCGAAGTCAAAATTTCCGGAAAGGCCGGAGCAGGAACTCTGGTTTC
>JAIOPQ010000044.1 GCA_021413825.1 Spirochaetia bacterium | reverse complement strand
TGTCACAGGGTGTTCCCATGATCAATGCCGGAGACGAAATCGGTCGAACGCAGAAAGGGAACAATAACGCCTATTGCCAGGATAACGAAATCAGCTGGCTCGATTGGAAACTCTCTGCAGATCAGGAACAACTTCTGGATTTTGTGCAACAACTGACGCGCATTCGCCGCGAAAGTCAGGTGCTCAGGCGGAATCATTTTCTGCGCGGCCGTGATCGTGGGGCAAGTGATATGCTCTGGCTCCATCCAGAAGGTCGCGAGATGCAGGAAAAGGACTGGTCAGATGAGCTTGACGTCTTTGGCGCTTTTATCGATGGACTTCATCCGCAGGAGGCCCGTAGCAAATTTGTAATGGGTGAGCCAGACGAGACAATTGAGCCGTTATTGGTTTTGATTTCACGCAAAGCTGGAACGTTTGTAATTCCAATGGAGCCTGCGTTTCACTGGTATAGGATTCTTGATTCCGATCTACATGGACCAATTTCTATTAAGCCGGGAACTAAGATTCAAATTTCAGAGCGATCCATTTCTGTTTTCAGACCGGATCGCAGAAAGAGTGCGCGAGCGTAGTGTCGAAATGATGCACCACAGAGACACAGTGAGCCCAGAGATTCAAACTGGCATGCGGAGGATCATTCTTCGATTTCTCTGCGTCTCCGTGGTGAATTCTTACGGAATTGCACATGACTGACCTAACAAACGAAAGACCCCCCGAAAAATCATACCTGGATAAGCTATCAGACCTGGGTGGCATCATTCCTGGGTTTTCTGACATGGACGGGAAAGTGCACCATCCCTCAGCTGACGCAAAACTCAGCACGCTCAATCTAATGCGCTGGGGTGGGGATCCAGAATACGTCTTACTCAGGGAAACCGAACGCATCTGGAATACCATCCTTGAGCCCTCGATTGTTCTGCCCATGGGATCGCTCACCTTTCATATGCGTTTGCCAGGTGAAGTCCCGGTCCATGAGCTGGAATTTGCCCTTGAGTTGGAAGGCGGCCTTCAAATTGGCTTCAAACCTGCCACAACAGAAGTAGAACAGTTTTCTTCTATAGCAAGTGGTCGATTCTATCGGCGCGTAGAAGGATTCCTGGCCGAACAACTGCCGCCGGGCGGACATACACTCATTGTAACTAGAAATGGCGTAGAACTGGCTCGTTCGGCGCTTTACATTTGCCCTGAGACCTGTTACATTCATCACGAACTGAGCCCTGAGCAGCCCTGGAATGGAATCTGGCTCCAGCTCTACGCGCTAAAATCCAACAAGAATTGGGGTATAGGCGATTTGGGCGATTTGCTCGAACTGGCGCGCTCCGTTTCTGATTCTAAGGTGCGATTGATTGGACTTTCTCCTTTGCATACGCCGTTCTTTCTTCTGCCCGAGCATCGCAGTCCGTATTCGCCTTCCAGCCGACTATTCAAGAATCCAATGTACATTGACGTTCCGGCTCTTGCAGAATTCCAGGAGTGCGAAGAGGCCCGGGACCAGGTTCTGAGCCGAGAATTTCTGGATTTTTTGAAGCGCTGTCGCACGGAAGAGCGCATAGACTATCGGTCTGTCTTTATATGGAAGTTTCGTTTTTTTGAAATTCTATTCAACGATTTTCTATACAAGTATACCGATAGCTTTGAAAATCCAGCGGCGGAGCATATAACATTCCGCGAGAAGGGGATTCAATTCGCAAAGTATATTGAAGACCAGGGGGAACCTCTCAGACGTCAGGCGATCTTTGACACGCTGGAAGAGCGTTTTCGTAAACCAGAAAGTGAGGAAAGGCACACTGGATTTCATGGCTGGCCCTCAGAGTTTCAGGACGTCCAGTCATCTGCAGTTGCAGATTTTGCTCTGGTGAACGAGAAACGAATTCTATTTTATTCCTACTTACAGTATCTGTTTGATAAGCAGCTCAGCGGTACAACGTGGCTGTGCGGTGAAATGGGGATTTCTATCTATGCAGATCTGGCCGTTGGATCGCATCCAGGTGGTGCAGAGGTATGGAGTAGGCCGGAAGCCTATTGTAGAGGGGCTTCGATTGGTGCCCCGCCTGATCCACTGGGTCCGCAAGGGCAAAACTGGGGGCTGGTTCCTCTAAATCCGCAGAGGATTTCAGATGACCGTTATGCGGCATTCATGGATCTCCTGGAAAAGAATCTTCCTGAAGGTGGCGTAGTTCGAATTGATCATGTGATGGCACTCTGCAGGCTGTACTGGATTGTGCCCACGCCAGCAGGCAAGGAGGGCGCGTATGTGTCCTATCCTTCCCAGGACTTGCTCAGACTTCTAGCCCTGGTAAGCCAGCGTAACAAGTGCATGATAATTGGCGAGGATCTGGGGACCGTTCCAGATGATTTTAGAAGTGCGCTTAAACGGGCAGAATTGTTCTCCTGGAAAATTGTTTTCTTTGAACGCGAGGGGAACAAATTCCACGATCCAGAAGAGTATCCAGAACGTTCCATAGCCACGATCAATACGCATGACCTGCCCACATTCTTTGGCTGGCTTGCAGGCGAAGACATTCGGGTTCGAGAAGAACTTGGGATTGTTTCAGGCGATTTTGCCGTGGAAATGCGTGCAGAACGTGAAATAGAAATTCGCATGGCGCGCGAACTGGCCGGGTTTACCCCGGAAGAGGACGTACCGCCAGGCGAATTCTGTGCGCGCCTGTACGAGCGCCTGCTGCGCTCTGGCTCCGGTATCAGGCTGGTGTCTCTGTATGATTTGTTTGGTGAGATGCGGCAGCCAAATTTGCCAGGGACCACCGATGAGTATCCCTGCTGGGCAAACAGAAATGAACGCAAGGTAAGTGATCTTGTGGGGCAACCACTGTTCCTGCGCTTGTTCAAATCCACCTGAAATACACCTTCATCCGGGCATTGAGTGGACTGTACGCGGCCTACGGGGTAAACGTAACAATTTGATCTCAGTTTTGCATTGACGTCGGATGGTTTATACTATACCATATATAGTATGAAAGCGGAAGCGGAAGTTCAGGCTCTGATCCATCGTTTAAGTCGGGCCCAGGGCCAGCTGGAAAGCGTAAAAAAGAAACTGGCGGCGGGAGAAGCCCCGGATTGTAAGCAGACTGTGCAACAACTCAAAGCAGCCCATCGTGCTATTACGGAGTTTGCCCAGGCCTATGTACTCCACTACTTTGAGGAGTGCATCACTGGATCTGAAACCCCGCCAGATCGCAAGGTTGAAAAAGGCCTTCGCGAAGCAATTGCTGCTGCATTCACACTTTAGTTGTTCCAGGTCTGGCGAATCTCGCCAGTACTCAATCTTGTTAGATCACCCGCCGATCAGCTGAGCGCTTCGGCGCTCACCCATGAACCAGTAGTAAAGCAATGGAACAGCGAAGCGGCTAATCAACGTAGCTGCAATTTCTCCAAACATCAAGCTGATTGCAAGTCCCTGGAAAATCGGATCAAACAACATTACGGAACTTCCTACTACGACAGCCGCTGCAGTCAGGAGCATTGGACGGAATCGTAAAATCCCGGCCATCACGACCGCTTCTTTTAAAGCCACGCCTTCAACGATTCGCTGCTCAATGAAGTCTACAAGTATAATAGAATTGCGCACTATAATTCCAGCGCCTGCAATAAAACCTATCATAGAAGTTGCCGTGAAATACGCCCCGAGCGCTGCATGCCCAGGCAAAATTCCAATCAAGCTAATAGGGATTGGAGCCATGATGATTAACGGCAGCGTATAACTACGAAACCAACCCAGGACCAGAATATAGATCAAAACTATCACGACTGCAAAAGCACTTCCAAGGTCCCGAAATACTTCATACGTTATATGCCATTCACCGTCCCATTTCATTATAGGGGAGCTTTGATTTGTGGGGAAGTCAGCCGTGAAACTAGGAATCGTAATCTTTGGTGCGAGTTTGAGAATTGCGTATACAGGCGATTCTTCTGAGCCGGATAACTCGCTCATCACGTAGTCGACAGATCGCAGATTCTTTCTGTAAAGCGTTTTGGAATCAAATGTTTGTGCCGGTCTTACTACCTGGCCTAGCTGTGCGCTTCCTGATTCCTGGGAGGAAAGTGTAATTCCTGAAAGTGGTGTGGTACCGGACCTGATCATATCTGGTACTGCAACGTCAACTGTAACATCCTCGGGGAAACTTACGTCGCTGAGTGAAATCACAGACTGATTGGAAAAAAGCATTCTCCCCGCAAGCGCTGCCTGCGCTGGCCTGATACCCAGGATTCCGCCGCGCACCGGATCAAATTCGTAGATCAAACGCCGGCGATGCTGTCTCCATGAATGGTCTAGATCAACAACGGAAGGTTCGCTTTGAAATGTTTCGCGGATCACCTGTGCTGCAGCCTGGCGCTGTACTGGATCAGGTCCATAAACTTCTGCAACCATGGTAGCAAGCACTGGCGGCCCCGGCGGAATTTCAAGGACCTTTGAAACGATTCCATTGCTTGCGGCAAATGCCTGAATTGTAGGTCGCGTGGATTCAATTATTTCATGACTTGCACGTTTGCGATGTTCCTTGTCCTTTAAGACCACATGCAGATCGCTCATGTAGTCGGCCTGGCGGAGAAACGTATGCTTTACCATTCCTGAGAAGGAAAAGGGAGCGCTTTCACCGGCGAACACCTGGATACTTTCAATTTCCGGGACCTGCATCAGCTGATGCGCAAGTTCTGTGGATTTCAAACGAGTTGTGCTCAGGGGTGTGGATCCAGGAAAGTCCAGGGTAATCTGGAATTCGTTCTTGTTGTCAAACGGAAGCATTTTAACTTTTACAATCTTGAAATAGACAAAACCCATTGATATGAGCAGTAGGCCCATCGTTACGCCTGCAAATCCAATGGATCTTTTGCGGCTTCCAAGAAACGATTCAGTCCATCGCCTGTACAAACGGTCGAGGCGGCTGTCACCCGACTCATTTGCCTTGCCACTTGAATGTCCGGACTTGCTTGCGTGACCTTTGAGCAAACGGACTGAAGCCCAGGGAGTTACAACAAACGCAACAAGCAGGGAGAGAATCATGGCTAGACTTGCTCCAACCGGAATTGGCTTCATGTACGGACCCATCAGCCCACGCACAAAGGCCATGGGCAAGATTGCTGCAATCACCGTAAACGTTGCAAGGATAGTCGGGTTTCCAACCTCTGCAACAGCGCGTAACGTTGCCTGGATAAGATTTGATTCTGAGCCTGCGCGCAGGTGACGCTCAATGTTCTCTACCACTACAATTGCATCATCCACCAGGATTCCAATCGAGAAAATAAGCGCAAAGAGTGTTACACGGTTTAGACTGTATCCCATTATATAGTAGATTGCGAGGGTCAGCGCAAGTGTGACTGGAATGGCGATTGCTACAACAAGCGATGCCCGCAATCCCATTGCCAGTGCAATCAAGATTGCAACGGATCCTGTTGCCAGGAGTAAGTGCTTGATTAGTTCATTTGATTTTGTCCGGGCAGTTTCTCCGTAGTTTCTAATCACGGACATTTTCACGTCAGGCGGTAATTGTCCGGAGAATTCACCAGCGCGAGTGAGTAGATCGTCGCTGAGGGTTACCGCATTTGTGCCTTTGCGTTTTGCAAAAGAGATAGAAACCGCTGCGCGTTCGCCTGGTAAATCCCGGTCAATCAATACTGACACCCGGCTCCGTTCTTCTGCCCCCATAGAGACGGTTGCAATATCACGCAATCGAACCACTCTACCATCGCGCTGGCCGATAGTGGTATTCAGGACGTCAAGCTCGCTTGCAAGGCGACCACCCATTTCAACATCGAGCACGTTTTCGCGGCTCCAGTTTTTTCCAACAGGCAATGAAACGTCGCTTGCAAGGAGGGCGGCGGAAACATCTGTAAGGTTAACACCCAGGGCAGAAGCGCGCGAGGGCTCAAGTGTAACTCGGATGGCGCGTTTTCTGCCTCCTAGCATTTCTACACGCGAAAGATCGGGCGTGGCTGAGATTTGACGCGCAAAGGGTGCTGTTAGCGTTCGTAGCGCGTAGTCGTCCCGCTTATCCGAGCTGAAAGTCAAAACCAGGAAAGGAACATCGTCGATTGAAAAAGCGTTGATACGAGGTTCGAGCGCGTTGCGTGGCAGCTCCTGTTTGATTAGCATGATTTTGTGATGTACTTTCAAGAGCGAGGGTTCCATCGGTTCGTTGACCTTGAATCGCACTGTGATGAGGCTTGAGTGCGGGCTACTTGCGGAATAAATGTACTCCACGCCCTCAAGGCCCCAGAGTGATCGCTCAACAATTTCTGTTATCTTGCGCTCTACCTCCGCAGCCTCGAATCCCGGCGCATCAATGCGAATGTCTATCATTGGCACGGATATCTGAGGCTCCTCTTCTTTTGGGGTTACCATAACAGCAATTAGCCCGAGGAGAATTGTGGACAGGATGATTACGGGCGTGAGGTGGGAGTTCAGAAACGTGCGTGCAAGAAATCCTGCAAAGCCTGTCTGGTTAGATTCATTTTCCGTTTTCATTTTTATCCTCGCTCAATGGAGAGCCGTGTCTATCGCTAGAAAGTAAATACAGGTCAGTGTGTGCTCGCGTGAGTTCAGAAGAAAGGGCCGCCCGCTGTTCAATCAAATCTGCACGTCTTGAAAGTATTTCCACGTATTGGAGGAGTTGGATCGATCCGGATCTAAAAAGCTCGCGCGCTGCGCGCACTTGCTCATCCATTAGTTTCTCGCTTTCATCAAGCAAGGTCATATTGCGGTTTGCTGCATCAATTCTCGATCCAAGTGTGCGCACTTCTGCCTCTTCGCGTCTCCTGATGGCTGAAATTCTTTCATTCATGGCTTCGCTTTCAAGTTTTGCCTGACTCCGCGCTCCAATGTCTTCTGGCGCCAGTAGATTCATTTTAAGATAAAAACCAACGTTATACGCCGTTGCGCTCTTGCGCTGGCCTCCAGCGGCTACGGCCTCTGCAAACGCACCCACTTTGGGTAGGAACCGTGATGTTTCAACATCTATCATGTCCGCCTTCATGCGCCCTGTAGCTTCAAGGGAGCGAAGGCGATGTGAAGCGAGCAAAGCTCCCGACTGCGTATTTTCATTTAGCAGTCTGTTTAAGGGAACATTAGCGTAAGCCCATGAGTCTCCAAGACCCGCAAGCGCCTGGATTGTGTTTCTGGCCGCTTCGTGCTGCATGGTTGCAGTGTTGCGGAGCGATTGAATCCGATTCTTGAGCGTGCGCAGTCCAATTAAGCCTGAGTAACCCACGGGATTGCCCGCGTATCCAAGCTGGTATCGGCCCAGAATATCATTTAGCTGAACATCCAGCGTAGCCAGGCGACGATTGGAATCCTGAGCGATTAGCAGAGCTGCGTAGAGCGAAACTGTGGTTGCAAACTCCTCGCGAACAGTGAAGGCCAGGTCTTCCTTGCGAGTCTCTTCCAGATGCTTCTGGGCTTTGGCCATTGCTGTTTTTCCGCCGCCTTCATATAGAGGCAGATCAACTCCAAGTGCTGCTTTCCCCAGGGTAGTGTTTCCCGGATTGTTGAGCCGGGCCGGAAGAAAGTCGACTAACGTTGCAGACCTCTGAGCGAGGATTGCCATGAAACTCTGTGTAGCATCGTTGCTCTCGACGACTCTGCTGTCGACATATACGCGTGGATACACGTGTCGTTCTGCCCGTTCTCGCGCAATTGTCTGTGCCTGAAGATCCAACCCGGCGGCGCGTGATCGTCCCTGGCTCTGCACGCGCGACCAGATTTCCCCAAGTGAAAGCTCGGCGGGCGGCTCTGCACTGAGGGATGCTGAAACAAACAGGAGCAACCAGACGGGTTTCATTGCGCTTTTTCTATTTTGGATCTAAATCCAATCCAACGGAGGAATATTGCCATTGGACAGAAGCCCGTCAGGGAGAGAATAATTAGGTTCGTTCCAACCAGGCCTGTGAGTATGAACCAGTATGGATTTACAAAATACCCGAGCAAAGTGGATGACAGGGCAAATATACCTGCTACCAGCCAGATAACTCGTTCCAGATACCATGTGTCCGTTCTTGCGCAATACATAGAGTCTCCTTTTGACAATTACTATACCCCATATAGTATATGACCGAATGAGGTGTCCATCCTTCTTTTTTTTTAGAAATCAGTTGACTTGGGAGGGGTCGTTCCCAATACTTAGGCAAATGCCTAACCAATTGGAGCAACTCGATCAAGTGTTTCAGGCTCTTGCAGATGGAACCCGTCGTGCCGTTATCAAGCATTTGGCTGGCGGCCCGGCTTCGGTTTCTGATCTTGCGAAGCCGTTTGAGATGGCACTGCCATCATTCATGCAGCATCTTTCTGTGCTAGAAAGCTGCAAGCTGGTGCGCTCTGAGAAATCGGGGAGGGTGCGTATCTATCACCTTACGCCGCAACCATTGAAGTCAGCGGAGGGATGGATGGAAAAGCAAAGAAACATGTGGGAGAGGCGACTCGATCAGCTGGATGCGTATCTTTTAGAACTTAAGGAGAAAACAAATGAGCCAAAAAAACGCTAGTTTCAAACCGGATCCAAATCTGGATTTAGTACTCGAGCGCGTAATCGATGTTCCACCGGAGCTTGTGTGGAAGGCCTGGACTGAGCCAGAGCATCTAAAGAAATGGTTTTCCCCACGACCATGGATGACCACTGAATGCGAGATTGATCTACGGCCGGGTGGATCGTTTAAGACCGTTATGCGATCACCTGAAGGCCAGGATTTTCCAGGTCACGGATGTATTCTTGAGGTCGTGAAAAATGAGAAGCTGGTCTGGACCGACGCGCTCTCCGGTGGATATCGTCCAAACGGTGAACCATTCATGACGGCTATGCTCATACTTGAGCCGTCAGGCAAAGGCACAAAATACACTGCGATAGCCATTCACACGAGCGAGGACATTCGCAAGAAACACGAGGAAATGGGTTTCCATTCCGGCTGGGGAACAGCACTCGATCAGCTTGTGGAGTACGCAAAGAGCCTCTGATTCAACATTCCGCATGGTACGCTATTTCCCGGTGTTCAAAAGCGCCGCTCTAGCGTACCGCTAGTTTTCCCACGGTGGGAAGATTTTAGCAGACGCCCGGCATTTCAACCGGTTTGTTAGTCCCAGGAACCAGTGAGCCATGGCCGTGAAGAAAAGAAATTTGGAACGAACGCGCGCTCAGATTATGGCTGTGGCTTTCGAAGAAATCTTTCGTAACGGATACCAGGGCGTAAGTGTAAACGATATTGTCCAGAAAACGGATGTAACCAAGGGCGCATTCTTCCACCATTTCCCAACAAAGCAGGCGCTTGGCTATGCTGTGGTGGACGAGACCGTTCGGGAGCTTACTATTTCGCGATGGATCAGGCCGCTAGCCGCGTATGAAATCGAAACGTATGTTAAGAAGGCGCAGAAGCTAGGATTCGTACGCAAAGACGTAAAGGCCAGGCAAGTTGCTGAATTCATTGTAATGGCGCATGAAGGATTCTTTGGAATTGTTAAGGGCCTGGGCGGAGATAAGAAAGTGTACTATTCGCTCTACGAATCCCTCCGCACTTATATGGAAGCCTTGAAAGTCAGAGCAACTGCTTGACCTTGTTTGTCTATTGCGAGAGTCTCATCCTATGAAGATAATTGTTGCTCTGGTGGTTTGCCTGTTTATGGGAATAACTGTAATCTCAGTTGGCCTGGGAGCGGCCTTTCCATCGATCAACCGGATTGCCAAACCAATCGTTTGTTCAGATGGGGAGATGACACAGGAATCGCGAATCTACAATCCGTATCCGGGGAAAACCGTCACCAGCCAGACCTGGTATTGTGCCAGTGCGGATGGAACTTCCAAACGGCAGCTGAGTATGTTTCCCATATCTTTTATTGCGGGCTCTGTTTACGGCTTGATACTTTTTGCGCTCATGTTTGTGCGCCGATTGTTCAGGGGGTAGCGCTTCGATTAACAAACTGAAATTGGGACGTTAGGCGGGCTATTTGAGCTGCGCGATGATTCATGCTGGCCAGTGTTATGCCCACGCAGTATCAATAGGGCATGATCAGTCTGCCGACCTGGAGCAGGGCTGCTGCGAGGAAGGCTCCTACTACGCCCCCGCAAAGCGAAGCAAGCACGGCGCCTCGCACAGAGATCCAGCCGAGGCGAATCCCGCGAATCAGAATAAATAGGGTCAAGGGGAGATTCAGAAGCAAGCCCGTTACGACGCCTGGAGCATATTGGCGCAGTAGAATTGTGGCCAGAAGATGCGGGAACAAGACGTTAAGCAGCAACATACCTGCAAACCCTGAGACAACCTTGAAGAAGGAATCCTGGTTTGGATACGGCCTCCTGAAATAGACTACCCCGAAACCCAGGATTGTGAAAATGGCAACAGCGAAGGCGAACTGAAGAGTGGAAACCGGCGCATGTACGAATGAAGGAATCTTGTGAGTCCACGCTTCCATGCCGACGGTTTCCTCCAGGTTGTGCAGAGCAAAAGCCCACGGTAGGGCATGGATTGCCTTGCGCATTCGGGCATCAGGTAAATCGAAAGGTTGTTTCATTCTAGTCTGACCGATGCAGCAACTGGAAAATGGCGCATAACGTCATACGCAGTTGCGCCGTTCGAGCACCATGTGTGTGGTGGGATGGCAACTGTCGGTATGGATCGCTTTCATCAGTCTCTCAAGAATCACGCCATCGAGATTGTCCACGCAGTAGCCCTTACCTATCGTACCTTTAGGATAGAGCACCACTTCGTCTGCTGATTGGCCGATGAAGGAAACCCGGTTGCTTATGACTGAAAGCCTACCCCTGACGGTAGTTCTGGAATGATATGCAAGCCGAGGGCATCCGGCGGGAGTCGCCGCCCTTTGTCCTTTGCACTGCCATGCTTCAACATAAAGAACACCGTGCGTCTGATCCAGCTGTAATTGGAGGATCATCGACATGAATAGGTCTTTGTCATCGAAATGATCCGTTCCGGTCCAGACTTGAGGACAGGGTTTGATTCGATCCGCAGCGTCACCCGCCGTGAGATGGGAGACAGCGGTAAGTGTGATCAAAGTGCAGATGATAGAGAGAACAGATCTCATAACTATTTCAGGTACGCACGAGTGGCGCATAACGACGCTTAGGCGCTTGTTTCTTATTGAAGCTTGCTGCGCTGGTTCTGGAGTTCTTTGTTTGCCTTTTCGAGTTCACCGATGCGGGCAAATGATTTCTTTAATTCATCAGAGCCGAGTTCTGAGACAGCTTCACGTGCCTGTGCGGTTTCTTTGATCTGAATCAGTTCTTTGCGCGTGAAATCGTTTATGGCCTCATACATCTTGATCATCTCGTAAGCGTTACTGAGTTCCTGCTCTGTTAGCCTGGAAAGTTTTTCATAAACGACGGTGATGTGCTCCAGTCTTTTGATTTTTTCTTGAAGATCCTCAACCGAGCCCATGGGCCATCCGGTCTGTTTTTCCAAACTGCGTCAACTAAATCAATCGCACAATCTTCATGAAATTTTTGGCCTGAAAACTAGTATAAATCCGTACGACTATCAAGTGTCAGTTTTTCTGTGCCCTTGAATAAGAATTGCCGCACAGCCTGATACGGGAGTCTCTGGTATCGTGATAGAAGTCAAAGATGTGACGCGATCGTTCGGCGAGTTTATGGCAGTTGCCGGTGTTCGCTTTTCAATAGATCAGAAATCCGGAATCACCGGTCTTCTGGGTCCAAACGGTGCCGGAAAGACTACAACCATGCGCATGATCACGGGCTACCTTCGGCCAACCTCGGGGGATATTACCGTCGGGGGACTCTCTGTCCTGGATACGGACAACCTCACAGAAATAAAAAGGCGCATTGGCTACCTCGCGGAAACCACTCCGCTCTATCCTGAGATGCTTGTGTCCGAGTATTTGCAATTTATGGGTGAAGTGCGGGGCGTAACGGGCAACACACTCGAACAGTCAGCAAAAGAAATGGTGGAGCGACTCGATCTAGGCAGTCATCTCTACTCACCCATTGGAATTCTCTCAAAGGGGTTCAGACAGCGCGTTGCTCTGGCTGGAACTCTCATTCACAAGCCGGAAGTAATTATTCTAGATGAGCCTACTTCTGGGCTGGATCCAAATCAGATTTCAGAAATGCGCGATCTGATTAAAGATCTTGGCAAAACTGCAACGCTTGTTCTGTCCACTCACATCCTGCAAGAAGTTGAAGAGCTTTGCTCGCGCGTAATCATTGTTAGCCGCGGCAAAGTGGTCGCAGATGAAAACACAGCTGTACTTCGCAGCGCAGCTGCTTGTTCCGTTGTGGCGCGGGGGCAGGATGTTGAGCAAAAGTTAAAGTCCTTCAATATAATTAAGTCCGTTCGCGTTTCCGGTCCAGAACTCCGCGATGGATTCAAAAAGTATCTCTGTGAGATGACGGAAGATGCGCCGGAGAAGCTATTTCCTGTAATTGCACAGGCCGGTTTTGAGGTTCGCGAGTTTTCTCCGGTCTCCAAATCGCTTCAAACTGTATTCGAGGAGCTCACACATTGAAAGTTCTATTCAAGCGAGAGCTGAGCAACTACTTCAACACGCCAATCGGTTACGTGTTTGCAGTTGCATGCCTATTCTTTAATTTCCTGTTTTTCTTTGCGGGGATCTGGTTTGTTCCTGATCTGATTCCAGGTTTTTGGGATGCAAGATCGGCCTCCATTCGCACCTACATGAATTTACTGCCATTGACCTTTATTCTGATGGTCCCTGCGGTAAGTATGCGCATCTGGGCAGAAGAACGCAAAAGCGGGACCCTCGAGCTGATCTCCACACTACCGTTACGCGACATTGATCTGGTAATTGCAAAGTTTGCAGCGGCCTGGGCGTACGTTGGTGTGTTGATCATAGCATCCTTGCCGCTTGCAATAAGTATATGGCTTATGGGCAGGCTGGATTGGGGCGGGACTCTTGCATTGTACACGGGGTCATTTCTGATGGCGGGCGCGTACGTAAGCACGGGCATGGTGATTTCTGCGCTCACCCGCGAGCAAATTGTTGCATTCATCATAACGTTCTTTGTCAGTCTTTACATGTTCATTTCCAATTACTATATCGTTAGCCAGCATTTGAATCCGGCCGCGGCGCGTTTGATTGGGTTCTTCTCCCATAGTTATCATTTTACAACTTTTTCACGGGGGCTAATTGACTCGGCTGATGTTGTGTACTACGGATCTTTTATTGCATTGATGCTAACGCTCAATGTGTGGATTCTTCGGAGAGAGCGATGAAAGCCATTCTTGCGCAGTTGAATCATAGTCGCGGTTTTATCTACGCGAACGTCATAGTTCTGTTCCTCCTTGCCAACGGTGTAGGAAGCGCGTGGAATTGTAGATGGGATCTGAGTCGTGATCGCGTAAACTCGGTTACGCCAAGTACGCTCAAGGTGCTGGGATCGCTCAAGGATCCAGTCCTGGTAGAGGCGTACGTTACTACAGATTTGCCGGGTGAGCTTAAATCCGTTATTAGCCCTATCATGTCTCAGCTCGATGAAATTGGTCGAGTTGGTGGAAGAAAAGTCAAGCTGCGCATTATCAATCCTGATTCTGACGAAAAACGGCAGGCCGCAGAGCAACGTGGCCTTCAAGGCACGCCATTCGAACAAGCGCGTGTGGATGAAGTGAGTCAGCGACTCGGGTATTTTGGCGTATATGTTCAGACCGGAGACAAATCAGCAATTTTGAATCTGGTAGATGAAGGCAGAATCATCGAAGATTTTGAGTTTAGATTTCTGCGCGAAATCAAACGCCTCACACGCAAAGAAGGTCCATCGGGACTTGGGTACGTAAAGGTTCCGGGTACTTCGGATACACGCAGGTGGCAATCGTTCCAGGACCAGGACAAAGATAATATGTATTTCTTTCGGTCCTTGCTCGAAGAAGAATTTGGTGCAATTCCGAATGTTGAGTTGAATGCTCCGGTGGAATCGGAAGTTGAAACTCTATTGATTGTAGGTCAGCCCCGTCTCGATGAGAAGCAGGCATATCATTTGGATCAATTCATCATGCGCGGCGGGAATTTAATCTGCCTGTTGAAAGGATTTGATTTTGATCTTCAGCCGGTTGATCAGCGCATGGCGCGCTATGGAGTTGGAGGGCAGGGTCGCGGGTTTGCAAATGTAAATCGCGAAGACCTGGATAGGCTGAACCGTTTCTTTGCTCACTATGGCATTGCTGTGAACGGTCAGATTCTTTTTGAACCCACCCTCTCTGCTCCAGAAATGGATATCCAGGGCCAATACGTGCAACGTGTGCGAAATCCAGCCTGGGCCATCTACTCGCGCGAAACCGGAAACATTGTTTCTGAGTCAGCATCTATCAGAAATATTCAGCAAATTATTTTACCATGGTTCTCCGGGCTTGAAATCAAAGCGGATGCACAACCCAACGTGAAATTCACTCCGCTCCTTGTGTCTTCGCCGGACGCAATTGCAAAGGAATCCTCGCCAATCGGGCTCAAGGAAATGCAAGGCATTGGCGGACAACCCGGTGATGTTGGAATCGGAAAGCCTGAGCCCCTTGCAGTAATTGCCCAGGGAAGGTTTCAAAGCGCATTCACCGAGAAAGACGTTCCAAAAGGCGAGGATAAGTCCCTCTTTCGCGGCGGTCAATCCGGCGCAACGCAATCCAGTATTCTTGTATTGGGAACTCCGTATCTGGTATCTGATATCTTTCTTAGAAACGAAGCCAATCTGCAGATATTCAAAATCAATCAAGCTTTTGTGTTGAACCTGATTGAATCGGCCCAGGGTGATGTTGATCTATCAGAAGCGCGTGCGCGCGTGCAGGGAATCGATGTGCTGAGGCCGATTTTTGCCGGGGATGAAAAGGCAAGTAAATGGTTTGAGCGGTTGTTTACCTGGTTTCACGTTCTCTTCATTCCAGTGATACTTGCATTCTACGGCTGGAGAAGACTCAGTAAAAGGAATCAGCGTCGCGGTTTGGAGGTTGCACGATGAAAGGAATTGTCGCAACACTACGAACCAATCCAGGTCTTTCGCTCCTCGGGGCTAACCTTGGTTTACTGATTATCTGGCTTGTAATCCAGGATCCGCTCGGGGTTATAAAAACCGGGTATGCCGGGGCCAGTCCGGTTCTCCGCGCGTCTGAATCGCTTGTAACATCGGTGGAGATTGAGAATCCTGAAAAGGGATCCCTGCTAAAGCTGAATCGCAAAGAAATCATTCAGGGCGATCCAAAAGAAAAGAAAGAACCCCAGTATAGCTGGGAATTCGTGCGGACCGTGAACGGCAAAACGGATGTGTTTGCAGCAGACCGCGATCGTGTGCGTGACCTCTTTTCTTCAATAGAGAAGGCAAAGCGATACTATTCAATTTCGAGAACTCCTGAAAATGAGAAAGTTGCTGAGATGACAAAGGACAGCGAAGGTCGTCTAACGTGCCTCCAGATCAGACTTGGGATGGAGAATGGCAAAACCGGAAAACTTTACATAGGTAAATCCAGTCTTCGTGGAAACGATTCGTACATTCGCGTGGACGATGAGAATGATATTTACATAGTAGAAGAAAATCTTCGCACAACCTCCGGTGGCGGAGATGTTGATTTCTTCCGCAACCGTAGGATATTTCCTGAATTTGCAAAGGACAGTGTGATGCAAGTCAATGCAACGGTTGGAGGAAAACAAATTCAGTTGAGTAGATCCGGAAATATCTGGCAGATGATCTCTCCGGTTCCCGCAGCTCTAAATGCTTCTGAAATGAATTTGCTTTTAAGCGACATTCTGGACTGGAAGGCTATTGCTTTCCCTCAACAACCAGCGGCGGATCTTGATCGCAAGAAGGCCATGACTCTTGAAATCGTTCAAAAGCCCAATATGACTGACAGCAGAATCTTCAAGTTTGAAGTTCTGGGCCAGAAGGACTACAGTTCCTACGTAATTCGGGACGAAAAGGGAACCCTCTATGAAGTCACAGCTGTCTACCTGAGTCATCTGTATGATCCTCAGGAGAAGCTTGTAGAGAAAGAACGACGGGCACCGGAACGCAGACCGTAGGACGGACGTTAATTATTTACAGCTTACAATGGGATGGCAGAGATCCTGCATTACATTGTTCTTGTTGGGCGCCAGTTTAGAGTCTTCAAAGGTTGCGAACCTGCCATCAGGCAGAGCCATGCAATATTTGTTTTCTTTTTCATCCTGGTAATAGAGAGCCCCGTATAAATCAGGGCTGATCTTATCCTGAAACGTAATGCGAAACGTGAGTCCGTAATGTTCGATTAGATCTTTCTCTGATGTGACTCGTTTGACCGTAGTTACTTTAAGACCCTTGGTTGTATTGCAATCCGGCGGGATATCGGGGTAAAATTTGACAGCACCCTTGGAACGTTGCGTTGGCTGAAAGAAGCCGCAACTTACAGCAAAACCTAGAATTAAAAATGCAGTGACGATCGATTTGACAATAGTCGATAATCCTTGAAGAGATGCTGTTGTCATGTTGCCTTCCATAAACGAACTTGAGAGAAAAGAAGATGCTTTGCTGGCGTCGTACGCCGTCAAACATTCATTGAGCGGTGGCCGGATTTTTGCGGAGAACTCTCAAGAACAACGAACCTGCTATCAACGCGATCGAGATCGTATCATTCACTCAAAGGCGTTCAGGCGTTTGGGGTATAAGACACAGGTATTCGTAAACTCAGAAGGGGATATGTTCAGAACGAGGCTTACTCATAGCCTCGAAGTCGCGCAACTTTCGCGCAGCGTTACTGCATACTTGAATCTCAACAGCGATTACGCCGAGGCTCTGGCTCTTGCGCACGATATGGGGCATTCACCTTTTGGACATGCAGGGCAAGAAGCGCTCGACACTCTCATGAAAAAGCACGGTGGTTTTGAGCACAACTGTCAAACATTACGTATTGTAAGCGCACTTGAGACGCGATACCTTGAATGGAATGGCCTCAATCTGACTCGTCTGACCTTGTTTGGCATGCTCAAGCATCCACGTGTTTATGAAAACGATACACAATTGCGCGAGATTCTCCACGAGCGAAAAGGCAAATCCCTTCCGCTTGAAGCCGGAATTGTAGACACATGCGATCGCCTCGCGTATCTACACCATGATTTTGAAGATGGACTTGATTCCGGGTTCCTGGAAGCAGATGAAGTTCTCGGATTACCAGCATTTCAAGTTGCAAGGACTGCCCTTGAAAAAACACACGGGCCGCTGTTTTCGAAAGCGCGTTTTCCATTACGAGCGCGCATGCTTGTGCGATTCCTGATGAACGAATGTATTACGGATCTCATTGAAAATATTCAAAGAAATCTATCGTCGTTAAAAGTTGAAACAATGAATGATGTGTTGATACTTCCGCATGAATCATATCCGGTTTCCAATTCAAAGGAGATGAAGGAACGTCTGACTGGCATGCAGAAGTTTCTCTTCGCCAGGCTCTACAGACATCCAAATGTTCTTCGCATGTCGCGGAGGGGAGAGCGCATTATCGAGAATCTATTTTCGGAATATTGCAGTCGTCCTGAGATGATGCCGGAGC
>JAIOPQ010000096.1 GCA_021413825.1 Spirochaetia bacterium | reverse complement strand
AAACATGTCATCTACGAGCTGATTATTTCCCTCTCCAATGATATTGCGAATCACCCTGAAAAACAACCTGCGAATTCTGCTGGAATTCACTTCAGCCATTCTTTCATCAAAATCCGGAACAATGTCAAAACGCTTGACCACTTTGAAAGTTGTTGGATCAAACACATCTGCCGTGCCGTCCCAATTATTGCCCACGACCACAACGTCACGCAAAGTCAGCTTGCCGGTTTCCGGATGAACCTGGCTTAGATCTGCAGCAGGCCGCGGAGAATGATCCCAGGCTGAAAGTCTTAAAAAACCGGCAAATAGAATGAGCAGGATGGACAATAGTATGGTGGTTTTACGGTGCGATTTGATCCAGAGCATCTTGTTCCTCTTGTCTCAGTCTGGACTGTGGACCCGAAAAGAAAACCTTTTTTTCAGGATGCTACTTGACTCTGAATAAAACGCGATCAGAGGAAGACATGATTCTTGAAGTTGCAATTCTGAACGTGAAGCCAGATCTTACTCAGCAATTTGAAACAAATTTCAAACGGGCATCGCCTATTATTTCTTCTGTTGAAGGTTACCGCAGCCACACGCTGAATCGCTGCATTGAAGATCCGGGCAAATACGTCTTACTTGTAGAATGGGACAAGCTCGAAGATCACACTGTAACATTTAGGGAATCGTCGCGATATCAGGAATGGAAAGCATTGCTCCATCATTTCTACGATCCGTTTCCCACTGTTCAGCATTTTCAGGAGGTTCCACTTCAGTGAAATCTAGATCTGTGCGCCTGCCTGGACTTTCCGGCCAACGAACCTTGCAATCCGCTAAAATTCCAACGACGGTTCGTCTCTCTGATATCTATCAGAATGCGAGGACACCATTTCTCCAGGTCAGTCAACTCGAAACCCTCCCACCCTCGTTTGTTGAATACGCGAGTTCGCATCGACATGACTATTTTGCTATTTTCTTCTTCCTGAAAGGATCGGGGAGTCATCGAATTGATTTTGTCGAGTATGAGATCAAAGACGGAACATTGTTTCTATTGAAACCAGGCCAGGTGCATTCCTGGAGATTTGATTCGGAAGTGCGCGGCTACGCCATAAAGTTCTCGCCGGAGTTTTACGCGCGAAATACTGCCAGGCGCATGGCCCTGTTTGACTTTCCCTTCTTCAGGCCGGGGAATTCAAGAGCATCTATGCAGATTTCACAAGCAGAATCCCTCGAAAGCGATATCGCCAGACTCTTTCGCGAGCGTGCCAACGAATCCGAGGAAGGTCTCCTTTTCACGCTAACCCAACTTGTCCTGCTAGAAATCAAACGCGTGTATGCGCAAGACGAAACCAGACCCGCAGACACCTTCGTAACGCAGTTTGAAGAATTGCTCGAGGAGAACTTTCCACACAAGCGATCGCCGGTATTTTATGCGCGGAGGCTCGGAATTTCAGCGCCAGCGCTCAATCTTGCCTGCAAGCATCGCCGCGGCCAAACCTGTAAGTCCATCATAAACGAGCGAACCGTTCTGGAGCTCAAACGCCTGCTTGTTCATTCAGACATGAGCATCGCAGAAATTGCGAAAGAAACCAATTTCGCTGATAGTGCATATATGAGTCGATTCTTCCGATTGCAAACAGGAAACTCGCCGGAACGCTACCGCGCAGAGATTCGAAAAGTCCTGTAGAATATATATTCCGTCCATTTACTCAGCCTCATCGATCATGTATTATTCTCATTGGCGCATACGCGCAAGGAGAACAAATAATGTTTGAAAGGTTATTAGAGTCAGAAGCGAATCTCGCACTAACGTTTCTTCGGATTACACTAGGAATGGTCATGCTCCCGCACGGCTTGCAGAAGTTGCTGGGATGGTTTGATGGATTCGGTTACCGGGCAACGATGGATTTCTTTGGAACAATGGGAATCCCATCAGTGATCGCATTTTTGATCATAGTAGCTGAATCGTTTGGAGCCTTTGCGATGATTCTGGGATTCTGCACAAGGCCAGCCGCGTTGGGACTGTTCATTGTCATGGTTGGTGCTGCATTCCTGCAAAGCAAGAATGGATTCTTTATGAACTGGTACGGAAATCAAGCTGGCGAAGGAATCGAATATCATATCTTGATTCTTGGAATTTGTGTGGGCCTCATTTGGGCTGGCGCAGGAGCCGTATCCGTCGATCGCTGGATTCTGGATCGACTCAAGTAGCGCAGCAGAATAGTGAAAAACGCCGGCCGGAATCTCCATGTAGAATTCGCCGGCGCTTAATCTCACCTGATGGCATCGCCTCGGCCAACCTATGAGCGACTAACGTCAGGGCCCGATTAATTCTTCAGACTGTCAGGCATTGGCAAGCTATACAGTCCTTGCGAATGGACATTGAAACTTGGCAGATAGATTCTTCCGTTATGCGGAACTACTACGGCAATGTCCTGAACCCGCGAACCGTCGTGCATGGAATAGTATAGCGGAGTAGATCCGTCCCGACTCAACGCCAGAATTCCAGTTTGTTTTGGCACAGGTAGCAGGAAACTGGGCAAATTCAGGAACAAGTTCTTGATCCAGGGATGCGCATGCGCCCACGTTAGAATCGGTGTACGCTTTTTCACAAAACCAATCCAGATTCTTCCCTGGCTATCCCTGTCTAATCCATCCGGCATACCCGGTAGATGTTCCCAGACTACTTCATGCGTTCCTGCACGCCTGCCACCAACGAACAAACGATCGAGTTTGAACTTTGTAGTTTCTGTAATCAAAACTGATTCTTCTCGGGTAGTACCATTTTCTTCTATAAGAATCCCATCGATGAAATTGAAATCGCGCGCAACCAGGCTGAGTACCCGGGAAGGCACATCGTACTTCCAGAGCAATCCATTTCTAGCCAGGGTGATTGCCTCGCCAAACGTTCCACCTGACATGGATGCACCGGCGTACGAATAGGGAGCAGTGAAATAGATGCGATTTCCGTCTGCGCTAATGGCCAGATCGTTGCAGAATGGCATGTCCATTCCCTTCTCACCGGCCATAGCATCGAATGTCATCTTAGGTGCATTTGCATCCGAATACACGATTCCGTGATTGCTATCGCCAATTGAACCGTTAGCCGGCGAATCTATTGGCTCAGGCGAAAAGACCCGCTGGAGCACAGGCTCAATAACCTTTGTATCCACATTCAATGAGTACAAGCCAACCTTTTCAGAGTCAGGATGCTGACGACCATGCAACTTTGAGGCACAGAATATCATTTTGTTCTTCTGAACTGGATGACGACGAGCGCCGGGTGGAACTAGAGGGGCTTTTACGAATTTCTCTGCTGCGTTTGTCTTAAGATCAACCTTCCAGATGTAGCCATCCATCGCGGTCACGAATGCAGCATTGCGATCGTCAAAGAAGACAATATCGTCGTGGCCAGGAACTTCTGGAGCTGTCCTTTCTATGTTGTTGAACGCATTGCTGTCCTCAACTTTAAGAATTGAATCCGAAGTTTTTTGAATCTCATACTTTTCTGCAATGATCAGATGCTTTTTGGCAGGGTCTTTGTAAAAAGCCAGAAACGAAACATAACCAACGAGTACACCGAGAACGATCCAGACTACTTTTTTCATGCGTTCACTCCGGCCTTTGATTGCGCCCTGGCTCTAATTACATGCGGAACTTCTTCATCCAGCCAGTACGCGCGATCGTTTTCAACTACAAGAATCTCCTCGAACTTGAAACCGGCTTTGCCGCGACCAAAATGAGGTTCGATTGCCCAGATACCGATTTTTGATCCTTCATGATCCGGAGTTAATAACTCTGGCAAAACCTTATGCGATAAGAATTCAAACGATCCCTGAAGACTGAACCAGCTTGCAAAGCTCACCGGCAACAACGGAAAGGCTGTTTTGGGTAGATGCACTTTATAGACACGATGCCCCAGGACAGCAAATGGGTACAAAGCATGCACATTATCGAATCCATTTTCTTTTGCATCTGCGTCGATCTTCCACCATATCTCAGACGGAGTCATTGAAGACATAAAATATCCCGGAATCTCAGCGCGCAATTTCATGAGGTAATCCATGCCAGCATCCAGGTCTGGATTTTTCTTCCTGGAAGAAGAATAGCCTATGTCGCCAATATATCCTTCCACCACGGGGGAAACGTCCAGAATGTAGGATTCATTTTCATCCAGGACTTTCTTACCCGGATGGAATTGTGTGAATCGCTTGTAACCATCGAACCTTGCATGTTCTCCAAACCAGGCAAACGGTCTGTGCAAGAAGACGTTCACTCCGTGATCTTTCAGGAAGACTTTCATTAACTTTGCTGTTTGAAGCTCAGTCCAGCCCGGTTGCATTTCTTTCTCAACTTCAGTGACGCATTTGTAAGCCAGGCGTTGCGCCTTTCGAAACCCGGCTTTCTCTTCCTCGCTGGGAAGGCGAACGGATTCGGAGCGATATCTGGAAATCCTGCTCGAGAGCTTTGAGAGGAATCCTCTTTGTCTTTCTACTGGCATATAATCCCCCGTTTCACGGTCTAACGTTGTGCTAGCTTATCAGAATTGCAAACGATGCGCTTGAATGATTCCGGTGATTCTCGAAAATTTTTGCCGGATAATTACGGCAAATTAGGCCGCAGAAGTCGCAGTGAATCGTCACCAGTCGGTTCATCTGAGACCTTCCGGATAGGGGATGGTGCGTAAACCCTTTAACCCATCCTTGTATACAACCAGATAAATACGATCTTTACCTGGAATCACCGCAACCACAAAGGAAAACAAATCACCATCGTGCATTGTATAGTAGAGCGGCGTTTTCCCGTCAGGCGAAACTGCAACAATTCCGGTTTTTTTGGACAATGGAATCAGTCTTTCTGGCAAATATAGCATCAACCTCTTCCAGGAAGGATGCGCATGAAGCCACGTTACGAGCCTGGATCGTTCAGCGACCAGAGCCATCCAGATTCTACCCTTGTCATCTCTATCGATTCCGTCGGGCAAACCTGGAATTCCTTCAATTGTAATTTCATCGGAACCGGCCTTTGGACCACTCAAGTACAGACGGAGCAATCTGGATTTGGAGAGCTCATCTACAATAATACTGGTTTCCTTCTCGCCTCCGTTGGCGTACTCAAGGAGCAATCCGTCCAGATACGCGTATTTATAAGCAACCAGACTTGCAGTTCCGTTTTTCAAATCATACATCCAGAGATGACCATTACGACCTAACGTTAGAATTTCATTTCTAGACTGTGCACTCACTCCAAGGATTGCATTGGCATGATCATAGGGTTCAGTAAAATAGATGCGTTCTCCGTCGAGACTCACAGCATGATCATCCGCTTTCTCAACGACCCGACTGTTGCTGCTATTCATCTGCGCAAATGGAATCTTTTTCTGCGCCGAGTTTGCCAGCGTAATTCCAATCTGGCCATCCGCTGGCTTGAGGCTTTTATCCGCAAATGGCACGCGTGTTCCTATTTTTCGAATCTTCCTTGTAGAAATAGTTAGCTCATAGATGCCCGGATCATTGTCCGGATCCTGATTTTGAATTTTTCCACGAGACACACAAAAGAAAATAATATCTGGATTCTTTGGATGCTGCGCCATCCCGGCTGGCAGCAAAGGAGATTTGACATACTGCTCGGCGGTTTTGTCTTTTAGATTCAGCTTCCAGATCCAACCGTCCATGGAAGAAATAAATGCTCGTCCTTGCTCCTCCTGTAACACAATTTCATCCTGCGCCGGGACGTCTCCATTCACTATTGAGGATTCAGTCTTCATGGGATCGCCTGCAGCCTTAACCCTTTCAACCTCAGAATTATAGGGAAGGTACACCGGCTCCTGGATCTGATCCTTGAAATACTCTTCGGGAGAAGCACAAGAAAACCCCGAGCCAGTTAACAGTAAGAGGATGAAAGTGTATCGCATATGGTGCATGTAGTATCTCCGAATCGCATGACGGTTGATGAAGAATCTTAACGTGCAGCGTTCCATTCCGCTTGAATGATTCCGGTATCCTGCTGATTTTTTTATTACTCTAGATCTTCTGGTTCACAGAAACGGACTTCAATCGATTTTAGATGACCAAAGAAAAGCGATGGCACGAATCCAAAATTCTCCTTGAACGTGCGGGTAAAATGCGCGGAGTCAGAAAAGCCAGCCGAATGCGCGGCCTCAGTCAGGCTGATCCCATCTCTGAGCAATCTAGTAGCCCGCAAAAGCCTTACCCACAACAAATACCTCCGGAGTGGAATCCCAAGGCTTTCCTTGAACAGCCTGATCAGTCTGTCTTCCGAAATAGAAAAATCCTTTCCTATTTCTTTCATGCGAATGCTGTCCGGGAGCTCTGTTCGTATTTTATGTGCTATGCGCCGGATTCGCTCGTCTATCTTCTTTTCCAGCTTCTGAAAGGGAAACACACATCGGAGCATATCCAGCTGTAGCTCCCAGGCCTCGTCATTGGTAAGCTGTCCCTCATACAAATCCCATAAGCGATCCAATAACGGCAGAAATACGGATTCATCCAGACGCCTAACCTTTCCAGTATCAACAAAGTTCGAGATCGAGCCGTATTCGTAAGTTTCCGGATCGATCAATAGAGCGATCATTTCCGTTCCGGGAGAAATTGTGCGATGAACGGTATTTGGTCCAACAAGGGCAACCCGATACTCTTCCTGACCGTTATCCGTCTCTATGCGAATCGGTTTCGCCAATGATACGGCAAGTGTAGCTGCATAGTGTACGTGAAAGTCCGTCTGCATAGCATTGGTTGCAAACATGACGCGGCTGTTCCACAGGTATAGAATGCCCTTGTTCTCAAAATCCATAAAGTTTGGTCAGACTGACAATAATTCTCTAAGCTTACGGTATCCTGAGGTTTCCTCCACAGGCTCGTTGATTTCGCCCAGGATTATTTTTGCTCGATTCGCGTTTCCGGAAATTCTATACGCATCTGCTAGGTTGATCAGATTCTTATTCATGTTTGGAATTCGCAGTCTGACGCGTTCACCAAAGTCAATTGCAAGATCGTACTTGCGCGCAAATTTCAATGCATAGCTGGTTTCATATAGAAGGTGGGTTTCATTTGGAATCAGATCACTTGCGCGCATCAGAACGTCCGCTGCACGGGCAAAATCCTTTTGCTTAAGATAGATCCTGGCCAGTCGCCTTAATGCTTCCGGATGATCCGGGTTGTTTCTCAATACGTCTTGCAAGATTCTTTCTGATTCTTCAAAATCACTTGAATCTATCAAAGAGACTGCCTGCTTGATTTTATTTTCGTTTTCAATTTCCGATTGCAAGACCACGCCCGAGGAGTCTTCCTTGAATGCAATGCGAATCAAGGTAAGGTCATCGATCAGACTTCCTGTTTTTTGAATCGATTCAAAAATCGGCTTGAGTTCCCCATTTCCTTCTTCCACTTTTCTGAGGAATAGTGATTCGTCTTCATTGATAATGCGTGTACCATTGGCATCCATTCCAACTTCGATATCGTCGCGACCATCAGAACCAATCAAGAATACGTCGCCCGGTCTGGCCTGAAATAGTTCAATTACGATTCCGATTTTAAGATCAGACACGCCGATCTTACGAAGCATTGAGCGATTAGTCAGAAGTTCTGCCTTTGAGTCCCGGAATAAAACCATCTGTGGATGTTCAGCATTGATGTAGTATACTAGCCCCGTTTCTTCATCAATCATTCCAAGCACCGCAGAAACCAGCATGTGACCATCAAAAGAGACAAACACTTCCTGCAGCTCAAGAAAACAATCCCTTAGCCAGCGTTCAGGATACCTTGAAACAGAAGGGAGTGAGTTCAAAGTTCGAGTAATAATGGATTTAAATACACCTCCAAGCACAAGAGCTCCGCCAGCACCCTGCATTGACTTACCCATGGCATCTCCATTGAGGAATACCACATAACGTTTGCCGCGCAGTTCAACAGAATGTACTACGCAAAGATCGCCGCCAATCTCCGCCTCCCACTTTCTAAAGGTGAATTGCTTCTTTTGCTTTGCGAGTATTTCAACCTTTACATTGTCGCTTTGTACAAACGCACCGTTCAGCGGGCGCATCAAGATCGACGTAAGAAAGTAATCCCCGTCCTGCTGGACCTTGAGAAGCTCAACTTGTTCCAGAGTTTCTTGCAATTGTTGGGTGCGCCTTATCACCTTCTTTTCCAGATCGTTGTTGAGGCTTTCAACTTCGTTGTGCAATCGCACAAAACGCGACGCCAAAAGACCTGCAATGCCAAGAATCAGTAGAACAAACGTATAACGCGAAATGAGAAAATCCGGAAGATTGAAAAATCCTTTGGATGCTACTGCATCGTATGCAGCCGTAAGCATAAAGAAAACAAAACCCAATACTATATAGCGAGCATCTGTATTTCCCCTGTAAGCCTCGCGCGCCGTTACGAAGATCATATAGCACATTGCTGGAATTGCAGTCGCAGTCCAGACGGTGCGGCATAGCTCGATGATTTTGAAATTCCCGAATATGGTCGCCAGAACGAGAATCAGATGGAGGGATCCCAAACCTACTGCGAACTTTGAATAGCGATTCTGAAAATACGTTGATAGGAATAGAAGTAACGGCGTTCCCATTATATAGAAACTGATAAATCGAATGCGAGAACGCAGCAGTGTTGCATCACCAAACAATTCAGCGGACGTGTAGCTACGAAGGAAAAACCCGGCAGAAACGAAAATACAGAATACACCAAAGTAGAAGTTGTGCCGCTCCCTGGGTCGTCGGATTGCAAGAAGGAGATGATACATTCCAACTGCAATGAACAACGAAATCAA
Source organism: Spirochaetia bacterium (assembly GCA_021413825.1). Classification (GTDB taxonomy): domain Bacteria; phylum Spirochaetota; class Leptospiria; order Leptospirales; family Leptonemataceae; genus JAEUSB01. Next base: position 125,959 of record JAIOPQ010000096.1, on the reverse strand, counting down.
ACAAAGATTGGTTGTTTCTTCCCGTCTGTATTCGCCATACACATCATTCAGGGGGCCCATAGAAATTCGGCGGTCCGTTATGAACGCTGGGATTTCATCTGATGCAAAAAGTTTAACACGAAGATAATCAGGACCTTTAGACGACCAGGCTGAATCCGGAATCGGAGCAAGCACGTGGCGATTATGTCCCGAGCGATACGGGTCTGGATTTCCCGCGCGACCAATTTCCGTGTCGTTTAGATAGAAGATTGCTACGTCAGAAACCGTACCGCTAAAAAATGCCAGTGGCCCAAGAGTCTTGAGTTTCTGAACCATCCTGTCATTTAACAGATAACGGGCTGTGATCCGCTGTCCTTGTGGCTCTTTTTCCAGGCGAATCGGGAATACTTGCTTTTTAAAATCAAGGATTGAATCGTCTTCAGTCCCACTAGCCGAAGCGATTTCCCAGTCTGAAGTAAGGTACTGAGTGTCCGTCCGGGCACAATGAACTAGAAATACTAAATAAATACAACCAAGCGCGCCTTTCCATTTCACAAAGTTCCCCCGATCGGCTACGAGACGCTCGATCCAATCCTGCATTCCTGCGATAGCCCCCGGCTAAGTGCAAGCATAAAGCTCCCGCAATTTTTTGCAATGCAGTCCGCATAATTTTCTGAAATCAAATTAAAAAATACTGGCAACTCTCCGGTAACCGACGTCTTGTTATGCATGCATAGAATTATTGGTTTGCTAATTGCAATGCTTGCTCTGACGTCTGCGCAGGCTGCACCCCTTGCCTTTGATCGCTTGATATTTCCTGCTGATGGCGCCCCCACTTCCAGGGATGAAAAGGACTTTGGTCTGTCCCTTAGCCGGGCGGACGGAGTAACTATGATCACCAGGTCCATCCCGTGGAAAGAAAAGCCAGAGGCCTTTCTAGAGAAATTCATGGAGAGCATGCGCCAGGGTAGAACAGTTGCAAAGAAGAACCCGGATCCAGTCGCATCGGGCAAAACCAGGAGCGGTGTAACATTTGTAGCGCAGTCTCGTGTTTTGCAAAACGGCGGAGAAACGGTCTATGCACTCTATTACGGTTTTGTCCTTGGAGAAAAAATGCAAGCTGTCATACTGATGTCTGACAATGCAGCACGTTTCAAAAGCATAGTCGCTGCCTGGAGCCCGCTCCTTGAAGGCGTTACAGTTAAAGCAGAAGTGGCAGAGGATAAGAAACAGTCTCCCACTGTCATTTATGAGCAGACCGGTCCTGCAAGGGACCAGGTTGTTTCCGGCGTAGTCCAGGCAGATTCCGCAAAACTCACTCCGGTTCGTTTTGCAATTTCCGGTGCAATGTCCCTGGGGCCCTCGGGGCTATACGACTCCGATTTGATTCTATCTGCCCGAAATCAAAAGGGTGATATTTATCTGACAGAAAGTATCAGCGGAACCTATGCGGGTGCGGCGCGGGCACAGCGCGTTCACAAGATTACGGATTTTGGAACACCAAATGCAACGGCTATCAGTCGTGAAAGTCTTATGACTCTGTTCAAAACTGCGGGCGAGAAAGTTGACATGTTCTTTGTGAATGTGGACCCAATGCATACGGTTCAGATCCTGCCACGGGGGCTCGTAGTTGGCATAAGCCTCGAGGACCACAATGGTTTCATGACTTTCGATGATGCACTTAAGAATCCTGCAATTCTAGCCAGGCCCTCGCAGTTGAGTAAGATTTCTTTTGGATGGAAGACACGCAACGATGGATCCACGGTTCGCACTACGCAAAAGGGAAATGCCTGGCTTTTTGTAATGGGACCACAGGACGCCAATGGAAAGGATTATTCCACATCGCCGTTTTTCATGACCCGACAACCAGACGGAGGTTGGGGAGCTACGCGTGTAACTCCAATGCTCAATGGTAAACCAGTTCCTGTTGCAAACCTGCACGCATTTTTTAAAGGCGGATGCGTGGACGCCGCCGAAGGATTCATAAATGATTACGAAGGATTCCTTTATAAACTGATGCCCACGGGAGAAATGATTCCATTGGGTCGGTTGGGATTTCCTACAAAGGGAGTTGGTGTAACCGGGCCGCAGGTAACTGCAAACGGAGACATCTGGTATGCCCTGGCAACATCCATTGATGTGTCTTCACTTGGGAAAGTGGATGCAAACGGAAACTACGAACACAGACAAACATGGTTTTCCGTTGGGGATCGCTCGCGCCTGATTCGATTGCGCCCAGGTAAGAATGGATTTGAGCTGGGGGAGATTTCAGTTGAGAGTATTTTCAGCTCGATATCTGCGAAGACCGGAAAGAAGATTGAATCATCCGGGTTGTGGACCGTCCTACATTTGCTTCCGGACTACAAGACTGGCGGGCTACTTGTCTCCGATGTTCGCAATCGATTATTGTTTTCGATAAAGCCCGAAGACTGATCCTGGATTGAAAATGATCCGGCCTCCCAACAATTGATGGACAGTCAAGGGCGCAACATTCACACAACTTAAGAATGAGAGAATCCAGCTTTTTGAATTGTGCAATCCTCGCAACGATGCTTTCGGCAGCATGCGCATCGGGTGGACCTTTGTTGGATGGAAGTAACGCATACAGAAACAAAGATTATGCTCTGGCCCTGGACAGGTTCAATCAATCATGCGCACTGCGCGAAGGCCTGGGCTGCACAATGCTGGGCTACATGTATTTCAATGGTCAGGGCGTAAAACAGGATCAAGTCCAGGCTCTAACTCAATTCAAAAAAGGCTGTGAACTAAATGATCCCACTGCGTGTTACAATCTTGGCCAGGCTTACTTCAATGCGCAGGGTACCAATCAGGACTACGTTAGTGCTGCTAAATTTTATGAAAAATCCTGCGACGCGAAAGTTTTCAAAGGCTGCACGAATCTGGGAATGATGTATTATAATGGTCACGGCATGGCGCAGAACTTTGAAAAGGCACGCGACCTACTAGAGAAAGCATGCGATGGGAATGACGCTCTGGGCTGTAACGGTTTGGGATTGATGTATGTAAATGCTCAAAGTGTAAAGCAAGACTACATTAAGGCGCGCGAGCTATTTACAAAGGCCTGCGACGGTGGGGCAGCGCAAGGCTGTACTAATCTGGGTTCAATTTACGCGAACGGTGCTGGAGTGCCAACGGATCGAGCGCGCGCAAAAGAACTGTTCTCAAAATCATGCAAAATGGGACTTAAGGAAGGCTGCAATGCCCTGGGGCAACTGCCCAGGTAGATTCGAGATTTCGCAATGAGTTATTTTTTGAATAGAGACACCAAGCACCTAACCATTGCAAGGTGCTCTATGCGAGAGCTCTTGCGACGGCATCTTGCAATCGTCCTGGCTGGAATGGCTTGATTACAAAACCTTTGACGCCCAACTTAATGGCAGCACTTACGATTGGCTCCTGACCGAGCGCCGTCACCATCAAGATGCGCGCAGATTTATCCGATTTCAGGATTTCTGAAGTGGCCTGCAGTCCACCTCGCTCTGGCATGGTAATGTCCATTGTAATGAGATCTGGTTTCATTGTCTGATAAAGTACAATGGCCTCAAAGCCGTTCTCTGCTTCTCCAACTATCTCGTGGCCAACTGCAACCAGAGCATCGCGAACAAGCGTCCGCATAAACTTTGAATCATCTACAACTATGATGCGGGCCAAATTTGTTCATCCTCAGTATCTTATGACTCTTCAAATTCCATTGTGGGACGGCCCTTCCTGTAGGATAGGCAAAAGGAAGGTCACACATGCCCATGCTTATGCCAATTAGGCCCGTTTGCTTTTGAGCAACCAAACATTCTCGGTAACTTCAAAGTTTCCTTTTAATCCCCCTGATACCGGTCCAGTATCTACCAGTCGCAATTCAAACTGCTTGCTGTAGTGCTGCTCCACTTCCTGGTCGCTGATGGAAAAAGGCGGTCCCTTCATGGAGGATTCCTCGTACGTATAACAGATTAGCAACTGTGGAGCGTTTCTGGTAAGGTCTATTGTATGGGCTGTGTATCTTTGGCGCATCTCTCCAGGTAGAGCCACAAGAGCTGCACGGTCATAGATTGCATCAACTGGACCAAGGACATCCGAGGACAAATCAAAGATATCTCCAACGAATATGTCAATACCTGTGCCTTGAAAATGTTTAAGTTTTCCGACCTCCGTTACGCGCGGTTCCATCCCCAGCCCTGCAAACAATTGACGAATAGCAACCTCGCTCAATTCCGCACCAGCAACGCGATATCCGCGCGCAAGCAACCAGGCTATATCCAGGGTTTTTCCACAGAGCGGAACAAAGACTCGACCGCCTTTTCTGACGCCCAGGTCGCCAAAATACTTCACCAGATTGGGGTTAGCCTGACTTTCATGAAAGGCAATGTCATTCTCTGCCCATTTTCTCAACCAGAAACTTGCGTCCATATGGGAGAAATTACTATCGCGTCCCAGGAATACAAGCGTTCTTGTATCAGGAAATTGCATGATCTTCACAACTAACTCGCTTTCTGCATTGAGGCAACCTGAATTTGAAATTCAGCTAAACAATCATGAGTTCGCTCAAGTTGATTTTGATTTTCTGAATCATGCCCTGGTCGAAATGGCGCGGTCAGGCGCGACATTTGCGCCCGGCCAATTGATTCAAATTGGATGGATTGCCTGTCGCATAACGTCAAATGGTCACACCTTTGGTCTTGAAGAACCTGATTTTGAAATGTTTCCAATCCGGTGGATTCCCGGGGCCACTACCACCATGATGCACTTACGAATCCACACCTATGTTGCAGACTCACTCGATCTTGGGGATGCGATTCAGCATGCGTCGATATTTCAGTCAGCAGTAGTATGCGACCGGTTTTCTCTCACATCAGGAATTTATATGGAACGCGTTTCTCCCACAGATGAAGACGATTCCGGCTGGAATATTTTATGCGCAGATCCAGAACACGCGCACAATGATGCTTCAACCCTGCGTCGCGAATCAATCTATGAAGTGGCTCTTGTGAATCCAAATGTTCATCTGTTTGTTGGTCTGCCGCATTCAAGTTCTCTCCTCTTGCCTTACAAAGGCTTTCCACAGTTCTTTCTCCAGGGAAAGCGCTTACCCATCGCGAAAGAAAGTTATCTTGACAGGCGGTTCTACTCGATTCGACCTCATTGAATGGTGGCATACATAGCAACTCCGCGACCTCAAATGCAATGCACTGCCTCAGCACCCGCGTTTTGACGTCAGCCGATCAAGTTCGGGTAAATAAAAACCTAAATCGATTATTTTTTTCGCTGATTTTGAAAACTAACTACCGCAAGTCGAGGATGCCGCGACAAAATCCCGATTGAACTTGACCAGGATTCATTGATAGGGACCCTACTAATTCAAGGAATACCGTTGCGAAAACCAGGTCGTTTGGTGCGCGTTTCAGCTACTGTTTCGCGCAGAATATTTTTTGTTATCCTCTCCTTTTTCGGAGGGCTCTCGACGCTTCGCGCGCAGACGGCTTCCGGTCCGCATTCAGATTGGTCTGACCTGGAATCACAAGAATCCAGGGTCTATGGTAGCGAGAAAGAGAAGAAGTTCCCAATCAACGCATTGATTGTAGAAAAAGAAGAATGGGAAGGCCATTACGCGTTCCATCTCTTCTGGCTCTACAGAAACACCGATTACCCAAGGTATCGGTCACGCGCCGTACTTCCGTTTTACTATCATCTGGAAAGTAAGATCGACAATCGCGAACGAACCATTTCGTTTCCGTTTTATCTGAGCCAGACCGATGCAGACACCACCTTTAGCCTCACTCCGCTCACGTTATTCGACGATTCGGCGAGTAACTGGTTTCATTTTTACGGTTGGCTGTTTCTCAGGCGAGGAGACAAGACTTTTACACATACAGCGCTGCTGCCTGTCGTGTATTTTGGTTCTGATGACAAGTCTCAGTATTCAGCGGTTCTTCCATTTTACTATTACAACACAGAAACGTCTGGCCAGTCTGCATCGCGCTTCCTGATCACGCCGCTTTTTTATGCCAGCGGATCTGAATCTTTAACAAGTTCAAATTCCTTCTCCATTTCTCCACTTCATTTTCATAGCTTTCAAAATGAAATCGCTTCTCCGTCGAAAAAGGATCAAGCCGGACAGCGGAGACAGGACAGCGGGTATCTTGGATTTCCCGTCTTGCCGATCCTATACTATTCCAGCTGGGCGGACAATAAGACACAGCACAGGGTTCTGACAATCCTCGATTGGGAAAGATCCGACGACGGACTCTCAGAGTTTGACCTGTATCCGCTTATTTTCTACGGTGCAAACCATCTGGTAGCCGCCCCTTTCTATTTCAGGTTTGGAAAGGAAGACGATCGCCTAACGTTTGGACCAATCTATTATCTAGCCGATGATGCAAGGACAAGCGACAGACTGATAGGACCTGTTTGGTGGTCCAACCGCAAAGACAAATCAGCAGGCTCGCTCCATGTGTTCCCAGCGTATTTCTCATGGACGGATTCTGATTCGGGAAGCGTTTCAAATTCCTTTTCAATTTCGCCCTTGCATATTCAGAGCACAGAGGGTAGCAACAGCGGTTTTGCTGGTTTTCCAGTCATTCCTTTCCTGTATTATACAAGCTGGAACGGGAATTACACGCATCATAAGGTGCTCAGTCTCTTTGACTGGGAAAGTTCTGACAGCAGCGTATCTGATTTCTATTTCTTCCCCTTAGTTTTTTACGGCAAAGAACATCTTATAGTAAACCCTTTCTATTTTCGATTTGGAACGGAGACCGATCGCCTAACGTTTGGACCAATCTATTATCTATCCGATGATGCAAGGACAAGCGACAGATTGATCGGCCCAGTCTGGTGGTCCAACCGCAAGGACGGAAAGTCAAACTCGCTCCATGTGTTTCCTTTATATTTCTCCTGGAGGGAATTTGAAGCAGGGAGTGAATCGAGTTCGTTTTCTATCTCTCCTCTGCATATCCAAAGCTCCGGAAAGGAAGCGGTCTATGTTAAAACAGAAAAAGGATCAGGCACTGCGAAGATGGTCGATAGCGGTTTCGCAGGATTTCCGATCCTGCCGTTTTTGTATTACTCCAGTTGGAAGGGATCAGAGAGCCACAGGAAAATCCTGACTCTGCTCGATTGGACTGCGTCTGAACAAGGAGTCTCGCAATTCTACTTTTTTCCATTTGTATTTTACGGGGGCGATTACCTTACTGTAGCACCGTTCTATTTTCGCTTTGGAAAGGAGACAGATCGTACTTCATTTGGTCCAATCTATTACTTTTCTGAGGATGCCAACTCCAGTGAGAGTTTAGTAGGTCCGGTCTGGTGGTCCAATCGGAAGGATGGGAAAGCCGAGTCATTGCATGTGGCTCCTTTCTTTTTTTCGTGGAGCGAGAAAACAGCATCTGCCTCTGACGTTACGCGACTTTCTCCAGGATTGTTCTACTGGAACAGGACAGGACGTTCCGAGCACTTAAACGTTCTGGGGCTATTGGACCTTGGGTTTGACGAATCAGGCCTGAACCGTACCTGGGCCCTTCCACTAGTCTTTTCTGGAGAGGAATATCGTCATGTTCTGCCTTTCTATTTTAGCACCTGGACCCTAAATGATAAGAAAGAGGTTACGGAAAGTTACAAACTTGGGCCGGTCTACTACTGGCACAATTCTCCCAGTGGTCGCGAACGTCTTGTTGGGCCGGTTTTTTGGTCGTCTAACGTTGACAACACGCAGAGCACGTTTTATGTATTGCCGGTTTCATTCTATTGGTCTAAGAAAAAGGATCTTGAACGATCCTCGTTTGCTCTCAACCCACTCTTCTTTCAACTTGCCAATTACGCCGGAGAGAAGGAGAACCTTGCGTTCTACGATCTGTTCTGGGCGCCACTGATACCCCTTTATTTTTCAAATCAGACTGAAACAGCCTCGCGCAGGCACTTGCTGCTTGCCAACTGGAGCAATGATGTAACGGGATTACGGCAACTCTGGATCATGCCTTTCTATTTCTGGCGGGACGGGAAAGCTAGCGGCTATTTGCACGTTCCGCCGTTCTTCTTCAGGCCATCAGGCTCGAAGGTTGCGGAAGGATACTCATTTGGCCCTCTGCACTATCACAGCTGGTCCACTGCACACGAAAAACTGTGGCTGCTCTTGCTGTATCGAGACATTGAAGTGGAAGCCCAGTATTTTCATGTACTGCCATTTTTCTATTCCTGGCATACACAGGAAAGCACGGGACAATTGGCCCTGCCTCTCTGGTTTCAATACGAAGACAAAACAAAAGCATACTCGTTCAATATCGCCGGTGTCTCGCGCAGCCGCGTTGCGGGCGTTGTTGATACTGACGTGGGAAGCAAAGCAGGTCGGTGGTATCTAGACACAGAAGTCTCCTGGCTATATAACGCGTTTAGTCTCTCAGCACGAGTTTCAACACCGGAAAAGGAAAAACAGAAAGACCCCACGCTTCAGGATTTGAAGGATCCAGGGATTCGCGATATTGCCGAAGCGGAACAGCAAAAGCAACTCGATCTTGCTGTTCCACGGCTGAGCAAGAAGCTGACAGTTTCGCGCGACGATACATTTTACTACTGGGGCTTCAGCGTCCTCTATGGCGTCCTGTCCTATCAACACGCCGATACACGGAGACATTTCCGACTGTTGCCGTTCGCATGGCTGTCCTGGGATGAACGTAGCGATGACAAAGTCACAGTAGTGCCAGGAGCGTTTCTGAATTATCATTCGGAAGACACGGAATATTTCGCGCTCTTTCCCGCCTTCATACCCATCTACGGCAAGCAGAGAATCGGTAACTCGTATGTGAAAGCCTACGGCGTGTTCCTTGGAATTGATGAATACGACGACGAGACAAAACAGAAAGAGCTTTCGATTCTTTGGCCATTTGCCAACTTCTATTCCTCACCCAATCAGGAAGGATCGCGCGTAATTCCGTTTTATTGGAATCGCTTAACGCGCACTGGTGATCAAGTCAACAAACGTACAATTAGTCTGGTACATTACAGAAGCAGTACTGAATCACCTGGGGTTCAAGAGTCCTTCTGGGCAGTGCCATTGGTAGTCCCATTATTCCTCCGAACTGACACAATGCAGGGAACCCGCGAAGCCATGTGGAGCACGCTTATTCCGTTTTTCTATTACAGTAGCAGTTCAGACTCATCCACAGGTCAAAGTCGCATGACGTTATTTTCTCTCCCTGGAATATATCACAATAGAGAATCTACAGAAAAAGACGGCAAACGCAGTTCAAACAGTACTACTTTTGTAATGGGTTACTACTCCTCCGAATCTCCCGACGAATCAACTACGAGTTTGCTCGGCCTGTATAAATCAGAACAAAGGCCAGAGTCAAGTTACCGCCACTTACTCTGGGGGCTTGCTGCAAGCGATCATACCGGGAAAGAATCGAGACAATGGATAATTCCATTTTATTACTCACGCGACACTCAGGAAGGGAGCGGGACTTCGTCCTGGTTCTTTCTTACATTGCCATTCGTGTATCTTACTACCGGTACCACAGGTGCAACCGCTCAGTACCATACCAACGTTATGTTTCTGGCCGACTGGCAATCCAATCAAGATGGTCTCAAACGTTTCTGGTTTCTTCCGCTGTTTGCATGGAGCGGAGATGAAGACGGATATTTCTACCTTTTCCCATACTATTCAGGACGATCGGCGGATGGAGAGACATCGACATACCTTCCTCCAGTCTACTACTCATCTTCCAGTCCTAAAGAGTCGACCACGTTTGCCGCAGGCCTGTATCTGCATTCCTCTGAAAACGAATCAAGACAGAATTTCCTCTACCTCTATGATCATCAGCGTGAAGCGAACGACAATTCATATCAGGCTCTCCTTGGGGCGTTTCAGTATTCCACATCCCCCTCTTCTACACGATTTAATTTGCTGTATCATTTGCTTGCTAGCTATCGTTCACAAACTAGCGAATCAAACTCAGAATCTGATCTAGACTATATCTTCTTTCTGGGCGGCGTTGAAACGCGCAAAGATTACAGCCATCACAGGGTTCTGCCCTTTTACTGGTATGAATCTACAGCTGAAAGCACATTCTTCCTGAGTCCCCTTGTGTATTACAATGGCGACCGATCTATTGACAAACAAACTGAGAGCTGGACTGCATTGATAGCGGGTCTATATCTGCATGCTTCTGAAAAAGAGTCAAGACAGAACTTTCTTTACCTTCTGGATCATTCACGCGAGAACGAAAGGCATTCCTATGGCGCCCTTCTGGGAGCCGTGGACTATACCTCTGAACCTAACGTTAGTCGCTTTAACGTTCTATATGGACTTCTGGTGAATTATCGATCCCAACTTGCCGACGCGAAAAGCAATTTGGATCTTGCCTTCCTCTTCTACCTTGGAGCTGTGAAGAGCGGGGATAACAATACACACCATCGCCTCCTGCCCTTTTACATGTACAGTGACAGCCCCCTTAATACCTTCTTTGCGAGTCCACTGCTCTACTACAATAGCGATCATCCAGGCGAAAATAAGCCGAGCAGTTGGACTGCATTTGCTGCGGGTCTGTACCTGCATTCTTCGCCGGACTACGAAAGGCAGGACTTTTTACTTTTGTATGATCATAAACGCGATTTTGATACAGACTACTACCAGGGACTTCTTGGCCTGGTAGGTTTTGAAACGCGAAAAGAGTATCTCCACCATCGTCTGTTGCCGGTCTATTGGTACGAATCCACACCGCAGAGTACGTTTCTGGTTAGTCCCATTCTATATTACAACAATGATCGTTCAAAAGACGAATTCAGAGCTGATATCCCAATAGCGATTCCATTTGTCTGGCACTACAGCCAGACCGGGCAGGATATAAGTCAGTGCGCACTTGCATGCACTGCCTGGTTCAATCGATTTGATTCGCAGGAGCGCTCCGCCAGAGCAATGCTTCTTGCGGGTCTGCTTTACAATGACGTGCAACGTCCAGAGCGGGGCTATCGTTCGCGTGGAAGTGTATGGGGTCTGCTATGGGATTATGAAACGGAAACCAACGGCTTCTCGAAAATATCGGTACTCAAGTTTGTTTTCAGCCGGACTACAGATGAAAGCGGGACGCGAACAAGAATTCTGGGCTTCTCAATTTGAATGCGGTTTTGCAATTAAAACCTGATCCAGATCATGGGAGGCTTGCCTGGCCCACCCTATATTCAAGGTCGGGGTACCTATGCCAAAGAGTTTCATCCTTTCGTATGTCGATGAGAAGATGCTGCGGGGCACAGCAAACAAGGAGCCCGGCCCTCTTGTAACCATTGCCCGCGACTACGGTTGCCCGGGAGTGTCGGTGGCCACGCATGCAAGAGCAGCACTTAGCGCCGTGGGTGAGGAATGGCAACTAATTGATCGCGAAATCATCGAACAGGCTGCCGAACAATTGGGTGTGTCGCCCGAGGAAGCTGAGCGAATAAGCACGGGAGGGCCACCTGGCTTTTTTGAGAATCTGGTTGGCGGTTTCTCGAATCAACAAAACAAATCGGATGCAGCGGTTAAAAGGAGGATTGCTTCGGTCATTCGAGCCGCTGCTCTGGCGGGCAATGTGGTGATTCTTGGGCGCGGTGGCGTAGTGATTACGCGGGACATTGCAAACTCGGTCCATGTGAAGCTTTATGCGCCAATGGACTATCGCATCGAGCGCGTAAAACAAATGGATCAGGTGGCGACAGACCGTGAGGCGATTCAGAAAATCCACGCAGTGGATCGCGAACGTGTTTATTTACGCGACTATTTTGCCGGGGAGATCCTCTCCCCTGACATATTCGACGTTCAGTTCAACTGCGCGCGCGTTTCTGAGCTCGAGATCGTCAAAACCATTGCTGCACTTGCCGGAGAGAAGTTTAAGTGAGTCCGTGAATTGTTCCGGCCATTCTGATTTTGATTGCAACTGGCCGACGATTCTTTAAATCTACATCCCATCATGCCCGGTTTTCGCCTCCCAGTTATTTCATACCAGAATCGGTTTCGAGCTATCTGGGACATATATGTACTGACGCTTACGTTGCTCTCGGCGGTGCTGGTCCCACTTCAACTTGCTATCCATATCCCGTTTCGCCATTCCCTTCTGAGTTACGAAATACTCGTATCGTTGTCTTTTGGAATCGATATTCTGTTTCAGCTCAGCACCAGTTACAAAGAAGGCAATCATGAGATATTAGACGGGCGGCTAATCGTCAAAAGATATCTGCGGACCTGGTTTGTCATAGATCTATTCGCAGCTATGCCTTTCTTTCTTCTAGACGACTCACTGGTTTCTGAGGCAATTCCTCTAATTCGCACAATTCGCATAGTGCAGATTCAAAGACTCTTCAAGCTGGCAAGGCTGAATACTTTACTTAAAGAAATTTACAATATCCAGTCGCTGAGCCCTGGCTTACTTCGCCTTGGATACTTTGTACTACTTATGACTTTGGCCGCGCACTGGCTTGCATGCGGCTGGATTTTGCTGGGTGGGATTCCAGGTGAGGAGAATCCAGTTACGCTCTACATCAAAGCCGGTTACTTTACGGTTACAACACTGGCATCGGTTGGATACGGTGATATTGTTCCTGTCAGCAATCTCCAGAGAATCTATGCTATTTGCGTTATGATGGTGGGTGTGGGCAGCTATGGCTTTGTAATTGGCAATCTTGCGAGCTACCTGGCTAACCGTGACGTTGTGCGTGCAAAGCATGACAAAAAACTTGAAGAGGTAACCGCGTTCCTGAGATACCGCGCGATTCCATCAAATCTAAGACAACAGGTAATGGCCTACTATGCGCATCTCTGGGATAGCAGAATGGGACCGGAAGAGAGTGCCGTCCTTGCAGATCTTCCCGACTCGCTTCGCGTAGAACTTGCTCTGAGCATGCGACGTGATCTGATTGCAAAAGTACCGTTCTTCGGGGACGCGGATGAGGATCTGATTCGTGATGTAGTTATGGCGCTCAGACCCGTAGTGTATGTGCCCGGATCGCTTGTGATTCGTCAAGGTGATGTTGGCGACTGTATGTTCATAGTAAGCTCCGGGACCGTCGAGATATTGGCTACAGACAATGCAAAGCCGATTCTTGAACTACAAGAAGGAAGTTTCGTGGGAGAAATGGCATTAGTCTTTCAGACTAATCGCAATGCAAGTGTGCGCGCAAAAGGATATTGCGATCTCTACATTCTCACCAAGCGAACATTCGATTTTATTCTGCAAAAACATCCTGCATTCGCTGATCATATTCGAGAAATCGCAAATGAAAGGCGCAACGAATCGCAGTCGCGTCAAGCTTGAAAGCACCCAACTTAATTTCCCCAGGCTAATTGAGAACTCTCAGAGGATACCCTCGGCGGCGAAAGTACTTCTTTACCTCTTCAAACCCGAGTAGAAACGCCGGACCAATCAATGCGACTGCATACACATGCCACGGGACGGGAGCAAAGAAGTAAATCTTAGATAGAGGAGAATAGAAGAATACTACGCAGTGATTCCGTATGACTGCGTTTGCAGAGCACATTGACTATCTGTGTTGTAACGGTTGCAAAGAAGAACGCAGTCAGGGTTTGTAGATACGGTTGCGAAGCTAGATTCATATTCAGGCCTGCCGGCGAAGAAGGCATGGAAAAGATTGAAAACCCATGTTCAAATGATCCAAGCACCCATCCCATATAGAGATACGTTGCATAACATGCCAGTGTCAGAATGCTTCCCTGCACAAGATAATTTGCCAGAATAAACCGAAAGCTCAGGAGTTTCTCTTTCCTGTTCCTTGGAGGTTTCCGCATAACGTCCTTTGCAGGAGGCTCAGCACCCAGACCCATTGCAGGAATAAGATCCGTTCCAACATCAACGGCCAGAACACCCATAACGGTCATTGCCAGCGGCGCACCCGGCAGCATCATCCAGACAATGTAAGGATACATTTCCTGCGGATTTGAATTGAGTATATAGGCCATGAAGCGACGAATGTTGTCAAAAATCGCGCGCCCTTCCTCTATTGCGGCAACAATGGAACTGAAGTTATCATCCACCAAAATCATGTGAGCTGCTTCCTTTGCGACGTCATTCCCGCGCAACCCCATGGCAATTCCAATGTCAGCACGTTTCAACGCAGGTGCATCGTTCACTCCATCTCCCGTCACAGCTACAATCTCATCCATTTCCTTCAGGGTTGATACGATTCTCAGCTTATGCTCGGGTGAAACGCGTGCGAAAATTCTGTCACCCGACTTCAGCATGCTCCGCAGCGCAGCATCGTCGATTGAATTCAGATCAACACCCGTTAGAATTTCCTTTTGCTCTTTTACTTCCATTCCAATCTTGAGTGCTATGCTTCGCGCCGTAAGCGCATAGTCCCCCGTAATCATTATGATCCTGATGCCAGCTCCGTGACAGTTCGCGATTGCATCGGATACACCAGGTCGCACAGGGTCGTTCATTGCGGCGAGTCCAAGAAAAATAAGCTCTGATTCAGCGCCTGCAACGTCATATTGATCCAGCGGTAATTCTTCCCCCGCGCGGTAGGCAAGTGCCAGCACTCGCAGTCCTCGCCCGGCAAACTCATCGTTTTTTTCTATGATGTCCTTGCGATCTGCGTCGTTCATGGAGCGAGCCAGACCACCGTCCATGAGGCGATCGCAACAAGACAGAAGCTCAAGGGGTGCGCCTTTTGCAAAAACAAGCAGACCGGAATCGCCTTCGCTGCGCGCCACGACGCTCATTCGCTTCCTGACCGATTCAAAGGGATTCACGCGCAGATTTTGATGAGCACCTCTAATCCTCCCTTTAAGCGCGAGCGTCATCAGGGCACCCTCCGTTGGATCACCCGTCATGCGATATTGATCCTTAACCTCCTCGACGTGAGCATTATTGCAGAAATAGGCGCATTGCAACAAACGAAAGAAAGCTGGATTCCTTGAAAGATCTTCTGCCGGGAGAACGGCGTTTCCTTTTCGGAACGTTCCATCAGGCTCGTATCCTTTCCCATCCACCTCAATAACCTGTCCGTCGGAATAAATTTCCTGAACCATCATCAGGTTTTGAGTGAGGGTGCCTGTCTTGTCTGTGCAGATAACGGTAGTGGACCCAAGTGTTTCTACAGAAGATAAATTTTTGACGATAGCGTTTCGTTTAGCCATCCGCGTCACGCCAATTGCAAGCGAAAGGGTCACCGTGGGCAACAAGCCCTCTGGGACATTTGCAACAAAAAGACCAATGCAAAATACAAATGCCTGAAGAAATGAAAGCCCGGCGAATAGCCATCCTAGTCCCAAAAAGATAAGTGCAATAGTACCCGCAAGTATGGAGATGGTGCGGACCGTTGCCCGAAGTTCTTTCTGTAGCGGGCTTTCTTCGCTCTTGATGGCCTGCGTCATTCCGGCGATTCGGCCAATTTCAGTCGTCATTCCGGTTCCAAAAATTACAGCCTTCCCCTGACCTTTCACGAGCGAAGATCCCGCAAACACGATATTGGGCATTTCGATCCACATAAAACGTCCATCGAGTAAGACAGGCTGATCCGATTTGTATCGCTTGGCGGACGTCGACTCTCCCGTTAGCGATGAGTTATCAACTTCGACTTCGAAAGCCTCAATCAGGCGGCCATCAGCTGGAACGCTGTCACCCTCTTCTAGAATTACTATGTCCCCGGGAACAACATGCTCGGCGTCAATTTCGATGACTGCGCTGTCGCGCATTACGCGACAGTTATGCGACAAAAGTCTTTGCAGGGCTTCCACAGCCCTGTCCGATTTTTCTTCCTGGAGAAAGGAAAAAAAACCGTTGATTGCAATTACTATGATGATTGCGATTCCAAGCTGAGGCATGTCGACACCGGGTACGAAACATAGAACCCCGGCGCCCCAGAGTAGCATCGCAAACAGTCCAAAGAAGCTCTTCATTAGCTTGAAATACCAGGGCATGCGCCTGACTCTGCGGAGCTGGTTGAACCCGTAGGTTCGCAAGCGCGACTCCGCATCTGCAGAGCTAAGCCCCGTTTCCAGGTTTGTGCGGAGTTCGGAGGCTATTTCATCCTGGGTTAGATTAAAGTAAGTTGGTCCAATTGCAATTTCCTCTGCTTTTGCAATAGCCTTGCGAATTGCTTCTGCGTTTCGCAAGGAACCAATCTCTCGACCAACCGGTGGGATGAGTGCTGCGAGGCGTTCGAGTATTTGAATATTGTTTGCGGGTGAGCCTTCCGGACCAAGAAGCAATATCGCAACCTGGTAACCAGGATCGTGAAATCGGGACATGGTTCCCACAAATAGTTCGGACTGGCCAAGGCCGCTCACGCCAGTGTGGAAGATCGCAACTCGATCAAATACACGATGCGAAGCGACCAGCTGTTGAATAAGGGCGGCTCCTCTGTCTTTACAAGAGGAAAGGGCTAATAGACGTTCAAGATCTTTCTCTGGCGGGCCGTCAAGCCCGACAATAATTTTCTCCGCCTGCAACAGTTCTCGTATCATCTAATTAACGTCCGCCTGTTAACATTGCAGCTCAACTCTGATCAAATTGTATTCTGGGAACAATATTCTAGTATGGATGAGTGACTCTGTCAAGGGCAACACGGTAAACGCAAGGGCAGAAGGGAAATCAACCGTTTTACGGGGTCTACCGGGGCCGGGTTAGTCTCGCGTCTTTGGGATTGCTTTTGCAAGCGACGCGGCCACCTGTTTAAGGGGTTTTGGATCGCGGAATGATCGAGACAGGAGCAGAGCGCCCTCGACGGCAGACAACACTAGCGTTGCCAGGGCTGCGCGTTCGGCTGGGGGCATTTCAGTTTGCTGAATGCGACCCTCGATAAGCTTAATCCATGAATAATAATGTTCCGCAATAACTGACTGAATTGCATCAACCTGGGCTGCAGTCTCAAGGGCCGTCGTGGCTAACGGACAACCCAATTGAAAATCAGATTCAACCAGTATTTGAGCGAGTGCCTCGCAAACAGCCGAGAGTGCTTTGCCTAAATCTTTCGAGCTATTAGCGGCGCGTTCGATGATTGCTCGACGCTCTGTCGCGCTAGCCTCAAGCGCGGCCCGGGCAAGCTCCTCTTTTCCGCCTGGAAAATGGAAATAAAAGGAACCGCGCGGCGTCCCGCTTGCATCCAGGATTTCATTGATACCGGTTGCTGCATAACCCTGAGACTGAAGCAAGCGACCCGTTGTAGCGATGAGTCGCTCGCGTGTTTCGATTCCCTTCTTCATGAATTTTCAATAGCTTTAGGCGGCGCCGTTAGAGGGGCCGGTTTATGCGCAAATGCGATCGACAGCGGATTGAAAGCATAGCTGAGAAAATATCCAGAAACAAGCGCTCCGAGGCGCCCAAGATTTGCACGTGGCCTTAACCCCGTCGCCATACGACGCAGTTGCGCCTGATACCAAACAAGGTTCAGCATATCATCGAGCATCTTAATACCAACAGCTGTTTTGACCTGAAGGGCAGAACTCGCGCTGCCATTCAACAGACGATGCGGTAGATCTGGTTCGACAAAAAGCGGACGCGCAATGCCCACAATATCAACATGACCTTCTGCAACCACTTTTTCCATTGTGGCGACAGTACGCATCCCGCCCGTGAGCATCAAGGGCAGTTTTGTGCGCGCACGAATTTTTTTGGCGTAGTCCAGGAAATATGCTTCGCGCAGCGTTGTAGAAGTTTGTTTCGATGTGGTTTTTTCAGTGGCGCCCATCATGGCGGATTGCTCGTAACTGCCGCCTGAAATCTCAAGCAAGTCAATACCTTCCTGCTCCAGGGCATCCACAACTGCCATGGATTCTTCCTCGCTGAATCCACCTCGTTGAAAATCAGCTGAATTGAGTTTCACCGCGACAGAAAAATTTGGTCCAGTCGCAGCACGTATAGCTCGCACAATTTCTATCAGAAAGCGACGACGTCTTTCCGCATCTCCACCCCAACGATCATCGCGGAGGTTTGTACGCGGTGAGAGAAACTGGCTCGCAAGATAGCCGTGCGCTGCATGAATTTCCACGCCTGAGAAACCGGCCTTTTGTGCAACGCTCGCTGCCGTCGCATAACGACCGATTAGTTCTACAATTTCTTCATGCTCCAATGGCCGCGGTGTAGCAAAAAGTCCCATGAATCCCTTGAGCGGTACAGCGGATGGTGCCACAGGTTGAGACGTAATTCGCCTTGGCGTTTGCCTGCCAGCGTGATTGATCTGCATGAACAATCTTGCACCGCTTGCCTGTGCCGCTTCTGCCCAACGTTTGAGCTCAGTAAGATGTCGCTCATCGCGCAGAATCACATTGCCCGGCTCAGTTCTGCCTTCCCTGTCGACAATTACATTGCCAGTGATAAGCAGACCTGCGCCTCCGGCACCCCATTGGGTGTAAACATTAGTCAGGCCTTCACTGGGACGGCCAGTGTCCCTGTCTGCGAGGGCTTCGCTGGTTGCGCCTTTGGCGATGCGATTGGGGAGAGTGAGGCCGCTCTTCAGTGTGAGCGGTTTGTTCAGATTTTCGGGTGCCGAATTGGTAGTCATGAGAGCATGAATATGTAGATCGGTCTATTTGTCAATCATATTTGGCCTCTCTGAATTGTCCGAAACTGGGCTGGAATCGATCCGAGGCCCTGCGCTTTTGCACAAGTTCGCTTACAAGCTGGGTACTTTAATGCAGGGCCTGAAGAAGAAGCGAAATGTCGCAAATCAGAAATGCAGGGTTACTTTGACAACGACATCGATGTACTGTGTGTACGTGCCGAAGGAAATGACATTCTTTACTAAAGCGCTATCCAATTGCATCGACTAGCATTGCTATCAGTCTGGCTGGTACTGCTCGGCGGTCTGCATTGCGGGAAAGCAAGCACATCATCTCGGAACATCGAATGAGAACGAGAGCGTACATGGCACGATGCCCTTCGTGGAAAAAGGAACGCTCTATTTCCCGGCCAGCGCAGCCTCGCGCATCTTTGTTATTGTCCTGAGTTTTTTCTTCAGCAAAGCAATCTCTTTTGGCGTGTAATCCTTCAATTTTTCCGTAACCGCGTCTTCTACTTGCTTTTTGTCCGACTCCGGGGCATTTTCAAACTTCAGCAAGATATTCATGGGTGTGATCCCGCGCATGACTCGAACATCTACATCCATGAACTCCACGAAATCCTCCCAGCCATTTCCGGTGAGCAGCTGATTTCTCTCCAGGATCAGTTCCTCAACTTTCTTGTCCTTGGCCTCACCGTTAGCCATCTTCGAAGTCGCATCAAGCTGGAACGTTATTCTCATATAGAGAGGATATATTGCCATGTATCTGCTCATCACATCTTCCGTCAGAACCGGCTCTGCGGACAATCGCTCGGTCGACAGCAACGCAAAGGCAATCGCGAATGTTACCAGGAATAGAGATCGAGTTTTCATGTTGCACCTGCACATAAGAGACGCAAGAATCGGAAAAAAGTGTCAACAAAAACCTCGGCATACTAAAATCGCAGCGGAGATTTTTACACGCAATTCCGCTGCTTACTCCATTTCATTCAATCAGTCACTTGCGCTTTATCAGGGGTAGGGGCAGCCTGTCCCCAGCCGAAAGCTGCCTTCCATCCGGAGCCGCCAGTTTTCTTTACTGCCTGGTTGACGTCCCCCCGGGGTTCATTCCGTGCGGATTCGACAAAAGAGATCCACGCTACCAGATAAAATCGTTTGCTTCCCCACGACGATCGTGGCCGTCGAGCACGTGGAAACGCCGCACTCTTCCAAGGAGAACGCTGTTCATTGTAGAAATAGGAATATGAATAATTTTCTGACCTAGTCGATTTGCAATAGCGACTAACTTTGGCGAAGGTGGTCTGTGTGCCAGATGCACGACTGCATTCTTTTCGTTGTAATCAATTGCAGCTGCAAGTAAGCGATCCGATGCCTTTTCGAATTCAGCGTAATTGCTGTCTTCCCAGATGTCGTGTAAACGACGGGGAGGATAGGTCATCATCAAGCCACCGTATCTGCATCTACAAATCCCGGGACCGATTACTTCCATTCCGGGGGCTGTTGCATAGAGGGCCATATCGCTCTCCTGATTGTGCTCTCCCCACCACACAACTTTCCAATCATGCTCAATTTCATCATCGCTGAAAATGATTACCACGCTGCCCGCTTCGATTCCGCGGTCCTGAATATCCCTAACGAATACTTTTCCCACATGCAGGTTTCGAATGGTTTCACGATAGTCGATTCCATCCATTAGACTTGATGTAAACGGTGTGACTTTACTCTCAGCACCCTTCAGGACGGACGTGGCCTTCTTCTGCAAATACGTACCAAAATCCTCAATTACAATGTCCTCCGGCGGATACGAACAAATTCCCCCACCCCGGAAGGAATCCCGCCATTCGCCGGGGTACTTCTCACGCTGAAACTTCTTTCGAATTGGTGGAGGCGGAACACGCTTCTTCTTCTTGAGCCTAACCCGAAAGCGAATCATTTTACTATCACGATAAAGATCGTCTAACGTGAGTTTCTTTTCCGGAAATTTTGGATTTTTGAGAGGCGGTATGAAGTTTAGAATATCGTAAAAGATTCGAGCAAAATTGTCCCCACCAAACGCACGGGCAGACATTACGAGTCTATACGCATCAGGGAGTAAGCGGTTCTCAAGCCAGCTCCATGTACGCGCGAACCTGGTAAAATTCTTCTCAATCCTTGGAGAAAATATCTCACCGCTCTCTTTCTCATACCTGGAAACGGACTCGCGATATACGGCGCGCTGCAAAACAATTCGATTAAATGCACGAATTGTACGCTCGTTCTTGCGAACTAGATTCCATGTTGCATTGTAATATCCGGGCTGAGAAAGAACTTCCGGGGATTCCCTTGAAAGTGTGTTCAGCTCAAATTCCGGAACTGGTCCCTTCTCGCGCATAAGCGATTCAAGTGGTTCTTCATCTTCCGAAGTAACACTATGACCGCGGTACTGTTGCACTTCACTCAAAATTGTATGATACCGTTCAAACTCTTCATCCGGGAGCTTAATTAGATGTTCGAGCGCAGGCAAATGTTTGATCCCGCAGACCACGAGCAGACACCCTTCCAGCCTACCAGGCGTAGTGGCATCAAACAATGGAGCTAACGTACGTATGCGCTGCGCCATGTGCAGCTCTCTAACGAAATCACCACGCATGTTCTCGCGCGGTGTGGCATCGTATCTGATAGGAACGTGATTCTTCTTATAGAGTTCGTAAATGGTGCGCACACTCATTACGCGTAGAACAAACGTATCTGGAAACCAATCAGGATGAAACCCATAGCTCTGCGGCGAAAACAAATCCGCGTCACCCGGATTCACGGAAATGCAAGGAGCGTCGATTGCATGAAACGGAATCCCCAGTTCGCTGGCGCTGCGGGCGGCTTCAACAATCGGCTCAAGCGGTTCCAGAATAAAATGCACAGGAACACCAGCCGCGTCATCAAACGAAATAATTGGGATTTGATCCGCATGCGGAAGCACGTCGCTTAGCTGCCGTCCCATATCTTCAGGAATTTCAAGGGCCAGGCAAGCTGGCGGTTGGGTTAAAAAAATCTGACGCAGAAGAACTGAATACTCAGCCGAACCATGGACGATTGGTAGAGCGCGAACTCCTGGTCCGAGCGAAACGGTTTCCTCAAAGAGATCAAGGCGCTCAGTCATAAGCTCCCGCGACCTTCGCAAATGTTCCTTTCCCGAAAGCCAGTTGCGTGTATCGCCCTTCGCTCGCCGTTGCGAGGCTCGGGGCGCGGTGAAGCGCTCGATGCTCGCAATCTGTCCTTCCGGAGATATCAGCGCAGGCCTTGTCGCTTAACGGGTGCTGATAGGCACAAGGTTGAACAAAAAAAACAGCCAGGCTGCGCGGGCCTTTTCGCTTAACTAATTTCGAATGCTGCAAATCGGCGCGGGCATCAGAAAACGAAACAGCCAGACCCGGCCTTTTGTTTCTGCCAACCCGGGGATATGAAATTAGGTTCATTGCTGATCTAAGCTAGATAGCGGAGTGCTTCATCGCCCAGCACGCCCATTACGGAATCGTGCAGAAGTTCACGCATGCGTTTCTCATCCACAATAAGAGTTGAATCCTCTGGGCTGTCTCCACCGGCGGGCTGAATAAAATTCTTTGAGACACCAAGTTTCAGAACCAGTCGGGTGATGTTAATTCCGTCACGTACGGAGAATGGCTCATCTGCGCTGTGTGCCTTCTGTAAAAAATTGACAACGTATGTTAGAATCTCGCGGGGAGCAAAGGGAAGATTGGCACGGAGTATTTCCATTTCTTCATCAGCGTCTGCAAAATCAATATAGATCTGCGGCTGAAGGCGACTCTGAATATATTCGGGAATTTCATAGGTTGAGGCATCTTCATTCATTGTTGCGCAAAAACGAAATTCAGGATGCGCCTTGATCTTAACCCCGGCTACAATTGACTCAATATAGCGGCGATGATCGAGCAACGCTGCAAGGGAAGCCCAGGATTTTTCTCCCATGCGATTCCCTTCATCGAGTATGGCAACCCCGCCCTCAATCATAGCACTCACGATTGCAGATGCGACGTATTTTATTTTACCGGACTCAGAAATTACAGGAGTTACCAGTAAATCTTCCGGACGAGTGTCCATAGTGGCCTGGAAAATGTATGTGGGCTTCTTTAGAACTTTTGCAGCCGCACAAGCCAGCGTAGTTTTTCCGACGCCAGGCCTTCCGACTAACCGCGGATTCAAGGGAAGATCGCTTGGATGGACCAGAACCCAGCATGCCATCAGCTGATGGAGCACATCCATATTTCCGACCCAGTTCTGATCAATTACGTCAGGACTTGCGAGCTGGATGCTTACTCCGTCTATGATTAGTGTTTTCATGAATCCTTGCCGTTACCAGTAGAAATGTATGGAATCTTTCCTGCAATCATTTGAGATTTAGAAAAACGAAATTTTCCGGGAATGCACGCTTTTTTGATTGTAAACCGGACATAAAGAGGTGAAACATTCGCATGAAAGTAGATTACATCACGTACGCGATTCCTTTCTTCCTCCTGCTCATCGCAATCGAAGCAATAATCAGCAAGGTTAAGAAACTCGGCTACTACACCTACCACGATTCTGTGAATGATTTGAGTGCCGGGATTTTCCAACAGGTTGTGGGGGTTTTCAGTAAATTTATCCTCGCCGGTCTCTACGTCTACATTTACGAAAATTACCGCTTTTTTACCATTTCAGGCACATCGCTCATAGCATGGATCGCCTGTTTTCTCGCAGTCGATATGGCCTATTACTGGTTTCACCGCGCCGCACACGAATCTGCAGTTTTCTGGGGATCGCATTTGCCACATCACCAGAGCGAAGAGTACAACCTGACAGTTGCTCTGCGCCAGGGTGCAATCCAGGGATATTTCTCCACAGTGTTCTACTTTCCGTTGGCCTTTGCAGGATTTCCCCCGGTGATGTTTATTACCCTTTCACAGTTTAACACGATTTATCAGTTCTGGATTCACACCCGCGCTGTGGGCAAGCTTGGATTTCTGGAAACATTCTTGAATACTCCTTCGCATCATCGCGTGCATCATGGAAAGAATCCAATGTACATCGACAAGAACTACGCGGGCACGCTTATCATCTGGGACAAGATGTTTGGGTCGTTCAAAGAAGAAACAGAAGAAGTTGTGTATGGAACCATTAAGCCGCTGGCCAGCTGGAATCCAGTCCGGGCACAGTTTCAGTACTTTGGTGAACTATTTCAAAAATCGCTGAAGGCTCCCAGGTTCGTGGATAAATTCCTCCTCTGGTTCAAAGGACCGGGTTGGTTACCGCGCGGGATGAATTACGATGAATTCATGGCAGATCCTGCATACTCAGAAGAAGGAATGAAAAAAGGAATTCAGGCCAAGTATCCGCCCAAATACAAAACACCAATTCCCAAAGCTGTCAATGCGTACACTGTCGTTCAGTTCATGACCATTCTTATATTCGCGCTGGGATTTCTCGCAACAGAGGCAATGATGTCACTGACCATGCGGCTAATGTGCGGTGCGTTCGTCCTTGTAACACTCACGGCAATAGGTGGCATTTTTGAAAATCGCCGCTGGGCACAAATACTTGAGATTCACAGACTATTTTTTGCAGCAATTGCAATCCTTGTGAATTTCGAGCAGGGAATCTGGTTTGCACTCATTCCAATCGCAATGGCAGTATTCTTCTACAGTCTAGTGTTTCGCGCACCACAAACCGCACAGACGTGAAGATAATCTCTCCGGGGCATTCGGAGGCATTCCTTGAAATGCAGAATGCGGATGGAAAAACCATTCGCGTTCTGCTCGATGCCTGGCTATCAGACTTTGCCTTCGGCGATCTGCTTGCCAGGAACCCTTTCTCCATTGATTTTAAATCAATTCCAGTCATTGATGCTATCTATATTTCTCATACTCACTGCGATCATCTTGATCCCTATACTCTGGTTCCACTTTACAAGATTCAAAATCCAATCCTGCTTTTGCCGGAAACCGCAGCATTTCTTCAACCCCTAATCCAACAAAATTTGCCTCAGGCCAAAATTCAAATACTGAGGCATGCAAAGAAGGAACGGATTCTCGGATTGGATTTCACAGCATTTGCATTTCCATCATCGTATCTGACCAATGAAGAGGATGTGATGCCTCTCTGCATAGCCTCTCCTGAAGAGGCATTCTTCTTTGAAGCTGATACGGCGCTCCCGGATGATCCGGCCGCACATGAAGCAGTAACGCGTTCCGTGAAACATGCAAAAGACAGGGTATTTCTATCCACGCGAAACGAGCTCGAAGCACTTTACGCAAGCTATGATGCGCGCAATTCAGACGACCGCAAGAGGTCCCTGGCGGCCTACAAAAGCAAACGGGAACACGAATTATCGTGGGAGTATGAACGTTATGCGGAACTGGATTTGGCCTGTCCCTTTGACCGGCCAGCTGTGCGCGTTCTCGCAGGCCAGGGGATGGTCTTGCCTGCAGAAATTGATCCCGGCGCCGTAAAACTTTCTGCACCCTTTCCGTTAAGCGACGTGCTCGTAATGGAACGTAGAATGGCGCGCGACGCAGGATTTACTGGACTCCATTTTGAAGCGCTGAAGGCCGGGATGGAACTTACAATTGAAAAAGCGGGCCATGCAAAACCTGAAATTCGAACTGGCAAGGCTACATGGCTGACTTCAAGTAAATCATTTCCAGTAACGTTTGAGAATGCGTCTGCTCCCATCACCCTGGCAAAGCCAGGGCCAATTCGCCCTGATTCACGCGACGCAGACGCTCAGAAAATCCGGTTCCTCGCATTGCTCAATCATCGCTTTCTTCCGTTTCAGACGTATCATCGCGAGGAACCGCTTAAGAAAATCCTGGCCACTGAATCACCCTATATAATTCGAATTCGTTTTGGAAACTCGCAGGCGAATACTGTAACTGACTTTGGAATTGATTTTGGGAAGATTCAATTCCAGGAGCTTCCGCTTGCTGAACGTAAATACAATGAGATTTACTGGGCAAATGATCTGGACGATTTCATGCTGGGAATGCAGGACCAGTTTTCCACAACGCTACATCACCTGGAACCAGGCACAGCGCTCCGTCTCTGGACCATGATGGGAATGCCTTTTTTGAATTCGGATTTTGTGCAAAACAAAATTGCTTTCCATTTCGAACGCGCGGCGCGAGGGCTAACCGTAAACGATTGGATGAAAGATATACTGGAGGGGCGGCCGTAACCAACGGAAACTCTCACAACCAAGCTTTGCAACTCCAGTCTATGATTCTTGTTCTGGATCTGGTTCGACAGTCTCTGTTGTCGCTGTGGATACGGAAGAGGTAGCTGACGAGCCCTTGAGACTTTCAAGGTAACCCTGCCATTCTGCAGGAATCAGATATCGTTTCTTATTGTTGCAGTCCTTGCAGCATGGAACCAGGTTTTCTTTTACGGAGCGCCCCCCGCGCGCAAGTGGGATTACATGATCCATAGTAAGATCAGCTGGTTTGAATTTCTTTCTACAATACTGACAAATTCCGGTTTCTTTCTTTCTGCGCCACCATGGTGAGTCGCGCAGCTTGCGTGCTTTATCTTTTTCCCGAACGATTTCGTGGTCAGCTAACGGTGGGCCGTAATGCCACGGAAAGTCAGAGTCTACCAGTGCGAATCTCCTCATGAGTGTTTCTGTACCACTTGACAAGATCCACCATGGACACAACGCCCCGAATGAGTTCATCATCAATCACTGCAACCGTGCGCAGATTTTGCTCTACCATAAGATTTAGAAGTTCCCACAGTCTGGTTGCGGAAGGCACGCAGGGAAGTGGCCTGTCCCCCAGGAGTTGACCAAGCGTAGTCTTTAAATAATCACGATTTGGATCAAAGACCTCTTCATAGCCAAGACGGAGCAGGTCGAAAGCAGTTACCATTCCAGCCGGCCTACCGTCCTTCATGACAAGAACGCCTAGAAATCCATTCTCTAGAATCATCCGTGCAGCAGCAGCCGATGGGTCGTTAAAATCGCAAGTTGTAACGCGTTTTGTCATCACTTGCTCGACAGTTGCATCGAGCATCTGGCGCGTGCGATTGAATATTTTTTCTTTAAGCTGTTCGTCCATTCTCAGCCGTCCTGGTAGAATTTGAAAACGCCTCTGTGCACGAGTTCTTTGTGAATTCGATTCTGAATGCGCATGCGAATATTTGCCGCCGCTTCTTCCAGGAAGCGGATACTCTTGGCTTCTTTCCTTCCGTATTTATCCAGATGCACTGGTTTCATGAAAATGATCTTCCATTGCACGGGAAGTGGTATCAAATTCAACGGGATTGGAATTTTGGCGCCAATGTATTTCTCTGTCCAGTCAATGGTTCCAAGATTCAAATGCGTTTCTTCTGCGCCAATGATGCATGCCGGAATGATTGGAGTCTTTGTCATAATCGCAAGCGAGATAAAACCGGGATTAAATTCCTGAAGCTGATACATCTGGGTGGAAGGTTTAAAATTGCCTTCTTCCGCTTCTGGAAATAATACCATTACCTTGCGCTTTCTAAGAATGCGTATGGCCATTTTGAAATCTTGAGGAAAATATCCCAGCTTCTGCGACCAACGCGCAAAAGGTTCCGAGGCATGCCAGAAGTTGTGGCTCATTGTCCTTGGGATCCTATGGCCAAATTTTAGAATTTCATTTTGGATCACAAAGGCATCCCAACCCATCACGCCGCTGTGATTTGGAATTACAATTGCACTTCCATTTTTAGGAATGTATTCCAGGCCCTCAGTTTCCAGATGCGTATAGTTACGCATCCAATCGAGTGCCGCATGCGAAACACCACGCAGTAGCCAATGTTCAGCTGGCTTACCCAGCAATTCCTGCGGATTTGGCGTCTGGAAGAAACGACGGAAGGACACGATCAGGATTACATCGAGGCAGGATTTACCGTCAATTCTTTCCGAACATCGTTGTAAAAAAACAGGTCCGCACCTTCGAAGAACGACAAACAAACTCGCACAGCAAAATTGTCGGAATCAACTACAATGGGAACAAAAGGACGGATTACGGACGGGACACCCAATTCTTGAAATAGCTTCTTAATTTTGCGCGTTTGGCCCGCCGTTCGATATTTCAAACCAGCTGAAAAGCAAACCAAAGACTCACCGGCTCCAAGGCGAATGGATAGAGTCTGTTCCGCATACGAAACAGTAATTTCCGGTCCTTCCCCGTAAAGGCCCATGGGTTTAAACCAGGGAGAATCACTCTTGAAGAAGTGGACCGGTCCACGTTGATCCGACCAGATTTTAAGTGTTCCGGTTTCAAGGCGTAGGCGAAAACGAGGGCTCCTTGATTTTTCCTGGATCGATTGAACCAGAGAACGACTGGCAGGCGGCAGATGCATTCGATCCATAGCCACATCCAGAATTGATTTGATCTGTTGCAGGGAACTTCCATGCAATAGCCCGCGATCAAGCTCGATATGAAAAACCGGAGCATGGGCTGGTATAAAGGCTTCCGCATCATGAAAATTTTCCCAGAGACGCGTTGAGCTCAAACCTTCCCTGCGTAGAGCCGGAAGCAAGTCCTGGCGAACTCTATTGCGAAGATGTTCGCGGCTACTGTTGCTTGAATCGTTTCTAAACGGAAGACCCTCCATGGCCGATTCAATTTCCTGCCTGTCAAACATGACGAGCGGCCTGAAGCGGGGCTGGCCTTTTACAACGCCGAATAACGGTAGAGTTGACAGCGCTGCCTGCCCACCACCGCGAATTAGATGAATTAAGAGACTTTCAATGTAATCATCAGCGTGATGCGCAGTTACTACTATGGCCGGGGTCGCCGGAGTTCCGAGACGCGCAACCAGCCGATCCAGAATGCGATAGCGCAACTCACGCCCGGCCTCTTCCAGCCCCACCTTTACGCGGCGGGCAAATCCCTTCACATCCCTGGCCTCTAGATACACCGGAAATCCAGAGGCCCGCGCTGCTTCACAAACGAAATCCGCATCAGTGCCGGATTCCGTTCGCAGCCTGTGATCGAGGTGAAATACGACGGGTTCGTTTTTGAACATGCCGGATTTCCAGAGCAAACCGTAGACATGCAGCAGGGCCATCGAATCCAAACCACCGGAAACGCAGAGTATATGCGTGTGTGGCCCCTCAGGCAAAGCCCGACCTACGCGTTCGGCCATTTCTGCCAGCGATTTGCCCACAGACCCCAAACTATGGGGTTACGTTCTGCCGCAAAACATTTCTTGCCCATTCGGCGTCCAATACGATGGTTTGACCACAAACAGAGGAAGGTGTTACATGAAAAAATTCACGATGGGTCTCCTGGTACTGAGCATGCTGAGTGCTGGAAGCTTAAGTGCAGCTCCGGATAGTGTTCTGGGGAACTGGAGAACAGAGAACGGAAAATCTGTTGTAAGCATTTACAAGTGCGGAGCCAACTATTGCGGAAACATTGTTTCACTGGCAGAACCAAACTATCCAGCGAATGACGCGAAAGGAATGGGCGGCAAACCCAAGATCGACCGCAACAATCCAGATCCACAGTATCAGACACGTCCGATAATTGGAATGTTTCTGCTCTGGGGCTTTGTTCCAGATGGAGACAACGCCTGGAAAAATGGTCAGATTTATGATCCGGAGAGCGGGAAAGTGTATTCCTGCAAGATGACGATGACAAACGCCAGTACGCTTGAAGTGCGCGGCTTTGTAGGAGTATCATTTCTAGGTCGTACTTCAACCTGGACCAGATAAGAGAATTTCAAACATACGTGAGTCACCGACTCACGTATGTTATTCTAACTATTCTATTAAAGTTTAATCCCGATTCACGGATTATCCGCGATACCAGGTTTGTGTTCTGTAGAACGGCCCTATGTATCCTCTGAGCTTGAGGTTTCCACCTTCGAGCCAAATTTTACAGGTATAGACTTTTCCGTTGTTCGGATCAAGGATTTGTCCACCTGACCAGGAATCACCGTCCTTCTTTAGACCCCACATAATGGTCATGCCTTTAACCGGTTTGTTGTAATAGTCGCCGGCGCATTTAGTGCATTTTGGATCTGGTTCTGAAGGATTAATCAACTGGCTAATTGTTCCGTAGATCACACCATTTTGTTCCCAGATATTTACGTATGACTTTGGTTGTCCAGTTTCATCGTCGATTGTTTTCCAGCTTCCAACCGGTGTTGCCTGAGCAAACAAATTCGAGCTAAGGACCAGCACGGCTACCGCCATCGAATGCCCCGCATATTTCATGATTCGGTTCATGACCCCTCCCTGTGACGCATGAGCGCCTGACTCTTATGAGTCTTTTCATCTCGTTCATTCGCCCGAAGCGTTCTGGCAAGTAGAATTTATGCGATCGCGGAAAGCCCGTGGCCACTTAACAAAAAATTTGCGAACCCAAAGGGCCAATTACTGTCTGACAATTATGCGCATTACTTTGGTTACACTTACTATTTTAACGTTAGCTTTCTGCAAACAACGCGAAGACGCAGTCTCTCAGGCAAAGCGAGGGATTGAAGCGGAAGCGCCTGCCGCGCAAAGCATGGCCAAAGATGACCAGGACATGAGGGTTACTCTCGGAACTACTCGAGGAGGCGAACCAGAACAGAAACGATTTGAAGGCCCGGGTCTGGGAACGGTTGCACTCATCGCACCAATCCGCGCGCAAGGGCGCCTGTTAGAATATAGAGTGGATGTCACGTATCGCTCGACGGATCTGCTCGCAGGACGCGCCCTTCTGTTTGAAATAGCCTCAAGGCGCGGGTTCTTACGTAACAGCGCTGCGTCGTCCAGATCGTCCACCATGCAACTGGAAATGGCCGTGCGATCAAACGAGTTATACGATACTCTCAAAGAGCTGGATCGAGCGGGGGAACTTCGCGACGAACAAATCAACGTTACTGATCACACTGAGAATGATTTTGCCCAGGAACTAAAATCCACGCGCGAAGAAAAACGAATGCTCAGACGTAACCTCGCACTGCAGGGGGATGCAGCAGCAAAGAACTGGACTGAACGGGATGCGGCACTCGCCAGAAGTGAAGATGAATCAGATGCTGCACGTTTGGAGAAGTGGCGAATTCAAGACCGGGTCAACTGGGCGATAATCCATGTAAACCTCGAAGGACCGGACCTACCTGCAACCGTGCAGGTTCCCAATTATCGCAATGCGTTTGTTGGGCTACTGAACATGCTGCTTGAACTATTCTACGGAATAATCTACCTGGCACCGCTACTGGTGCTGGTCGGAATAATCTTCTGGAATCGCAATCGAATCCTTGGATTATTCCGCCGCAAAACCTAACGTTAAGCGATCAGGCAGCCTCGCCCGTATGAAGGGGCGCAGGTCGTCTGGCCCAGATCATAGCCATAGTCATTCCCGCAATATACATCCAGAGACTGAACATAGCTGCAGGCATTGCCACAGTCCCGTTGAAGAATGTTATAGCCAGAGTCATGCCCAGTGTTGTGTTCTGAACGGCCATTTCAATGGCAATAGTCCGTGATTGGGCTTCGGGGACGCGCAACATTTTTGGCACAAAATATCCAAGCGCAAATGCAAGCGTGTTGTGAAGCACAACGGCCAACCCAACGGTGCTTACCATGCTCCAGAAGTTTTCGCGATTCTGATACAGAACTAGAATGATCATTCCCAGTAAGAATACAATTCCAAATATCTTGAAAACCTTTTCCAAAACTCCGGCGGCCTTAGCTGCAAATTTTCTTACCAGCATACCCAACCCTACAGGGATAGCAATGATCACGATTACCAGACCAATCATGTCTTTGATTGGCACGGCGATTTCCTTTCCCGGAGGGGCTTCAAGGAAGCCGCCCAGAAAGTTCACAATAAGCGGTGTGAGAATCGGAGAGAGTAAGGTAGAAACTGAGGTAATTACAATCGCAAGGGCTACGTCCGCCTTCGCAAAATAGTTTATCAAGTTTGAAGTTGTCCCACTGGGGCAGGAACCAACAATGATAACACCCAACGCCAGTTCAAAGGGAAGGTTCAGTATCTTTACTACCATGAATGCGGCGGCCGGCATAAGAATAAAGTGGCCAGCAGTGCCGATTAACGCCTGCCACGGAGTTTTGAGCACACGCCTGAAGTCTCGAAACGAGAGGCCAAGTCCCATTCCAAACATGACTGTGGCGAGCATCACTTTAAGTAGAGTGAGTACCGTCGGGTTCATTTCCATGGGCAAGCAATCAGATGAGACTCAAAAGTAGGCAAGATATTTTTGAAACGCGCCAAATAACCTAACGGGAGTTATTCGGTTTGAGACGGAGGCGATTTCAGGCGACCTGGCCAGAATAGAGCAGCAATCCCAATGCTCGTAATGAAAAACGACAGGACTGATCGCTCTGATAGCCCTTCTGCGAACAAGAGCCAGGCAGAAATCGCAGCAAGGGCTGGTTCAAGCAACTTTGCGCAGCCCATCAAATTGATATCCATATGTTTCAGCAGGTAGGAATAGAGTGTATGACCGAGTAACGTAGGAAGAAGTACATAGATCCCGATTGCAATCCAGGCTTGCGCAGGCCACGCAATGAACGAAATTCCGCGAAATAATACCGTAAAAAAAAACAAAACCGCTGCTGTTGCATACACTGCAAACGTATAGGGCACATTTCGAATACTTTTCCTGGCCAATCGACCGGTAAGAATATACCCTGCAAAAAATATCGCTGAAGCGAATGCAGAAAAATCAGCCAGTGATACTGCTCCAACGCTCGCCTGCTCGCTCTTTAGCACAACAAGTCCCAACCCGGTAAATAGAATCGCAAAAGCATAGCGCAACGATAGTCGCTCCTTAAAGAACAGGAATGCCCCACCTGCTATCAAGAGAGGATTTGCAGCAAAGATGATCACTGTGTGAGCTATGTTAGTGTTCTGTGCTGCAAAAATGTACGTCCACAGGTGCAGGAAGAAGAAGCCTCCGGAAGCCATGCAGAGTAGAATGGAAGGCCAGTGCAAAATTGTACGGCCCTGGTCTGACTTTGCGACTCGATTTCTTTTTGAATCAGAGGAGGCTTCCGGAACGTCTTTCGAAGGTGAGCCAAACCTCCCAAATACAAATGGCAAGAGACAAATGCTCGCGCAAACCATGCGCCAGAATCCTACAATTTCCGGCGGAGCAGCAGCCCAACGCGAAAGAATTGCTGCCTGCGACAGACTGATCACGGCTAGAGCAAGGAATACAGCATGGGCCCAGCGGGGCATCAGTGTCTTCCTGTGAAGGGGCGGCTCATAGATCGATTCTGTCTCCCATTTGCCATGCGCACTGGGAGGCCGTCAATCAACACTTGACCTTGCCAATGCGGGTGGAAGACTGGGTCCGTCATGAAGCGAATTCTGGACATATTTAAATACGACTTACTTGCATTTGTTCCCGGAAGTGGTATTCCATTTAACGCACATTCGTTCATTAAACTCTTACTCTATGCAGGCTTCATTTTATTTTGTTTGCAACTTTTCTATTTCTCTGGTTCAACTCGGCCTCTCTTCCCTAAAGTGGAGAAAACAATTTGATCGAGCGTCGCCCCTGGTATCATCTCAAATGTCCCGTTCAAAAATATGCATGGGGTAGCAAATCCCAGGACAGTATTCTCAGAAAACTCGCAGCAGTAAAACATGCTACCCTTCAGCCAGAAGATCCGGCAGCAGAGCTCTGGATGGGTGCGCACCCGTCTGCACCATCGATCATAGTTCCTGAAGATGTGCCTCTCAATTCCGCCATTGCCGCAGATCCTGATTACATGATTGGAAACCGCGGAACACTCAGCTTTCTATTCAAGATACTCCATGCGGGGTCTCCGCTATCGATCCAGGCCCATCCGGATAAATCCCTGGCAGAGATTCTTCATGCGCGGGACCCTGCCAATTATCCTGACGGCAATCATAAACCGGAACTTGCGCTTTGCTTGAAGGGAATGCGTGCGCTTGTCGGGTTCCGTGATTTCAATGAAATTCATGGAGAACTGGAACGTCGCTTAGCCCTTCAGCCTCTGACAAACTTCCTTGAAGCAAATGGATCTGAAGTGGAGAGATTGAAACATTGGTACGCGGCAATTATGCGCGCCAGACCTGAGTCAGTTGAGACGGCCGCACTTGCATTGCAGGCGCAGATCAAGACGGCCAATTCTGTTGAACAATGTTTCCTGGATTTGTCCCGCCAGTATGGACTCCGTGATCCTGGAATCTTTGCTCCTTTCTTTCTTAACTTGATGGAGTTTGCGCCGGGAGAAGGAATATTCCTTGGACCCAACGAACCTCATTCCTACCTGGGCGGCGAGATCCTGGAGTGCATGGCTGCATCGGACAATGTAGTTAGAGCTGGCCTCACTCCCAAATTTTGTGACGTAGACACCTTGCTTTCAATGCTTACCTATCGCATGGGACTACATAAGACAGTCCTAGAAGCCAATGGGACGTACGCTGTTCCAGTTGATGATTTTTTACTAAAACGCGTCTCCTCGCCCATGGAACATTCGGGACATCCTGCCATATTGATTGTAATAAAGGGGTTGGTCGAGATCAGAGATCAGGTTGAGCACAGTAAAAAATCCGCAGAAGGACTGGTCGAAGGCGACGTAGTGTTTCTACCTGTAAAGAGCACTGTTGTGTTGCAGCCGAGTGCCGGGACAGAAGCATTTCTGTGTCAGACAGCAGGTACTTTTTTGCCATAACGTCGAAAAGTACTGGACGCAATGTGACATAATATCTTACAAAGGACACAATCTACCAAGGATTTGTGCAGTGGCATTGGCAAGCGTCTATAGAACAGAAAAGAAGATTCAGCCGATTGAGGCTCAGCGTCCTACGCTAAGTAAGGACGAACTTGAGTCCGTACTCGATTGCCTCATCCATGACAGGCTGCTCAGCGGCAACGTAACCGGTCGGTTTGAAAAATCATTTGCCCATACCTTCAACTTCAAGCATGCTCTTGGAGTAAACTCTCCCACGTCAGCGTATCACCTGGCATTTCTTGCTCTGGGCCTGGGTCAGGGCGATCTGGTTTGCGCCAGTGCAATTGCGCCTGTTGGGATTTATGATGCAGCCCGCTATGTTGGCGCTGATGTCACCCTCGTCGACCTGGAACGGAATTCGTTTCATCCTTCCTCTGCGGCTGTTCAGGCAGTATTCGCTGCAAGCACGGCAGCAAAAAAAGTTTACGTATTGGATCACACGTTTGGAGCGCCGGCGGCACTTGAAAATCCCGGCGAAGGCGTGCAAGTAATCGCTGATGTAACCGGTGTGGTTGGGTCGGACGTTGCTCCAGAAATGCTTGGCATAATCAATATCTGCGGACTTTCACAGTACGATCTAATTACAACGGGAAATGGAGCAATGATCCTTTCGCAGGATTCTAAACTCCATTCACGCCTTGAAGCACTCCGCTACGGCGGTAAACGTAGCGAAGGTTCAGTTGCATACGATTACAGAATGGAGGACTTCCAGGCTGCAATGGGTCTTGATCAACTTACGAATCTTTCTGTATCCCTTGCTCGCAGGCGCAAGATAGGAATGAAATATCTTGAATCGCTAACGCGCACCAATCACGAGACCTATTTCAAAACTCCCAACATGGATTCATATCTGCGCTTCCCTGTAATTGTTAACAAGCAACACGACGAAGTTGTACGATATTTTGCAGCATTGCAAATTGGAATTACGCGCTCCGTAGATCAACCTCTCCATCACGTGATGGGATTACCGCGCCTTGAGTATCCAAACGCAGAACGACTTTACCAGAAGTCTGTTGCGATTCCGGTCTATCCGGCGCTATCAGCAAACAATGTGGAACGAATTGCACAATCATTGCGCGGCCTTGTCTAAGGCCTGGCTACTAGCCGGTCTTATCGTAGTCTCAGGTTCGCTCGTTGCCAAGCCGCAAAAGCCCTCCCCCAAACAAGTAACGGCCGCGGAAAAACCCAAATCAGATTCCAGGCCGGCGCTTCCTTCAAAAAAGGAGGAAGGTCGAACCGATAAACCTGCAGAGAAACCAGCCGAAAGACCCGATAATCCTCAGCCCGCTGACAAAGAGAAGCAACGCGATTTCGCCATCGAAAGCCGCATGACGTTAGGCGACGGACGAAGTGTACGCGGCCTCATTCGATTCAAAGCTCCTGAAACACTTACTCTAACGCATGAATCAGAGGGCATTAAATACGAAAAAAGAATTGGGATGATGGAAATCGCCCACGTCGAAATCACAAAATGGAAAGGAAAGTTCATCAAGGAAAATAAATCAGGAATGATTTATGAGTTCGTTCCGGAAGAATACAAGATTCGTTTGCGCGACGGTGGAGAGCTACGCCGATCCGGGGATTTCTTCGCGTTTTTCAAACAATTCAAGACTGAGAACAGGAACGGAAACGTAACGTTATTCACATATTGGATTGATCTAAAAAAACCAGACGGAACCTGGCACACTGGAATTGGCGGTCCCGATACTGGGCTACGCGTAGTATGTCATCCGGACACAGTTCGTAAAATTGAATTCGAAAAAGAATAATCGCAGAAGCAGACTTTACTCTGTACCCATCTGCTAGACCTGCGCTTACCTAAAACAAGCGCATTGTCGCCCAACCCACCACAACTGCGAACCCGTTTACACATGCATGCGCTGTGATTGAGGCGATTGGGCTATTTCTATATTCGCGCAACGCCGCAAGACCCATTCCAAGAATGGCCAGATACGGTAAGGCAAACACTCCCTGCGGATGCAGGACTGCAAATACGCTGGCAGAAAAGAACGCTGCAAACCTGATTCGCTGGGTTTTTCTAAAGTATCCATAGAGGAAGACGCGAAACACAACCTCTTCAAATATTGGAACAAGTACAGCCGCCAGGATAAATACCTTGATTGGATTCTCTGCTATTACAAACGCAATGGGATGCGCTACGCGCACTGCGTCGCCGGACATTGCACTGAGCACCAGGAGCAATGCAAAAATGGCCGGTGGAAAAATCGCAGCAAATCCCAAGAACCCGAGCACAACTTCCTTGAACCAGTCCTCTTTTGCGGGGAGGAGCAGCTGCCTGAAAACACCTATTCCGGCACTTCGAATATAATATATCACAGAAATTGCAAATGCCAGCGAAAGATGAACCAGAGCGTACGTTATGGGATCTGGGAAGTAACCCGCCGCAAACTTACCAAATGCCAGACCAACAGGAAAGACAAGGAACATATAAATCACAGCTGCCTCAAGCATCAACCTGTGCGATTCATCGTCCAGTATTTGAAGGATTGGAAAAAATCGAACTTCTGGAATTCTTCTGAAGAATAAGTACGTCATGACAAGGCCCAGTGCGAATATTCCAAAAGCGCCCAGCGAGAATACAACCATGGCCGCCTCAAGAATCCGAGCATTCCCTTCCAGTTCCTTCCGCAATTTCTTGGCCGACTCTGCATCCTTTCTTTCTTCCTGGTAAAGTCGTGCCAGATCCCCAGATCCAAGTTTAAAAAGGGGCGAATCATCGCCTAACGGCTCTGATCTAAAATAAAGCTTATCTACGTCTTTGAGTAAATCTTCTCTACCCATTGGCGGGCGCTCCGCCTTGTCACCCAACGCAGAAAGCAGAATAAATTTCTCAATAGGAAAAGCACTCCGTCCAGGGTTCTGTTTTTCTATCGCTGCAAGTTGGTCACGCACTTGCTTTTCCATTGGCTGCTTCAATGATTCTGCCGCTTCGCGACTGAGAAGGGTCTGAGAAGCAAGGAGCTTCATCATGAACTTAGCCTGCCTATCTTGCATTTCCTCCAGGCGCGCAGCAGGTATTTCCGTACGACTGTACAGTGCAAAGCCTACTGCAGCAATCATTACAAATAGCCAGACGTTGCGGAGACTGAATAAATTCATTTATGTTCCTCGATTAAATCCACAAGAATATCAAAGCCACGTCCCCCGGGGACAATCTTTGGCATTTCCAAATCTACAAAATCCGAAGCAGTCGGTTGGTTTTTAAGAAAACGTATTCCAGTGGAGGCTAGATATTCTGAAAGGTCATCGTGTACGCCGCCGATTGAAAAAAGAATAACCCTCTTGTTTAAATACATCGCCTGAAATGCCGTCATGCCAAAATACGTAAGGACGAGTGAGGAGCGACACATTTCTCGGCGAAAGGCCGCAGTAGGTAATCGTTCATGCAATGTAACATGCGAATCCCCTGCCCTTCCGCCTATCTGCGTTAGACTATATCCGAGCGAATGCAAAATCCCGATCCCAGGAATTTCACCAGTCCAACTCCCGGCGTAAATGAGAGCACGTTTCACCTCCGGGACATCCTGGATGATTTGACATTTTTCCGGATCTACAAGGCAATTCTGCATCGTAACATCAATTGGGATATCAGGATGGGGAATTGTATCGTGAAAGATAATCCTGGAAGGGTCCATGGGAGATCCAGTCCAGATTTTGCGCGACGGGCTCTGATTGTCCAGGGCAATCACTCGACCGGAAAACATTTCAGGGTCTACATCTCTCGCATCCAACACCGTCAGGCGACTTTCTAAGCTTAAAGCGTGGCTGTTGGTTTCATAACCAGGCGAACTAAGATGAACCAGCTCAGACAGATGGCCGCGTCTTGCAAGAAATTCCGCCAACAACTTCATTCGCTCCACATGCCCCGTGCCAAAGCCCGGGCCAGAGCCAGCAATGAGTCTAATCATCCCTGTTCACCTGGTCTTTGAAACGTTATCTGCTTAACATTTTCGTTTCCAGAAAACAACTCCGGTCTATGTGCAAATAGAGTCAGCACATCATCTAGAACAAATGCATCTCCCAGTTCGCGAAACAGTGCTCGAACTACGACCAGGTCCTCTGCACAGTCTACGGTCAGTCGCGGTGTTTTCTGCATTGGACGATTTGACCAGGGCGTGTGCAGAACACGAAAACGATCGGGCTCATGTTTAATATGCAGACTTACGTGCTCACGGTATTGAGGTCCATCCAGCCCATCCTGGAATAGCGCCTCAGAGGTAAATGCTTCGACGCCAGTTCCAAGTGGCATTCCGCTGAATGAAAACAAATCCAGGCGATCTTGCTCAAGACGCTCAGCGGTTAACCTGGCGTAACGTGGATCAAGACAGGGATTGTCCGCCGTAGCTCGCACAACCAGGTCAACCTTAAGCTCTCGCACAGCCTGACGGTAACGTTCGCGAACATCTTCATGAGGACCCGCTATGAATCTGACGTTATGCACTTTAAGAAACGATGCGAGCTCAGAATCATCGGAAGGAATTAGAACAACTACGTCCCCGCAGTCTGCGATCCTCATTCTAT
This sequence comes from Spirochaetia bacterium, assembly GCA_021413825.1. Taxonomy (GTDB): domain Bacteria; phylum Spirochaetota; class Leptospiria; order Leptospirales; family Leptonemataceae; genus JAEUSB01. Next base: position 87,225 of record JAIOPQ010000096.1, on the reverse strand, counting down.
CAACTACGTGCAGCAACAACGGTTTTGAGTCATTGTTGGGAATGCCGGCATAAATCTTTCCGGGCAATCGCGTAGAGGCAGTGCGCGCCTGGATTAGAATGGCTCTGGTCATCCGTTAAAGGTGTACCACTCATCGCACGACAAACAAGGCATTGGAATGGCAGCGTGATCCCCGCGCACCGAGGCTCGATGATGCGCTGCAGTCTTCTTCCAGATTTCAGCAAGCGAAGCTTTTGCGAAATCCTGTGTAGGCCCCGTTGTTCCAGATGGATCTTGTTTGCAGAGTGGAACCTTTCCCTCCGGCGTTATGTAAATATCGCGCGCAAGGTGCCAGCAAAAGTCACGATGAAGCGGGGTGAGATCTGAAACGCGGCGCTCCGGTAGTTGGCCAGCGTAGCTATTGTATTTGTTTAAGATAACGCCTATCGTTGATTTTTCAAAGCGGTCATAGAATGGCGTTAATTCCTCTTCCACTTCCTTGATCTTAAGCATTTCAACATATACAGAAAAGGGTCTTTGCATCGATTCGAGATGCTGGACGTTTTTCAGAACCCTTTCAAACAGGTCCGCTCCGTACAGAAAACTGTAGCGATCCTTCTTCAAAGTAGACAGTCTAACGATCAAAGCGAGGCGTTCAATTCCCTTTATCCCTTTCCAGGCTTCGATTCTAGCCTGGTCCAGATCTGCTCCATATGTCTCAAGATAAACGGTCTGAATTCCCGGATTCCCAAGCAGCAGCTCAAGGGTCTGATCAATTTCAGGATAGCTGAGAGGCTCACCCCAACCACCAAGACAGACTGTAGTATCTCCCGCCCAGCCGTGATCGCGAATCTCCCGATCAAGTTTCTTCACAAGATCGAAAGAAAGATTCGCTAATTCAGGAGTAGCGGGAAATAGGATTGGCCTGACGGGGCTATTAGACGTAAGTGCCACTTCAACATAAGAGGGAAAAGGTCGTATCACATCCGGATTTTCCATCAACAGCGATTGCAACCCTTCATATTTCAGGTCGGGTTTGAGACTTTTTACAGTCCGAATCAAGTCCAGCGAACGCGGATACATGCCGCTGAAATCCAGGCGAAACTGGCGCAGATCAGGGGCACGATACAGAATCTCAGCGTCGTACTTTTCAATATTCTTAAAAATGAAGTCTCGTAAGTTCAGAGGTCCAGGCTCCGGTATGTCAGCCAGAAAATCCGCAGCAAGCTGAGACTCCACATGACGTACGTGCTCGTTTTTGATGTTTGAAAAAACTGGCAGCCCGGGAAAAACGCGCGTTATGTTGCCAATGGTTTCCTGTAGCAGATCGTCCGGGGGTGCCTGTTTGCAATGAATTGCAACTGCTTGAATCTTGCCGGGCATTTTAGTCCAGCCTGGTGATGGCCGTTTCTTTGCGTTGCTTTACAACCCATTCCTCGAATGCTTGTTCAGCTTTTTCAAAGAACATGCGCTGCCTGATTCTATCTTCAATCTTATCAAATGCAACCGGCCTACGATCTTCAAGCATCAATAGAACATAACGTCCGCGCGTATCGCGGTATGGAGAAGAAACCTGCCCTACGCCAAGATTCGAAAGCACACCAGCCGTAATCCGATCGTTTGCTGCCACCTCAGAGAGCGAAGCATAGTCCAGTTGACCGCCATACATTTTAGCAGGTGAAACGTTATCCGGAGTTGATCTGGCAAGATCAGCAAATGCCTGGACGCTTCCACGGCTGCGTTCAGCGATTTGCCTTGCCAGTTGTGAAATGCGTGCTTCTTCCTCCAGAGTACCGTTCTGTGGTTGGAGCACAATCTCGCGGTAGCGAACTTCCATTCCCGCGCGACCAGCGTTCTGGGCATAGTAACGCTTTAGCTCTTCCGACGAAGGTTGCGGCACGCTGATCTTGATTTGAATTAGCTGCTGCTTCATCAAATCATACTTCAAGCTATCGACCCAGAGACTATACGGCATTCCGGAATCCTGTTCGACCATTGCCTTGAATCGAGCCTCATCGCGCACACCTGCATTGTCCTTAGCGCGGTTCACCTCATTTTCAATTCTTGTCTCAGATACTATGATCGATTCATTGCGCGCTTCGTTTTCAACGATTGCTCTGCGGATTAATTCATTAACTGCGTCTTCCTGAAGATTGCGAATGGGCTTGCCCATCCGCAGCATGTTCTTTTTCATCTGCTCAATGTCCATCTCAGTGATGGGTTCTTCCCCGACGATAATGCGAACGCGGTTTAGAGCTTCTCCCCGCGCGGAAAGCGTTACGGGCTTTACTGTAACCTTCGCCTCCGCCTTTGCCGGCTTCTCTTCTGCCTTCTTTTCACCCGACCGGCAGGCGAGCATTGCTATCAGAAGGATTACAAGAGCCTGCTTCATGACGCTGCCTTGACCATTGAATGAAATTCCTGGAATAGGTATTCTGCATCGTGCGGCCCTGGGCAGGCCTCAGGATGATACTGGACGCTCAAAATATTACGCCCTTCATCTGCAAATCCTTCCACCGTCTGATCATTCAGGTTGATACGGGAAAGAGCCATGCCCTGACTTGATTTTTCTTCTTCTACGGCAAAACCATGGTTTTGCGCCGTGATTTCCACTCGACCATTCTGAAGATTCTTAACGGGCTGGTTTCCACCGCGGTGTCCAAACTTGAGCTTGTAGGTCTTTCTTCCGCCCGCAAGACCCAACACCTGATGACCCAGGCAGATTCCAAAGATTGGTTTTCCATCTGCTATGATTTCTTTTGCAGTCTCAATTGCATAGTTCAGGGGTTCAGGATCCCCTGGACCGTTGGAAAGGAAATAGCATTTGTGTCCTGCGGCCTTCAATTCCGCATAACGGGTTTGTGCGGGATAAACAGTTACGTTAAATCCGTGCTGATCGAGCAGACGGAGAATTCCTATTTTTACACCGTAGTCCAGAACACCAATGCTGAACTTTTCGCTCTTATGAGTTCCAAATTTGTACGACTGCCTTGTGGAAACCTCACGTGCCAGATCAAGGCCTGCCATAGAAGGGATAGATTTCACACGATCAAGTAGTGCCGGTGAATCTGCTTGATCCACAAAGATTCCGCCACGCATGGCACCCTCATTTCTGAGGGTCAGAACTAACTTACGCGTGTCGATTCCTTCGAGCCCTGGAACACCCTGCTCGATTAGATAACTACTGAGAGTCTGCTTGCTTGTAAAATTGCTTGGAATACGAACATATTCCTTTACGATCAGGCCGCTTGCCTGGATGCCTGAGGACTGAGCCACGTCCGGGTCTATTCCATAGTTCCCAATCATGGGGTAGGTAAGTGTTACGATTTGCTTCATATAAGAGGGATCCGTCAGAATTTCCTGGTATCCCGTCATCGAGGTATTAAAACAAACCTCTCCTAAAGACTCAATTTCAGCGCCAAAGGAAAATCCGTGATAGCGCTGTCCATTTTCAAGTACCAGAATGGCTTTCTTCTTCACGTCGTCCAGGTTCCCTCGATCGGCGGCTATGTCAAGCGACCATCCCTGCCTGGTCTTCCGTGTTATTGCGCTATTTTGCCCGGATTTAGAAATTCCCGCCCGCCTTCTGTAGCCTGGAATCCATGCCCTGCGTCACAATGAATGCATTTTTGCGTTACACGGTTGCCCTCGCGGCTTGCGTTTCCTTTCTTGGCAGGATGACCGATTTCATTAGCTTTCTGCCCCTGATCATAGTTGTAGTGATCGCAACCGTCCTTAAGAGCATGCTTCACAAGGAAATGAGGAAATTGACCCAGCCTCAAATGCTAGTCTGGAGTCGTGAGTTTATGACGCAGCGGATGTGGCAATTCGGCGGAATCATTCTGGTTCTGGTTCTTGTTATGCTTGTATCGTCGGGCAAGGCAGACAAGAGTACTGCAATGATCCTGCTTGGCGCTGCTGGTCTTTTGATCCTGATTGGTTTTCCAATTAGCATGTACTTAACTCAGAAAAAAATCAAATCGCTCGCCCTCCCAGATTCATTTCTGCGCGCCGTGATGATTGATAAAGGGACTCAGGGAGTTTTACTGGGAATGTTTATCTATTACGGGACACGATATGCAGAAGTAATGCAATCCTGAAACTCTCACGGAAGAACCGGTGCCGCTGGATTGGCATTTGAATTGGGAATTTCTGTGGTTGGAACAAATGGCCCACCGGTTTCCTCTTTTGGTTGTGGTGGCGGCTCCCCGGGTATAAAAAGATCGTCTTCAAATAGCTTTCTGGTTTTACCCTGGGCCACTTCCATTCCGGTAATCTTTTCACGCTGAAGTGAAATATCTCCTGGAAATTTCTGTCTGCATAATTCAACGGTAACGTTAGCAATCGCAGGAAACAATACCGCTATATCGCATTTTGCTTTTTCCTGCGTAATAGTTGCGTATATTTCCCTGGCGTCCTGCTCCTTTGATCTTCTCCAACCTGGGGAAAGCAAGCAACGAATCAGAAAGACCTCGCGCGCATTTTCAACGTCATTGGCTCGACTCTTCAACTGATAAAAGCCAGCCTCATTCTGCTTCACCATGCAGCCAACGGCCGCACGTTCAAGGGCTGCAGGATCCGTCATATATTCTTCAAGCGTCATATGATCAGGGTGAAGAAGCATTTCTGCTTTAGACAAATCGCCTGCATCCATATGAAGCAATGTCAATTCACGGCGGAGCGCTGCCGTTTGCTTTTTATCGTATGAACTTTTTAGTAGATCAAGACCCGCATGAAATGAAATCCGTCTGAGTGTGAGCATCCTGCCTAATGCTGCTTGCGCCGCTGGATTTTCTGGACTATCAAGGTAGGCTTGCTGGAAAGAAAGTAGAGCAGCATCAAATTTATTCTGGCGAAGGAATGCTTCCCCTTCACGAATCCTCGCCGTAGGGCCGCAGGAAACCAAAAGCAACAGGCAACCCAGGACAAAGGAAGATCCTGGTTTTAAAATAAACCGCGTCAAATCGCTTCCTTGTAGAGATTCCACATACTCTGGATAATTGTCTCTGCGTCTGAATGCCTGGCCTGCCAATCCAGGAGCTGATGGGCAAGTCCTGAGCTTGCAATTAACTCAGGTGGATCACCCTCTCTCCGGCCCACGATCCTGTATGGGACGTTGCGCCCACTGATCCTCTTTGCAGTATTGATCATTTCCATTACGGATATTCCAGTCTCAGAACCAAGATTCACCGTTATGTCGCGATTTTCATTTGAAATATATTGCAAGGCCCGCACATGTGCGTCGGCTAGATCCTCAACATGCACGTAATCCCGAATCCCGGTGCCATCCCGCGTCTGATAGTCGTTTCCAAGAACCAGAAGTTCCGGACGCAAACCGGCAGCGGCCTCCATAACCAGGGGAAGTAGATTTGCTGTATTCTTCTCAAGGCCACGAATTTTTCCAGCGCGGTGGTAGCCGGCAGCATTGAAATATCTCAGAGAAGCAAAACGAATCTTGCCCAGTCGTGAGAACCAGTTCAAGTTCTGCTCAATACATAACTTGGTGTAACCGTAGTAATTAATCGGTTCGAGCGGATGCTTTTCATCAACAGGCAGGTAACGAGGCGCCCCGTAAACCGCGGCGGAAGAGCTGAAAACCAGGTTCTTTACCCCGGCTGCTGAAAGGCTTTCAACTAGAAATAGAGTTCCCCTGACGTTAGCCGCCGAATAGGCCTCTGGTTTCTCCATGGATTCTCCAGCGGCCTTAAGTGCTGCGAAATGAAACACAGCGTCCAGGTTCTGCGAAAGAAATTTCTGCATAATTTCTGGATTCTTGAAATCACCTTCTATAAGAAGGGCTGAGGGTTGCAGATTTATGCGATCCCCTGTAGAGAAATTGTCTACAATGACAACTTCATGGCCTGCTTCCAGCAAGGCCAGGACCGTGTGGGACCCGATATAGCCTGCACCGCCTGTAACTCCAACACGCATTGGACCAATTTCAGGAAACCGGCTCGTTGCAAAACCCGTATTTGGGTCCGGATTTTGAATTGAAGCCCGACGAAAGGCGGTCAGATTTGCCCCAAGGAGCATTTGCAACAATGGAAAACACTGAAGAAACTTCGACGGAAAGCTTAATCGTAGCCAGCAAGGCCAAAAATATTATAAAGAACCATGGTTGCATGGTTGCCGCCGATGCGCTCGACGAGCTCAATCGTAAGGTTCACCGGTTAATCGATGAAGCTGTCAAACGCACCAAAGAGAATAAGCGTAGCACTGTCCGCCCTTACGATTTCTAAGAACCATGCCACCCGGAGTCAAAGTCATTAAGTGGCCTCACCAGGAGGTCCCAACGGAAGAATCGGTCAAACTCGCCATGAGCGAGTATGGGTTCCGTGTGTACGATCTACAAACCATCCCCGCATGGTTCGTTCGCAGCCGGCACGCGCATGACTTTGACGAGATCCGGGGGGCTGTCGAAGGCGTTACCACATTCCATTTTGATGATGGACCGGTAACGATTGAAGGTGGCGATATACTTTTTATTCCCGCGGGTATTCCGCATGAGGTCAGAACCCACAACCACCGCCCATTTACGGCTTACAAAGGCTCAAGCACCGGCGAAAGAAGCGTAACCGAGCATGGCGACGGAGCCGGAAGCGTGGAAGATCTCGCAAAAAACAAAAACTAATTTCTGCATGTCATCTTGAAACTTGTTTTCTTTGATCTGGACGGAACGCTGGAAGATAGTCGTCAGGACATGGCGCTGTCCGTAAACCGTATTCGCACTACTCACAAATTACCCGAAATGCCCATCGACCAGGCGCGCGGAATTGTAAATCGCGGAATGGATGCACTGATCGAGGCCGCGCTCCCTGAGATCATCAAAGACCGGACAGATATTTCCCGACTGCGCCTTGAGTACGAAACAGACTACATGAATCATGTAGTAGATCATACGGTTCTTTACCCGGGAATCTCTGACATGCTTCGCGAGATCTCATCGCATTTGAGTATTGTAGTCTACACAAACAAACCGGAAGCAATTTCGCGCGAACTTCTGAAACGACTCGATGTTCTGCAACATGTGAACGCAATCATTGGTGGAGATAGTTTTCCTGAAAGCAAGCCATCGCCTGTGCCAATGCAAACAATTGCAAGACAACTAAATTTGAGCCAGCAGCAGGCGGCTATGTGCGGTGATACTGCCGCGGACTTACAGGCCGCTAGAAATTATGGAGCGACTGCTATCTGGTGTGGCTGGGGCTACGTCGCGGACGTACCCGAACCAGCGCCAGATCTGATTGCAGCAAGGCCGGATCAAATCACAGCGTTCATTGCGACCCTTGTTTGAATCCGCAAAAACGCTTGCTCAGGAACCAGGCGCTAATCAGATTCGCCAATGAAGTTTTCCGCGACATTTCTTTTGACACTCATTCTGATTGCTGGCGCAAATTGTCGCAGTTCGCAGATTGCCGTTTCTGAGCAGGCCAACAAATATAATGGAGTCACCCCGTTAGACGGAGGAGGCGCGACCCTACAAAAGACCACTGTAATTGGAGTTCACCTTATATTTGGAATTATACCAATCTACAAAGCTGACCTGGATACTGCTCTGGACCGATTTACACGCGAAGCACGCGAACGTGGGGCTTCCAAAGTTAGAATTGTTAATACAACCAAGGAAACCGGAATCTGGTATCTGCCTCCATTTACTTTCTTCATCACGCCAATTTTCTATGACATGACGGGTGAAGTTTACAGGTAGACTAGCCGTCTATCAGGATACCGTTTGCAAATCGCTCACCGTCTTCAGGGGAGCGCGCAGCCATATCAGAGCGGACAAGCTCCGCGAAGTGCCCGGTTGAATACCTGTCATCTTTGAATTGCTCCAGACGTGATTGTAGAAACGTTTCATCCTCTGCTTGAAGCTTCCTTTCAAAGTACATATTGCAAAGAGTCTGAATTCCAACCGCGCGCGATGCTTCTTCCTCGCTATCGGCCATTTGTCTAAGAGTGGGCAGCAACCGCGCGCCATACAACGGAAGATGGCTTGAGAATAGTTCAACGGCACCAAAGGGAATCGATCCTGGGAGTGCGCTCAGATAGCGCATCATAAACAACATTGATCTGTGTGTTCCTGTTTGAATCAGAGCACTCGTTACGGCGGCGCAAAAACGAGCGTTCACTTTCCAGGCATCTGCAGAGCAGTTCTTAACCAGACTTTCAAGCGATTCTTGTGAAGGCGCATCGCCGTCCCCCGCAAGATCACTAATTCTCCGGAGCTCGGAGGCAAACTCAAAGCTCGACAGAGCTTTTAAATGATCGGCCAGCTCGGTCATAAGTGACCTGTGCGTCTTCCCCGAATGAAGTCAATTCTTTCTATTGACCCCTTCAGCTGCCTAAAACAGGAAGCTTCATGTTACCATTTTTTGAAATCGAATACAACGAAACAAAGGGGTACGCGATTTTGTACCTGAATCGTCCAGAAAAGCGAAATTCAATGAACTGGCCGTTCTGGCGCGATCTACCTGCTGCAGTGGATGAAATTGAGAAGAATCCAAAAATCAAAGTAGTGCTAATTGCAGGCCGTGGAAAGTCATTCTCAACCGGACTCGACCTCGAAGACTTCTTTGCACAATTCGATAAAATACTGAGCGGCGCACGCGCAGATCAAAGAGAAGATCTGCTTAAGCTGATTTTACAAATGCAGGAAGGCTTTCGCCGCATTATGCGTAGCCCTAAGATTTTCATAGCATGCGTTCACAGGCATTGCATTGGCGGTGGACTTGACCTGATGTGCGCCTGTGATCTTCGCCTGGCATCTGCGGATGCTCAAGTGTCCCTTCGCGAAACTAAAGTGGCAATCGTCGCAGATATGGGCAGCTTGAATCGCCTGCCCGGAATTATTGGCGACGGTAACACACGTTTGATGGCCTTCACTGGAGCAGATTTCTCCGGCGAAGATTGCAATCGCATGGGACTCGTTTCAAAAGTCTACGGAACTCAGGAAGAAATGATGCACGGGGCAAGAACCATGGCAGAAGAAATCGCATCAAATTCCGGAATTGTTTTGCGCGGAGTGAAACACAATATCAACTATCAAATGGATCACACGGTCACAGATGGAATGAACTACGTTGCAACCTACAATGCTGCATTCCTGGATACAAATGCGCTTCATGAAATGATTCTAGCGTTCAAAGAACGCAGACGTCCAAACTTCGATTAGCCCAATCAGCCAGGGTCAAGCCAGGGTTTCAGGCGGATGAATCCTGCCCTAAATTGTTAGGTTCGGCCGCCTGTTCTCAGCTAATCTGAACCAATCGCGCCAGTACCCGTTCATGCCCCAGGATTGCGAATAGATTGGGAAGCTCGAGGCCATGCATACTCCCTGTGGATGCAATCCTGATTGGCATAAATAGTCCCTTGCCCTTAGCCCCGGTCTTCAGTCCTGCTTGCTTCATAATTTCTGAAAATGCCTCTGGCGTAGATGGTTTTTGAGTGCGCACCATTTCAGCGAATGCAGCAACTACGTTCTTAGCTTCTTCGGTGCCAACCAGGTCTTCTGCTTCTTTTGACTCAATCTGGATCTTCTCTTTTAACAATTCAAGGAAAAACGGTACTGCATCGTCCAGGGTATCCAGGTACATGCGAACACGATCATAGATTTCTTCTATGCGCTTTGGATCTTTCTGAATCAGGGCTGCAAGGCCCTTATCCTTTGAAAGGAATCGGGACGCTTCTGGCCAGAGCTCTGCCATGGAAATACTGCGAATGTACTTGTTGTTAAGCCAGTTGAGCTTGGTTTTCTTGTTAACCATTTTCTTGAGCTCAGCTTCGCTCATGTCTTCGGGTTTGAAATCTTCGGCGTCTGTACTATTTTCGTTTAGAAAGAAGTCAAACATGGAAGGACTCTTGGAGCATCGCGCTACATCAAACTTACGTTTAAGCTCCGTCATCGGCATGAACTCCGCTGCATCTTCCGGATACCAGCCAAGAAGAGCCATGTAATTATTGAAGGCTTCTGAGAGGTAGCCCATATCCCGGAAGAACAAAACTGAAGTTGCGCCACGGCGCTTTGACAATTTCTTTTTGTCTGTGCCTACGATTTCGGAAATATGCGCGTACTCGGGCAAGGGCAACCCAAGGGCGTTGTGTATCAGAATTTGCCGGGGCGTATTCGATAGATGGCCAACCCCGCGGATTACATGCGATATCTTCATTTCAAAATCGTCTACGACTACTGCATAGTTATAGGTTGGAAACCCGTCCGATTTCACAATAATGAAATCCCCAATCAAACGTGAATCAAACTTGACCTTTCCCTGAACCAGATCCTGGACTACAACCTCGTCGCCGGCCACACGTAACCTGATCGAATATTTTTCACCTTTCTTGATGCGCGCCTGTGCTTCCTCTTTAGGTAAGTTCGCATAACGTCCATCATAGATGTTTGGAACACCCAGGCGTTTTGCTGCTTCATGCATTTGTTCTAGCTCAGCTTCAGTGCAGAAGCATGGGTAGGCCAGGTTCTTCTCTATCAGCGTTTGAGTATACTTGCTATAGATGTCCAGTCGTTCAGATTGACGATACGGCCCAAAATCTCCACCTTCATCCGGACCTTCATCCGGAATAATTCCCAACCAATTCAATGAATCCAGAATGATTCGCTCCGATTCCGGAGTTGAGCGCCCTTGATCTGTATCTTCCACCCGCAAAACATACTGACCGCCCCGGGCCTTAGCATAAAGATAGTTGAACAGCGCAGTTCTTGCCCCGCCCACATGCAAAAAGCCACTGGGAGATGGTGCAAACCTGGTACGAATAACCTTACTCATAAAATTTCCTCGGATACCGTTAGCGGATATTGCGAAACAAATCGCGAATCCCGCCCGGTTGTGTTATCTGATAGACTACGGTGTAACTGCGATCCGGTTCCTGGTGAACCCGGACAACTCGCCCCTTTTGATCAACGATCAGCCTGAGCTGTCGTCTGCCTTCATCGCTTAACATGCCCCGAAAAAAAGGTTCACGCACAATGAGATTGAATGCTTTTCTCCTGGCTTCTGGTTCACCTTTGATCCGCGCATCTTCAGGGCTATCAGCCAAAGTTGTAACCATTACCTGGTATGTTGAACTCGAAACCATCCCTTCACGAAGTACTTCTTCCTCTGAAACTTGCGGAGCAGGCGCGGCGCAAGCAAATACTGTTAAGGCAAAAACCAGGCTAAGAATTTTCATTTAGTTCGGGGTTGGAAGGTAGTCTCTACGGATTTGATCTCTGCAGACAGATCTTCACCCTCCAGTCTATAAACGATTGAACATGAATCTGTCGCGCGGACGTCCTGTAAAGCAATGTATCCGCGATCAAGCAATGCACCAAAATCAGCTTCAGCGCGCATCAAATCCCGACCACTGAATGCTACAGGATAGTCGCGGTCAAAACCAGAACTCCCCGAAGCCTTTTGACCCTTCAAGGAAAACTTAGTATGAATCATCACGCGAAGCATTCTATCCCTTGCCATTGATAGTGCATTCTGCGAGCAATGAAATCGCGATGCATCCACCGTGAGCTCACCGTTTGCGTAATTGGATTTTCCAATCGTTTGAATCATGCGCGGGGATAGAAACCCCTCCTCGCGAAAATTGTAAGTCACATACTTGCGTTCAATTAGAGCAGAAGGGGTACAGCAGCTGCAGGCAAACAATGCAATAAGTACAAGGCGATTCATACACGATCCAATCGAACCACCATTTCTAGATGATAGGTTCTTGGAAAAAAATCAAACATTGCGCTACGCTTCAGGGAAAATCCGGGAAGTCTGGTCAAATCACGACTGAGCGTTGCAGGATTGCAGGAAGAATAGATGAGTGTGTTTACTTTTTCATTGATTGCCTGACACACGACCTGACTTAGACCGGCGCGTCCAGGATTTACGATGCATGTTGAACTGAGTTCTGGAACCTCTCGCTCCAGATCCATTGACTCAAATTTTCCTTTTAGTCCGCGCGATTTGAAATTTTCGCGAGCAAACTCAAGGTTCGGTCTGGCCATATCTATACCGCTATACGACGTTTCGAGGCCACGAATCCAGCCCCCAATAAAGCCGCTGCCACAGTAGAGCTCCGTTACCGGGGTTTTCTCAGGCATCAAATCTTTGATATAATTCAGCCATGGTAGAATCAGAAAACGGTTAGCCTGGAAAAATCCAGATGCAGCAAACTTCCACGGCCCGGATGGCAGCTGAAACTCGGCAGAAGCGGTTGAACGATCTTCTATAGTAATGCCAGGTTCCCGAAAGGTGGTTTCGCGCGCGGGTGATTTTTGCGATTTGTAATGCTGGCGAATAAAAGTGTTCAGCGTATCTGAGAGGTTCTTACAGCCCGATTCTGGAAACGCAACAATCTCATGCGAATGATAGCCAAAAAATCCAGCCTTATCCCCATCCCATTGAACGCGCGTTTGATTCCTGTATCCCGTGGGCTCGCCGGCAAACAATTCCAGATCGATCGTTAGATCGCCTAACGGCTTAAGTTCTCGGATCAATTGGCGTTTGATTTCTAATTCTTGCGCATAAGAGACGTGGCGATAAGAACAGCCACCGCATTCGGGGAATGCCGCACAGTCGGATGCAATTCGCTCAGGCGCGGGCTTTTCTACTTCTACTGATCGAGCAAATGAGTACTTAGCCAACCGCTTAACGACTTTGGCACGCGCTATCTCGCCTGGCAATGCGCCATGCACAAACACCGGATGCAAGCCCGGGGCGATTACAAGTCCGTTTTGCGCCCAGCGGGCTGGATGAACTATTTCCTCAGGGTAGATTTGCGACACAACGCACGTACGCCTGATTTTCCGTGCCGTAGCCAAATGACCCACCGCCACCAAAATCAACTACCCAGTTAGTAATTGGACTACCGTTATACGACTCTCTGGTCCAGTAGATGTCAGCCTTTGTGTCCGGAAAAACTCTTGGATCCACTTTAACTGCAGAACCCTCTTTCAAAACTGAAACCAGCTCATTGCGATCCGGAAGGCGGTACGTGTAACCAGCAGAACTCATCTGATTGCAATACGACGCTGCCGTCTGCAAGCTTTCCGCAGTGGCCTGGCCTGTGCATTTACCGTTCTGATACGATTGGCCCATGCTGCAGGTTTGCCAGCTCAATCGTTTTCCCGTATCCGTTACAGAGGCACCGGCAGCACTCTGTGGAAAAGAACTGGGGCCTGTGCTTGTGCTGGCGCTTGTATTGGCGGAGGTATTCTGCGAACTTGTTGTGTTGATTGTATTGCTTACGCTGGTATTCTGCGACGTAGTTGCAGGCTGGGTATGATTGCTGATTTGAGTGGCCTGCCCGTCGCAAACATAGGCGCGGCCCACGGCGTCTTTGTCGCGATTATACGATTGCATGACGACCGTATTTGCGCCGATCTCTCCAGCCATGTTCCTTAATATGGTAATTGCTTCCTGGTTAGTGCCGGGAACGTAGGCACCTGTATTAAGTTCCGCGCGGAAGCTGCAATTGCCGCCTGCGGCCTTAAAGCTATCCTCAAACAACAGACGGACGTTGCGGCCGTACAGGGTCAGGTCTTCTTTATAATTGCAAAACGAAGTAGGGCAACCTGGGACTGTCTTGCAGGAATCAAGCAGCGCAATCAGGCTAATAGCACCTATAAGCAAAAGCGGAACTCTAGCCCGGTTTCTCAAACTTGAAATCATTCAATCCTCCTCATCAGAAAAAAGCCGGTTGTCCGCTCTCATATTTTCGGAAGCCAGAGCAACGCGCTTCAATTCCCCATCTTTCTTTTCAAGGTATTCCAGCTTTTTCTCTGCACTTGCAAGCATCTCATAGCATTGCTTCTTCAGTTCCATGCCCTTCTCGTAAGCTTCGACTGACTGGTCCAGGGTAAGTTCACCACTTTCCAGGGAGCGTGTCAGTTCTTCGAGCTCGGCCAGGGCTTCTTCAAAACCTGGCTTTTTCTTTGCCGCCATACTGGACCTCAGCCTGAGCCCGACCCGGCGTCAAGTGAAACGATCAGATCGACCAGCCCTCGCATTCCTTTTGGAACATTCTGCTTTCTGCGCGCAAAGATCGTCTCGCAATCCGTCATGAACCGATCTGGCGCATACGAACGGCCGGCCAATCCCCAGGATAGAGGCGATAGATATGCCGGGGGTCCGCCGCCAAATAGATTGCAACCTGCATCAATCACGCTGCCAGTATTGATCATTGTGCCGATTGCAGTCTTCACGCAGTCGCCCAGAATAGATCCAAATTTGATTCTGCCAGTTTCAATGTCTCCGCCAGGAAGTCGCAATCGAATCTTTCCATAGTTGTTCTTCAAATCAGACGTCGTAGTAAGTGCACCCAGGTTAACCCAGTTTCCTATCATACTATGGCCAACAAAGCCTTCGTGGTGTTTGTTGGTAAAGTCTCCTATAGTAGACGATTCAATTTCACCGCCCAACCTGCAACTTTGACCAATAATACTGCCGCTGACTTTAATATGATCGAGCATTGCCGAGGGGCCCACGTACAGGGGACCGGACAAAATACTGAAAGGAGTAATCTGCGCATCGCTGTCTATGACGATTGGACCCTCTTCCGTATTGAAAATCACGCCTGGATGAATCTTCGCACTTGCATGCACAAACAGCTTTGAGGGATCACCAACTATCGTAAAAGATCCGGTAGCCTGCATTGCGTCATTCTCCGCCAGATAGACAGGCAGGTCATTTTCAATCGACTGGCCAATAGAATCCAGACGACCAAATACCTGAGAAAGTCCCAGGAGAACATACTGGTGATTATTCTCTTTTGCAAATTGTTGAATCTCAAGCGGCGTACGCGCGGCTTCTTTGGCAAACTGGGAATCCTGAAAACTAATACAAGGAGTGCCCAGGTCGGATTCAACCTGTGCGATCAATCTCTCATACGTAAGATGAGTGTGATACAGAACAATCTCTGCGCCGGGAGCTGATTTCCTCAAACGCGCAAGCGGAGAATATATCCCGTCACGGATTGAAAAAAAAGAACGGAAGCGCGAAAGCGGGGCTGTAGCCGAAAGCCCTGCATCGATCAGAAAAACGTGCGATGGCTTTTGCAAGCCTCCTATTCCACCGTTACAGATTTGGCAAGGTTGCGTGGCTGATCGGGTTCACAGCCACGCTCAAGCGCGGAGTAGTAAGCAAACAATTGCAGCGGAATAACTGCAAGCAATGGCGTAAGATAATCCGGGCATTCAGGAATTTCAAAACAAAAGTCAGACTTGGATCTGACCATTTCATCGCCTTCTGTGCAGATTGAAAGAATTCTGCCTTTGCGCGAACGAACCTCTTCAATATTTGAAATCATTTTCTCATACAGTTCACCGCGCGGTGCAATGCAAACCACAGGAATTTGATCAGAAATCAGTGCAATTGGACCGTGCTTGAATTCACCACCAGCATAACCGGAGGCGTGAACATATGCGATTTCTTTGAGCTTGAGTGCACCTTCCAGTGCAGTTGGATGATTGTGCTGCCTTCCCAGGAATACAAAATCTTTTGAATCGCGCAGTTCATGCGCCCAGTGTTTCAACTCGTCAGCACGCGAAAGGATGCGTTCCATTTTCTCGGGGAGCAGTCTAATCTCGCGGAGAATCTCAAGACGCTCTTCTTTGCTTCCGAGCCACTTAATTCCGCCCATAAATTGTGCGTAGAGTAACAGACTCATCACCTGTGCAGTGTAAGCCTTTGTAGACGCAACACCGATCTCAGGTCCTGCCATTAGATCTATGAATGCTTCAGACTCACGAGCAATGCTTGAAGTAGTTACATTCACAAACGAAAGAACACGGCAGAATTTTGCCTTGGCCTGATGAATGCCGGCTAACGTATCTGCCGTTTCTCCACTCTGCGAAATTGCAATAACCAGGGTTTCACCATCTGCGATTGGATTGCGATAACGGAACTCAGATGAGATATCAACTTCAGTGGACAAGCGCGCAAACTGTTCAAGGTAGAACTTACCTACTATACCAGCATGCCAGGATGTTCCGGCGGAAGTAATTAGACATCTGGTTACACGATTCAGAAAATCGTTGGGCAATTCCATCTCAGGAAGGGTTACGAGCCCCTCATCATTCAAGCGATTTTGAATGATTCCACGAATGATTCCTGGTTGTTCATGAATTTCCTTGAGCATGAAATGCTCATATCCGCCGCGATCCAGGGCCTTGACATCGAACTGGGTGTGAATGAGTTGAAACGGTAACGCCTCACTTGTGCCATTGTGTAGATGCAAGCCGTCTTTTGTAATCCAGCCCCACTGATCGTTCTCAATATGGAAGTGTTCCTTTGCAGCTGGAACAATCGCAGAAACATCGCTTGCAAGGAAGCTTTCGCCGCGGCCTTTTCCATAGACCAGGGGCGATCCATTGCGGGCAAAGAATAGACGATCTGGAAATTTATCCAATAGAAGGACAAACGCAAACCGGCCGTCCAGTCTATCAACGGTAGCCTTGAGGGCTTTAGGCGCATCCTTGAGCTCTTTGTAATATTGTTCAAATAGGTGCGGGATTACTTCTGTATCAGTTTCAGTGTGAAACACATGCCCCTTGTCGATTAGCTCAAGGCGAAGTGCATGGTGGTTTTCTACAATTCCGTTGTGAACGACAGCGGTGCTCCCGGCCGTATCTACGTGTGGATGCGCATTGAGTCGATTGGGTTCACCGTGGGTTGCCCAGCGGGTATGTCCAATTCCTACGTTGCCTTCTACTGGATGAGAAAGGAGCAACTCTTCAAGATCCTTGATCTTTCCCTTTTCTTTGCGAACTACAATTTCATTTTTATCGAGAACGGCAATGCCCGCTGAATCATACCCTCGATATTCAAGCCTTGTTAATCCAACGATTAACACTGAATCTACGGACTTTGGTCCGAGATATCCTACGATTCCACACATGTGTCTAGGAAATTATTTTGGCAGGTAGCTAGCAAGTCTCTTTCCGCTAACTGGTCTCGGCTAAATCGTTGCACGCTTACAACATGTGGAAATTTTACTACGGTTCAAAAAAGCGAGTCACCGACGGCCAGCATACTTGCCTTGAACAACAAGCGAAGGGGCAGCTCAAAAAAACTTCAAAAGCAGAGGGACTACCTTCTCCGGCGTTTCATAGTGCGGAGAATGGCCTGTATCATCGAGTGCGTGAAACTCTGCATGGGGCATGGCAGTCATGGCGCGCGCAGAATTTTCGAACGGCAACACACCGTCTTTCCTGGACCACAAAAGCAGCGTTGGTTTTTTTAGTTTCCCAATATCAATAAAAATCTGTTCGCTTGATTCAAGGGGCATATTGCGCAGCGATGATAGAATGGCGCGCTTGAAACCCGCGTACCGTATTTGCTCGCGAAATCGTTCAATAAAATCCTCTGGCATATGCTCAAAGCTGCCTTTATTGCTACCCAGAAAAATCCTATCACCGAATGCACGAATGATATAGTCGCCAATGAGCGGTGCACGTCCCAGCTTTGCATTGAACGGCAGCTCCATTGGAAAACCGGCTGGTGCAATAAACGCAACTTTTGTAATTCTCTCTGGATGATTGCGAATAAAATTCGCAACGATCAGCCCGCCCATAGAAGATCCCACAATTCCAGTGGATTTGATTTTCAAATGATCCAGCAATCCCAGGACCTGACGATCAAACAATGCAAGGTTATAAACGGTATCCGGTCTGTCTGAAAGGCCACGGCCGTACAAATCAAATCGGACAACTCGATGACCTGATTTTACAAGACCGTCAAATACATGGTCATAAATAAAATATGGAGTCGAAAATCCGTGCACGAGCAGAACCGGAGAACCGTTAGTTGGACCAGCAATTTCAAAATGAGTGACGCCATCAGGCAATAGGACAAACGACCCCGGTTTACCCGCACGCTCTGCGTCGGTTAGATCCTGTTTCTCTCCGTCGCATGCTTTGGGCAAAATTGCAAGAACAAGGATTAGCCCGGTTGGAATCAAAATCTTCAAGCGTGATTTCATTGCTTGCGCTCCATTTCTTCCGCTGCCTTTAGAACTGTGGCCTCTTGCGATCTCATAAACTCGCTAAGCTTCCCGGCAATTGCTTCATCTGAAAGTCCAAGGATTCGAGCCGCAAGAATACCGGCGTTTTTCCCGCCATCCACGGCAACCGTAGCGACTGGTACTCCGGAAGGCATCTGTAAAATGGAAAGTAAAGAATCCCAACCATCAATCGAATTGGAAGATTTAATGGGGACACCGATCACTGGAAGTTCTGTAAGCGATGCAACCATGCCAGGTAGGTGTGCTGCTCCTCCCGCTCCTGCGATGATGACTTTGATGCCGCGTTGGCGAGCTGATTTTGCAAACTCAAACATTCGATCAGGCGTACGATGCGCAGAGACAATAGTAAACTCGAACGGAATCCCGAAATCCCGCATAACGGTAGCAGCCCCTTCCATGATCGATTGATCGGAGGCACTGCCCATAATAATTGCAACGACTGATTTTGAACTCACACTGGACCTACACGCAGAGTGCGCAGCTGATTCAGGCGATCAAGCAAAATAGCCCGGTCATCGGCGAGGACCGTAACGTGTCCCATCTTTCGACCTTGCTTGCTCATCGCCTTGCCATAGAGATGAACATGGACACCAGGGATTGCCAGAGCCTCCGGCATCCCATGTACCACAGGCTCACCCGCGCCGGAGCCCAAAACATTCAAAAGACCATGGGGTTGAATCAGATCCGTTGGCCCTGGCGGATATCCCAGGAGCATACGCAGATGTTGTTCATATTGCGACGTGCGATTTCCTTCTATTGTGGAATGGCCACTATTGTGAGGTCTGGGTGCAATTTCATTCACCAGGATTTTTCCGGACTTTGTAATAAACATCTCAACTGCAAGAATTCCTTCCAGCTTGAGAATTTCAGCCAGATCAAGAGCAATGCGTTTGCTCTCCGCTTCAACTTCCACCGAAACATCGGCCGGGGCAACCTGATAGTCCAGGACATGATCAGAATTAAAAACCATTTCTACGGATGGATACGCTGCAGTTTGACCTTTTGAATTACGCGATACAATAACAGAAATTTCCTTTTCAATTGGCACCAGTTCCTCCAGAACTGATGGCATATCAAATCCATTTGGACATTCGGCTGGGCTATTGATTCGTGTCACACCGCGGCCATCGTAGCCACCCCGCCGAAGCTTGAGAATGGCCGGATAACGTTCCGGAGATTCAGGGAGCTCCAATTTCCCGGCAATCAGCAAAAACTCAGACGTTGGGATTCCGTTCTTCCTGTAGAATTCTTTTTGTAAGCCCTTGTCCTGAACCATTCGCAGGATCTGTGAAGATGGTCTGACCGGAATTCGCGCTTCGATTGCCTCAAGTGCATCTGCGTTTACGTTTTCAATTTCAACTGTAAGGATATCAAGGTCGCGCGCAAACTCAATGACGGTTTCATAATCCAGCAGGTTGCCCACCTGGAAACGATGCGCCACCCTTCCAGCGGGAGCCTCTGGATCAGGATCCAGTATTGAAAGCCTAATATCCCACTCGCGCGCAGTGTTCACCAGGAATCTGCCCAGTTGTCCGCCACCCAGAACTCCAATCAAAGGATTTCCAGCATCGGGTTTGATGCGCGCATTCGTCACGGGACTATTTTTTATTGGCGGCGGGTTCTTCCGCTAATTTTTTTGCCTGGAACAAAAGCTGGAGGGCTTTGTCTGAATCACCCTGGAACAAGTGTAAGAAACTCAAATCCATCAGGTCTTTCATTTCCTGTTTTTTCTCTTCCGGAGCCTGAACTTCCGGAGGCAGAGAAGGATCAGATCCTGCTTTCCTGGCCGCCCGTTCTTTTCTAAGCTGCAGAACCCTGCGCGTGCGCTCTGCTATCTTCTTGTCCATACCCTCAAACATCTGGGTGAATTCGCCCTGGTTCTCGCTTCGCACCGCGCGCACATGATCCGTAAACGATGTATAATCTTTGGAGCTCTTTGCAAGCTTCAAGAATTCCTGGCGCGATTCATCCGTGCGTCCTGTAGCAAGTAGCAGCGATGCCTGCAGGTTTGCAAAGGTTTCATCGCCCGGCTTTCTGCTCAGATACGACCTAACTACAGCGAGCGCTCGCTCTTCCTGGCCTCGACCGGAAAGACTTACTGCCATTCCGAGGGCAGCTATTCGATTCTCTGGTTCAATTGTAAGGGCGTTCTTAAAGTAAATTTCCGCTTTTTCAGGAAGCTGTGCTTTTTCATAAAGATACGCAAGTACGATGTGGGCGCGCAAAAGTCTCTGGTTGATCCGGAGCGCTGCCTTCAGATGCTCCCGCGCCTTGTCTAAATCTTCTTTACGAAAGTATTCTGTTCCAAGATTAAAATGAACTGCTTCATCTGCACCCAGGGCTAGCGCCTTTTCAAAGCATGGGATGGAAAGATCCTGCCTGCCCATGCGCGCGTAGATTGCGCCCATGTTGTTGTATGCAGGACGAAAGTTCAAATCGAGTTTTAAGACTTCCTGGTAATACTTTATTGCATCCTGATGCTTGCCTTTCTTTTCAAGAGCAAGCGCACCGTCGTATAGAACTTTGATTTCGTTCACGCAATCTCCAGACTTAAATCCAGAAATCGCGTTGTGTGTGTCAGAAAACCCATGCTTACACCGACAGGTAGATCGATTCCGGCAAGTTCAGAAAGGCGCGCAGGAGTCCAGCCGCCCGAGACTTCAATGATTGGAACTGGATTTCCCCTTTCAGAATATGTACGAATGACTTTCACTGCTTCTTTGATGCGCGCGCCGTCCATATTGTCCAGCAGAATGACTTTAGGATTTTCGTCGAGTGCCTCTTCAATCTGTTCAATTCTGTCCACTTCAATTTCAATCGGAAGCCCTGGAAACTTTGCGCGAATACTCCTGGCTGCGTTCTTGATTCCCCCGGCAGCTGCAATGTGATTGTCTTTCATCAGTGCCATTTCGCTTAGGTTGATTCTATGATTAGTTCCACCACCCATGAATACTGCATACTTTGCAAGGCGCCTGTACCCAGGCAAAGTTTTCCTTGTATCAAGTATGAACACCCCTGGCGGAGCCTGCGCAACACATTGAGCCGTTACGGTTGAAATCCCACTTAGATACTGTAGGAAATTTAGTAATACTCTTTCTAACCGAAGCACGGCCGGAACTGAACCTGAGAGTTTCATCAGCGTTGAGCCCTTCTCAAATCGCTCACCATCCCGCATCGCCGGCAGTACGCTCACCTTCATTCCAGTTGATTCAAAGAATACAGCAGTCAGAATGTCTGTGAGAGCAGCTCCGCATAACACACCGCCTTCGCGCGAAACAATTGCGGCTGTACACGTTTGTTCGTTTGAAAAAATGCCTTCCGAAGTTGGGTCACCCGATGGTGCATCTTCGAGTAGTGCCAGCTTGATTAAAGCTTCGCAATCGGAACGGTCCAGCGACTCAACTGGACGGGTAAAATGGGGTCGCATCTGGCTAGCGTATGGGATCAGGAAGGTTGTCAACAGTTGCTGTAAGATTCTCGCGATCGCCCGAGGCACGCAGGACTGTTAAAACAATTGAGGCACCCGGCTTTCTGGCTAGAATTGCGAGGCGCAGCGA
Source organism: Spirochaetia bacterium (assembly GCA_021413825.1). GTDB lineage: Bacteria > Spirochaetota > Leptospiria > Leptospirales > Leptonemataceae > JAEUSB01. Next base: position 65,674 of record JAIOPQ010000096.1, on the reverse strand, counting down.
ACTAGCGCGGCCAACCCGTTCTCCGTCCACCGCTACAATCGTATCTCCAATTGCAAGGCCTGCTGAGAGGGCCGGACTATTTGGCATGATTTGAACGATTTCTACACCGTGCCGGGTTTGCTGGTACAGGACACCCAGGTATGCTGGCCCCGTCTTTTTTTCCGGAGTCTTGCAATATGCCCCGAAACCAAGGGTAAAGGCTATAACAGTGATTGTCAGGATATTCCGCAGCACCGTACGTATATCGGAATCCTGGGAGCGAGCATTAATGCCGCCGAAACAATGCATGGAGGAGTATCCCTCCATGCTCAGGAATGTCAAATGCCTTAACGTCTCTTTTTCCGTCCTGATCCTTTGGAACCCGCGGACTTTCCACGGTGGCTCCAATTCTTCCTGTACGCCTGGTCTGAAATCTGCTTGGGTTTTAACCCGTAGCGTTTTGCTATTTGTCCCGGCTCCTGCCCTTGCTTGTAAGCCTTCTCAATGCTGGCCTTCTGTGCCGACGAAAGATCTGTCCAGTTCTTCATGGTCACCTCGTGCAACGTGCTCCACTTTTTGTAGCCCGTGCGCGAAAGCTGGTCAATTAAAAATCTAAAAGTTTTGCAACCTTCGCAGAAAAAGTTATAAAGTACTTAGTGTTTCAAAATCGCAAACAGACGATACCACAGGCCGGTGAGCCGAACGAAACCTGTTATGCGCATTCTGTGCGTAACATGCGAAAGTCATCACGAATCATTAGAATGATTCTCAATTGACAGTCGATTCAAGAAATGCTTTGTGATTCAGATGAGTTTGCCTGAATCCGTTCTAATTGCCAACAGAGGCGAAATTGCAGTTCGCATTATCAAAACATGCAATCGTCTTGGAATTCGCACCATCGCCGCGCATTCCAGCGCAGACCGGAATACTCCGGCGGTTCGCATGGCAACGCAGGCAATTGAGATCGGTCCTCCTGATTCACGTAGCTCATACCTGAACGTAGATCAAATCATTGCTGCCTGCAAGAAAACACAGGCAAAGGCTGTCCATCCCGGTTATGGCTTTCTGTCGGAAAACGCTGATTTTGCGGAGCGGCTTGGCCAGGAAGGAATCGTCTTTATTGGCCCCAGTCCAAATACCATTCGCTCCATGGGAGACAAGATATCATCGCGCAAGTTAATGCAGGAAAAAGGCGTTCCTGTTGTTCCAGGATACGATGGTGACGATCAAAGCATGGAAACCCTTCGCCGCGAAGCCATGCGAATCGGCCTGCCTGTACTGATTAAGGCCTCAGCGGGTGGCGGCGGGCGTGGAATGCGCCTGGTAGAGCGCGAAAGCGATTTTGAAGCGATGCTGGCTGCAGCAAAGCGCGAGGCCCTTGGCGCATTCAGCGATGACCGCGTGTTTGTAGAAAAGTACGTTTCAGCACCCCGCCATATCGAAATCCAGGTCCTTGGCGATGCCCAGGGCAATGTGATTTCGCTCTTTGAGCGAGAATGTTCGCTGCAACGCAGACATCAAAAGATTCTGGAAGAAAGTCCAAGCCCGGCCCTCACACCGGAACTTCGCGCACAGATTGCAAAAGCCGGGGTACTGGCGGCGGAAGCAGTGCGCTATGTAAACGCAGGAACAGTGGAATTCATTTACTCTGACGTAGAGAAAACCTTCTATTTCCTGGAGATGAACACCAGGCTTCAAGTAGAGCACCCTGTGACAGAGCTTGTGACAGGAATCGACCTTGTGGAGCAGCAACTGCGCGTAGCTGCCGGGCTTCCTTTCTCTTTTGATAGAGACGCTCTTAAGCAAAAGGGGCACGCCGTAGAAGTCCGACTTTACGCAGAGGATCCGGAACGGAATTTCCTGCCCGCAACTGGCGTAGTTCACCTCTTTGAAACCCCGACTATTCCTGGAGTGCGAATCGATTCTGGAATCGAATCCGGCGATGAGGTTACCATTCACTATGATCCAATGATTGCAAAAATCATAGCCCATGCAGAAACGAGGGATGAGGCGCTCGATATTCTTGGCCGGGCCCTGGAACAGACGGTTCTGTTTGGACCCAACAACAATCTGGACTTCCTGCGGGCGATTTTGAAGAATCCTGTCTTCCGCAGTGGCAAGATTACTACAGCATTTCTCGCGGAGCAGTTCCCTGCATTTAAGCGAGCAATTACGCCCGATACCCTTGAACTTGCCCGCGCCGCTGCAGGCGTGCTCCACTATATTGGAGGGAAGCGTTTCTCAGAAGCAAGGGAGTCGATCACCGTGGCAAGCACAGGTGGCGATTTAATGCCCTGGGATCAGCTGGAAGGTTTTAGACTTTGGAATTGAATTCAAGAATTAGCATAAGCCGGGAGAAGCTTGCCGGCGGTGGTGAGATTGTTCATCTGCAGCTGGATCACGCAGAAACCAGAAACTCACTTACACTGGAAATGGGCCTGGCATTCCATCGCGAACTGCATGCCCTTGCAGGTGAGTTTCCATTGCCACGTGCCTGTGTAATCTCGGGCAAGAACGGTGTCTTTTCAAGTGGCGGCGATTTTCAACTACTCAGCAGTTTTGCTGAAAAATCCCCCGAGGAAAACCAGAAATTCATGCAATCGTTTTATCGATTGTTTCTGAGTGTGCGTAACATGCCCTTCCCCGTTCTCGCAGCGGTTAATGGACATGCAGTTGGAGCAGCACTTGCCGTAGCACTGGCATGCGATCTAAGATACTTTGTCCCCGATGCAAAGTATTCGCTCAATTTTGTGCGAATTGGAATCCATCCTGGAATGGGATCGAGTTTTCTTCTCAAAGAGGTTGCAGGACTCCTCCGCGCACAGGAATTGCTTTTAACCGGGCGATATTTCTCAGGGAACGAAGCATTGCAGATGGGACTTTGCCACGGACTCCATCCTACAGATGAAATGGTTTCACGCGTTATGGACGTGGCCCGCGAAATTGCAGCAGGTGCCCCGCTTGCAGTTAGGCTGGCAAAGAAATCGCTTTACAGTTCGCAGGATCTTGAATCTGCAATTGATATCGAATCGCGTTTTCAGGCGGAGACATATCAAACAAAAGATTTCCGCGAAGCAATTCAATCGATTGCAGAAAAACGCAAACCCGTATTTACGGATGAATAGGCATGAAATTTCTAAATAACAAACTGATCCGCATACTATTGGTTGCGGGAGCTACACTACTCATAGCCGGCGGACTCTTTGCAATGCTTGGCCCCGGCAGTTCCACTGGAAGCGGAGATAGAAAGGTCACGCTTGAAATCGAACCTGGCACAGGCGTTAAAAAATTAACCGAGAAACTGAGCGAGGAAAAGCTCATTCGCAATCCGGCCTATTTCCGCTTCTTGATGCGATTTACTTCAAGCGGCCAGGTCAAGGCTGGAATCTATGAAATAGATGACGGCATGTCCGCTGGAAGAATCATTTCGATGGTAACTTCCGGTAAAGTAAAACTCGTTTCAGTTACTGTTCCGGAAGGCTGGAATAATCGACAAATTGCGGCAGAACTGGTAAGACGAGGCCTGGCAAAAACTCCGGAGGAGTTTCTGAGACTTACTGAAGATCCAATCGTTTTAAAAAAATATAATATTCCAGCCAAAACGACCGAGGGATATCTATTCCCCGAAACCTACAGCGTTCCCATTGGATATCCTCTGGCTTCGTTTCAAGAACAAATGCTCAAACAATTCTTCAGGAAAATCAAGGATGCAGAACCGCCAGAAGGTTTAACCGCTGATCAATTGCATGAGAAAGTTATTCTAGCCTCAATCGTAGAGCGCGAGGCTGTACGCCGCGATGAACTTGCAATCATGGCGCAGGTGTTTTTGAATCGCCTGGATAAAAGAATGCGTCTTGAATCCTGCGCAACCGTTCAGTATCTCTTTGATAAACCGCACAAGAAGCTATACGATCGCGACCTGGAAATTCAATCGCCATACAATACGTATCTGCACCGCGGCCTCCCCCCAGGGCCAATTTCAAGTCCGGGAATTCCGGCACTCAAAGCAGCCTTTCATCCTACAGCAACAGACACTCTGTTCTTTGTTCTAAAACCCGATGGGTCGCATCATTTCTCTAAGACATTCAAAGAACACAATCAGGCCAAAGAAGAGTTTCTTGGCGGCCGCAGAATCTAATTGAGCTCAAAGCTGGACTTGAGAAAGTAAGGTATGGCAGATGTAGATGAAGTCGTAAAGGCCGCAGGCTCCCTGCGCGACATGCTGGGCGAGCTCGATAAGGAAAACAAAAAGCTCTCGGCGGATCTGGTTCAAAAGCGAAAAGACCGCACAGTTCGAGTCAAAGAAGCGCGCGCCATGCAGAAGAAACTGGCGGGCCAGATGGAAAAGCTCGAAGTGCAGATCCAGAAAGGCAAGAGCGCCATGGAGAAGCAGAGCCAGACCATGGTCGATGTACGGCGCTCCATCAAGCAACAGGAAGGCCTTCTAAAAGAACTATCCAGTCGAATTCAACGACTTGAGACAGGATTACGCGGCGGAAAACTCTCGATCCCTGATGCACGCCGGGAATTGCTCAAGATGCTGGAAGATCTGCAGCACATGAGAAAGCAGCGGGAAAAGATCATGGCAAAGACTGGAATGGTGAACGCGGACAATTTCCCGACATTTCGTGTTGACCCCTAACAGTTCGCTGTACGTTTGGCACTTTATGATTATTCTGGAGAATCAGAAAACCCCCGTCACCAAGGACAAAGAAATTGTCAAGGCCTGGACGATTGTGGACGCGAAGGATCAAATCCTCGGCCGCATCGCTTCACGCATTGCCCATTTGATCCGCGGCAAACACAGGACTGATTTCTCCCCAAATCAGGACATTGGCGATTTCGTAATCGTTATCAATGCTCGCCATATCAAGACAACTGGACGCAAAATGGAGCAAAAGATGTATCGCCATCACTCCCGTCATCCAGGTGGGCTCAAAGAATTCAATCTTAAGACAGTACTCCAGCGCAGCCCTACTCTAGCAATTGAGAAGGCCGTAAAACGCATGCTTCCTTCCGGTCCACTGGGACGTAAACTCCTGGCAAACCTCAAGGTGTTTCCTGACGCCGAGCATACGCATAAGGCGCAGAAGCCAGTCGCAGATCAAACTACTTAAAAGGTTCTAAAATAACATGGCCGTCAAAACCAGAATCATCGTTGGAAGAAGAAAAACCGCAGTAGCCCGTGCCAAGGTAACCCCGGGCACCGGTAAGTATCTGGTAAATGGCAAAGAAATGAAGGTATTCTTCCCCGTTCCGCGTCTTCAAGTAACTGTAACTCAGCCACTTAAAGTAACCGGCCTTGAGGAAAAGTATGACGTTGCTGCCCGCGTAGTAGGTGGCGGAATTACAGGTCAGGCTGGCGCAGTTCGCCTCAGCGTGGCCCGTGCACTGCAAATCATCAATCCTGATCTCCATACTGACCTTAAAAAGGCCGGATTCCTCCGTCGTGATCCGCGGATGGTTGAACGTAAGAAATACGGCAAGCGCAAAGCACGCCGTGGAACCCAGTTCTCCAAACGTTGATTTTTCTCCCATTGGCAGTTTTTTGCTAATGGAAAATTCAAAACCTGCCGATAATGAGACTGGCTGCATAGCCCTGCACGGAGGTAGGTATGCAAATCGATCCAAGCGCGTCTCATGCATTTGAGAACATCAATCGCTCGCTTCAGATGTTAAATCAGCTGAACCAGACGATCGTTGATCAATCACAGGACATTCAGAACAAGATGGTAAGCATGTCCGTTCAAGAACAGGTTGGGAATGCCAAAGCTGCATCCAGCCACATCGATCTTCAGGCCTGAAAGGGCCTGACTTCTTGCTAAGTCTTTGAGCGACCGCGTCGCGGGCGCCGGCGAGTGGCGTCCTCTCCAACCCGCGGACAGTGAGCAGAATGAAAGTTCCACACTACCGTTTTTTCCACCGCCCCACGTTATTAACGATTTCCTCTTATAGATTCTGGAAAATGGTAAGCCTCTCGGAGGGGACGCTCCTCCTCTTGCCCTGCGCCGTGCTTACTTCGACCTGGAATTTGGTGCAAGGTGTTGTTCCAGCCTGGCCGATGGTTGTAACGCTTACGCTTGGTATTCCGTTGACCGCACTTAGCTACCTGTGGCATCGGGACGTTCTTCTAGCTATCAGAGACCGACGTGTGAGGACAAAGCGATCAGGGAAACGGTCAGTTTGATTTTTTCCGAAAGATCGCCTAACCTTCACTGACATCCTGCAACGACTAAAGATTTTACGGCAACCGTTTCAGGGGAGTTGTGCTCTTAGTTCAAAATCAGATCTAGCGCTGCAGCGATGTTAAGTCGGCAATCCTTTGTTCTTTCTCAGGGGAATTGTACTCACGATCAGAGAATTGTTCCAGACGATACGGAGCCGTTTTGTACGTTTTGTCAAAATAAGGGATGAGCATTCGATTGGGTCGATCACTGCGAATGTTTGCAAGGAAACGTTCCACTTCCGCAGGCGACCTGGCAAGATCTTCTGGTTGAATCACATCCGTGCTCAGGCTTCCGCGTAAACCCAATACTTCGTACGGGCCTTCAAATTCTCGATCGCGCAAGATTTTCCCATAATACAGCAGCTCTACAGTTTGTTTGCCAACAGCAAGCTTCGCGTCTTTTCGCGCGTAGCCAATTGGATCAGTTCCATGCATCAAGTTAGCTTCGATTGTGTAGTTTCCAGCCGTCAGAACGGTAAGTTCTACAGTTACAACCAGCGAGCCGTCCTGCTCTTTATCACTTAGCTGTCCTGTAAACCTGGCCGGTGTTTGCGGAGAGGAAAAAAAATGCGTCGCAAGCGAATGCGTAAAGAGCGTTCCATCTGACACAATTTGAAAATTAACAGTCAAATTCATATCTGCCCAATCTTCTTTGCGCGGACGAAACTCAATTGTGTAAATAGAATCGCCGGCAACTTGATCGCCTGACGTCCCATCATCCTTTATGGTTGGCGGGGGGGGTAGGATTTTTCTATCCCCGGAAACGCCAACCAGGCGGACTTCCTGAATTCGCAGAGGTTCGCGTTCCCGACTTCCATGGCGCGAACAGAAGAGATAAATATGCATGTATTCATCTTGAAACACGGAATGCGTTTTGGGATCGAGCAGGCAGGAATAGCCTGAATCCTTGAACTCAACTCCAACTTTGACAGGCATGCGTTGTGACGCCGTTTGAATCTTCTTATAATCGATTACATCTTGGTGAGACTCGAGCAAAGGTCGTGAATTAGGGGGATATTGTGCCCAGACGCGATAGTCCGCCACAAGCTGCTCTGCATCCACCTGTAGATTTGTTCCATCGTCACCCCTGGTTGGGTCAGCGGATGATTGTAAAATGGATTGCTTGCGACTGTCCGCAGGCTGGGCAAGCATGAGGATACCGATTACAAAAACGAGCGTGATTGAAATTCCTGAGATAGCCAGAAAGAGTTTCTTATTAGTTTGTTTCATATATTGCACCTGGTCCTTTGATGTAAAACAATGCCGGCGTTTCCGCCGGCATTCGAGTCTTACTGAATCTTCCCGTGGTATGTAACATCACTATGTCCCTTAGCATGTGGTGCATCGAAACCAGTGAGTGGTACCAGCGGGTGTTGCTTGTGATTGTCCCAGGGCGTAACGAGTTTTGGCGTTTCCCAGAAACAAAGTGCGCAGGTTCTAATCTTCTGCCCTTGACATCTCTGAAATGCACCAGCCGTACGATATCCGCATGAACTGTGAAACGCAACAAGTGAATCATCCGTACCTGGCAGAAATGGATCTGCGATAAAGATCGACTGGTTGGCGTTGACGTGATAGAAAACCGTACCGTTGGTTCGATTATGATCAAACAATCCACGCGCACTCGTAGTTACCAGAGCCTGGATCGCATCCCGCGATTCAATCAGGGACTGCGCTCCTTCACCTGTCAGATTAAAAACGAGTTTCAGAACATCGATCGCAGTATCTCCTAGATTTGCAATTTCAGATCCACCTTCTGCAGAAACGATTTGCGTTGCATAGAGAATGTTGTAGATTCCTGTTTTGTTATACATAGAAACCGTTCCGGCTCCCGTAAAACCGCCCAGAGAATCATCGATCAATCGACAGCTCTGTCCTTGATCTTTCCTGCAGTACTTGTTAAGAATCTGAAGCAAACGCACACTTCCGCTTGCGGCCGTGCCACCAAATGGATTCTTGCGTCCGTCATATCCAACAAAGACATAGTCTCCATTCACATGCGTTTCCCAGTACGGGCAAACAGCACTACTTGTCTGGTCCTGGCATTTCTCGTTTGATTCAGTCAGACTCATGCCGTGCACGTAAATGACCTTCTCTGCTTGAACGCTACTGGACAAGACAAGCGCGGCTGCAAGTCCCCAAAATACTCTTTTCATTTTCTCCCCCATAGGTTCGATCCGTTGATCGGATCGTGGGAGGACTATTGCATCAACCGTGCCAGCATTGCGCGATTGATGAATCGGCCTGCTGGAAACAAGGCTCGATCAAGAACGGCTCGAAAACGGTCTATTTCAAGCCGTACTTGCGAATTCCAGTCCACGACCCTTCCGGACAAATGTTTGTGGATTTCCGACCAAATACTGCCAGTGACAACATTTTGTCACTGATCGTCAGTCAAACCAACATCTCGCAAGCGATATGCCAGAGTGGTTCGCTTGATTCCAAGAATCTCAGCGGCCTTGCTTTTGTTTCCATTGGAAAGTTCGAGTGCTCGCTCAAGCAGTCGGCGCGAATATTGTTTTATTTCGGCATCGTAATTGAACTCGCCGGGAATCCATTCTGCCTGCAGATCCAGGCGAAGGCGAGCTTCTGGAAAGTGGTCCACAGTCAGTTCATTGGTTCCCGCAGACATGGCGCGCACAACGGCATTTTCCATTTCCCGAATATTTCCAGGCCAGCCATACCGCACAGCCGCATCGATCAGTTCCGGTTGAAGCACCGGAACAGGCCTCTTATGCTCCTCCGCAAAACGCTCTACAAAGAATTTTAATAACTCTGGAATATCTTCCGGGCGACTGCGCAGGGCTGGCACTTCAATGTGAAAGACGCGAATGCGATAGAGCAAATCCTTTCTGAATTTCTTTTCCGCAACCATCTGCGTTAAGTTCTGATTGGTCGCGAATACAAATCTGCATGCGGCTGTCAGAGTCTGATCCGACCCAACTGGACTAAACTGATTCTCCTGCAAGAGACGCAGGAGTTTCGCCTGCATCACCAGAGGCATCTCGCCAATTTCGTCAAAGAAGACTGCACCGCTTCCGGCCTCCAAAATTCGGCCGTTCCGATCGCTTCGCGCGTCCGTGAAGGCACCCTTCTTGTGCCCAAAGACCTCTGATTCCCACAATGCCTCAGGTAAGGCGGCGCAGTTTATAGCTACGAACGGTGCGGGATCTGCACCGTGAACCATTCGCGCTGCGAGCTCCTTCCCTGTTCCCGTTTCTCCGGTGATAAGCACGGGATACCTGAACTCACGCGATCGTTCAACTTGATCCACCATACGTCGCATAGCCCGACTTCGATAGATCACAGTGCGATTTCCGACTGCAATGGTCCCGGTCTGCAAATCTGCAAGGCGTTCCATTTCCTCAATGTGAGGGACAAAATCCGGAATGCGTTTACGCGCCTGTTGTAGAAGGGTCGCCAGTTTCTGAAACGATTCCTGTAAGAAGGAAATCTCATCTCCACCGGATGTCCGATCAACATGGCCAATTTTCTTGATATCTTCCAGGAGAAAACGGAGCGGGAGGATGAGGCTCGCTCGAAACAATAATGGAAAAATCAAAAGCACGAAAAGAGAAACGATCAGAAGGGCTGCGGCTGTGATCCCGGCAGTGGAATGAATGCGCGCGCGGTATTCTGCATACTCAAACGCCACCGGATTCCTTGGCCCGGGAGCGTCCATATGAACAGAATAGAATCGACCCCTTGGTGTTTCGAAAAAATCAAACTGACCGTCGCTCGTGATTTTGACCGGCATTGGCTCAGGTGCAAAAGATTCCTTTACCCGGGTTTCTGTTTGATGCTTCTTTTCCAACCAGAACAGGTCCAGATCCCGTTTTTGAAATACTCCTCCCAGAATCTGAACGATTGGCAAAAGCGAAATCAGCGCGATTCCCACCAGACGCGAAACAAAACCGGCGCGACCAGACGGAGCCGAAGAATGCACCAGGACATACCCCGCGAAAATAAAAAGGATAATTGCATTCATCGCCTCGGCCAGATGATCAATCCGAACTATTTGACTGTAGCCCAGGAGATAGAGAATATTAACGGCAACTTCAAGGCTGGTAATTCCAATCAGGTATGATGTAGCGCGAAAGTCCCCGTCCTGTTTCCAGAGGGTTCTCCACGATTTCTTGCGAGGGGCAGCACGAACCGCCCACACGCGCCGCACGGATACTACAATGCTTGCAGCAAAGCAAATCAGACTTACGAGTGGAACCCAGAAGGAAGAGTACGTTGAGCCGTATGCATGGAGCACAAAGCCAAACTTGAAATCAGCGCCAACGCGAAGCGCATAATCGGCCAGCGCAAGAAGAGCAGCACCGAATGATATGACCAGAACAATGCGACTTTCCTTGCGCCAGAGTGAAACGGGAAACGCATAGGCAAACTGAAGACGGGCGGCTGCGGCAAATGAGATGGCGCAGGCGAGATACCACGAGTACCCACCTGCAAATGCGTTCCAGGAGTAGCCCAGAACATAGGCCAGGTTGAAAATACTCAGCAACAAAAAATAGCAAGTCAACCAGAACGTGGATTTATCCGATCCGTGACGATAGATAAGGTAGCCTGCGATTACAAGGGTGAGAATCGTCGGGCTAAGTCGACCTACAGCATTCTGCGTGAACTCAAACATTGATAGGAAGTATTCGCAGTTGATCGCAAAGCAACAAATATATTTAACGTTCGACCATTCGGTTAAATTTCAGATTCCTGGAGCATGTTCTTGCTAAGGTTCCCGCATAGTAGCACCAGCAGATGGCTTAAAACTTCAGCGTTGCTCGGCGTATTTCTGCTATTCATTTCTTGCAAATCGCATGAAACCCTTGGCACACCTGAACTCGGACAAAATTCGATTTCATCACTTGAACGCGTCCAGATCGGCGGAGTAAACCAGTGGATATTGATGCGCGGCGACGATAGAGCAAAACCTGTGCTGTTAATTTTACACGGCGGCCCTGGTGCTGCATCGATTGGATTCGCACGGACATTCTACTCAGACCTTGAAAAAAACTATGTGGTAGTGAACTGGGACCAACGCGGTGCAGGCAAATCGTTTGCTCTTTCTATGGGTGACGTTTCACCAGAAACCTACGTTTCAGACACGCTTGAAGTGATCACGTTTCTCAAAATAAAGTTCAAAGTTCCAAAAATCTATCTCATGGGACATTCCTGGGGTGGCTATATTGGAGCAATTGCAGCGCACAAACATCCGGAAAATCTTCATGCCTTCATTGCGATAGGTCCAGTCATTAGTGGAGAAGAGAGCGCGAAGCTTTCGTTCGCCTACATACAACAGCAGGCCAGCAAAGATGCAGAACTCAAGAAAGAGGCGGAGTCTCTCACGCTGGACTCTTATTTACAGAACCGCCGCAAATGGTTGAATGCCTTTGCTGCTGGGATGTTTCACGGAGCGCACAGCAAAGACGAAGATTCATATTTGCGTGGAATTATGTCCGATTCTCCGGACTATTCCCTGATGGATATGATCACGTATTTACCCGGAATCTGGCGAACTTCATCGCGCATCAGGCCATATTTCTTTAAGATGAATTTGTTTGAGGAAGCATCGTCAATCGATGTACCCGTGTTTCTGTTAAGCGGACGATTCGACTATTACAATCCAGTGGAAATTCTAGAACGTTATGCGACTACCCTGAAGTCACCGAGCACGAAAGTCATACTGTTCGATAATCTGGCTCACGCGCCCCATTTTGAATCGCCAGCGGAATTTGCGGAGAGTTTACACGCCGCACTGAGTGCCAGTGGGCATTAGGAGAATCGGGCCAGGGGAACAGATTCCGCTTTCTTGTTGTCTGTGACTGCTCTAAAGACTATTTCTTATCAGGGACAATCGTTCCTGTGCCCCAGTCGGTCGTAATTGTAGATTCACCCTTTTTGTTTCGCGCCAGTTGAAAGAAGCGCTGGTCTTTTAAGAAATGAAATGTAATAATTCCGTTCTCTGCAAGAAAATGATCTGCTTTTACTTGCTCCTTTGCATTCTCCGCAGCAGTATTCACCGTGCCCGCATAGGTCAATTCTAGCACGTAGTCTTTTGCATCTGACTTTAACTGAACCAGGGTTGTGTCCCCTTTAATACTCTGACCCCTGGTGTTGATTTCAAACTGGAAGCGGATTTTTGTTTTTGAAACGCTTATCAGCCTACCCTTGCCGATAATGTCATTTGCGTTGCGGATCTTAAAAGTGCTACCATCCTTCAGGCGAATATAGTTTGAAAAATCTAGCGGTGCGGCCCAGCCAGCGGTCCAGGCGACGAACAGCAATAAGGTGAAGCTCAATTTCATGGTACTAACTGAAGCTCAATTCTTTCATTTCTATACTGCGTAAAATCATCGGGAGCCGTGCTCAATATTTCTGACTCACCCAGCCCCTGAAATTTCAGCTTGCTGGGCCAGCTCTTCTCCATGCGCTTAAACACAGAATACGACCGCCGTTCAGTTATATCAAGATTGTCTTCCTCTGAGCCCACAATTCCAGAATTCACAAAGCTGCTCACTTGATAGCGTCTGTAACGGTTGAGCGTAGAAAGCAGATTGCTGATTGCACTATCACCGGCGCTCGTAAGTTCCGCTTTTGAATCAAAATACTGCTGCACTGGAATTCTGCTGATCAGAGCTTGTTGTCCTGGCACAACAGGCCTCAATAAGATGTCGGTTGAAACGCGGGCAAGGCGCGGTGCACTGAGATTGCCTGCTCGATCGCGAGCCTCCAGCCATATTGTCAAAAACTCAAGCGACTCAACACTCTCGCCATTGTCACCGATTCCATTCCATACGATTGATTCGGGGGAAACAGTCCCTCCCTGCCACGATTTCAAAAGACGCTGAATTCGTTTCTCGGTTTGCGGAGTACAGAGCACGCGCAGCGACCAGGCATCAATGCCAGAATCGTCCTTCATGGAAACGCGAATCGGTAGCTCTTCGTTATCACCATCGCCGTCAGGTGAAAAGACAGAGGTTCCGGGGCTCAAGTCCAGATCAGGTGCCTTTGTATCCACGCGGAAAGACCTGGGGAAAGACGCGAACGTTCCACTTACAGTTTCAAGGGTTAGCCGGACACGGTAAACCCCGTCGCGCACTATGCTTCCTGATTTGTCTAAGCCGTCCCAGACCAGCACACCAGGCATGGGTTTCTGCGAAGTAACTTCGTAAATTGCGACTTCGGGTTTGGAATCGGCGAAGATTTCAATCTTCCATGAGCGCAAACCGTTCCTGGAAGCCGTGTTCTGCATGGTAAGTAAGATCTGAAGTTTATCTTTTTGTGAATCACCGTTAGGCGAAAATGCTTCATCAGGCTGAATATCAATAAATGGCAGCTCGGGCACGATAAGTAGCCCCGGCAAATCCATCTCGGCCACAATTCCTGCGGGAGTTCGAGCGGAAAGTCTGTACGAGTAGCTGCCCCAGGGAACGATTTGATTCTCTTTATTTTTTCCATTCCACGTTACAGGGCTAACGAGGGAACCGCTCCATCGATTTTCTTCTATTACGTTTCCATTCACATCGAGAATTCTTCCCACGAATTCTGTTCCAGCCTCTGCCGTTGCAATTTGATTGATTGTCATCAGTCCGTTAATCGAGTCAGCTGGCTTGCCTTCCAATCCAACCGGGCGAAGTAGCATACGCGCATTTGAATTCAACTGAAGTTGTGGTCTGCGCGTATTGACCTGAATTGGAACTACATTGGAACCCTGTGAAGCTCCACCGCGTGTAAAGATCACAACCTGCGCTCTATAGGTTCCGTCCGCCACAATCTTACCCGAGTCATCACGACCATCCCAGGTAATCTTCTCGAAAAGCCTCAGCGGTCGGACTGAATCGGCGAAGGGAAGGAATAAATTCAAGGGCGATCTTGCTGGCCTGATCATCCGCAGATCTGCGCGGAAGACTCGCACCGCACCAGTGTCAGACTCAATCTTCAGAAAATAGTCCATGGGTTCATCAAGGCCAGCGGGGAGCTCTGTGATTTTAAAGTCCACGGAGTCCTGGATTCCATCTGAATTGGGAGAGATCGCTGCTACGGACGAGGAAATCCGAAGGGTGGAGTCCGCAGTTAGCGCAAAGGCCAGACAGACGAAAAACAAGGCAAATTTCAATCGGAACGAAGGCACTGTGAGAATTAGGAAGTGCCGGGAGGGCCGCCATTTTGTAAAGTGGTAAACAGACGGTCGGCTCAGCGTGCAAGCAAAGAAAGAAAAAGTCCTGGTTGCCATGTCTGGCGGAGTAGACAGCGCCGTCAGTGCCCTCATCTTGATGGACCAGGGCTACGACGTCGTGGGTGTGAATTTGCGCACCTGGGACTATGAGGCCGCAGCATGCGATCCCAAGAAAAAATCGTGCTGCAGCCCGAAGGATATCCAGGATGCCCGCGATACCGGCCTGCAATTAAATATTCCATTCTACGTGGTCAGAATTGAGAAGGCCTTCAAAGAAAAGGTAATGGATCGATTTGTCCTGGACTACTCAACGGGGCGGACACCAAACCCATGCGTTGAATGCAATACATTCGTCAAGTTTGGCGTGCTATTTGACAAAGCGCGCGCCCTTGGAATCGATCGAATTGCAACGGGCCACTATGCTCGCATTCATTCAGGCGATCGCATGGCGATTCGGGGAGGCAGGGATTCCAAAAAGAACCAGGCGTACTATCTGTACGGTCTTTCCCAGGAATCCATCTCGCGGACCATATTCCCGTTAGGCGACATGGAAAAGCATCAGGTTCGAGAAATCGCGCGAAAGCACAACATGGTGGTTGCTGACAAAGAGGAATCGCAGGAGATTTGCTTTGTTCCGGAGAATGATTACCGCAGTTTTCTACGCCGACAGGGTCTGGAGTTTCAGCCGGGATTTTTCCGTGATACGGATGGTAGAATCCTTGGCAAACACACAGGCAAAGAACAGTTCACAGTTGGTCAACGTAAGGGCCTTGGAATTTCCTGGAGCCAGCCACTCTATGTGGTTCGCATTGAAGATAACGGTGATGTAATTGTCTCAACAGATCAGGCTAATCCACGCGAATTCTTTGTAGAACAAACATCCTTTCAAGCTCTCAATCCCGCGGCTCTGGATCAGGATCGATCCGTTGAATGCAGGGTGCAAATACGCTATCGCGCAACCCCTGTCCCCTGTACAATTCGTCGTGCGTCCATTTCAGAAGAAATCGCCTGGAATGGAGTTCCTACGGGAACCGTTCTGGAAGTTAAACTCGGAGAAGATGCTGGAGCCGTAACTCCGGGCCAGAGTGCTGTTTTCTTTGCGAAAAACGATGATCCTGCCCTGCCAGAGGACGTAGTGCTCGGCGGCGGGTTTATTCAGAAATAACTTTAACTCGCACACCGCTACACCATTCGATGATGGCCCGCTCAGCGCGTTTCATTTCTGCCTGTGACGCATTGCTCATGGGAGCAATTACGATTCTTCCGGCGTCAGCGCGAGTTAGGCCAAACGTTGGATCGACCGGAATCCAGGTGTCAAAACGAACTTCCGCCCATTGGTGAAAAATCATAACCGGACCGTTTGCAGCTTCTATGTACACCAGACCCATCACTACGCGTGTTGGAATTCCTAGGGCGCGAGCAAGTGCTGCAAACAAAACACTATGCTCCGTGCAATCTCCTTCTAAATCGCGCACAACCTCCGAAGCACTTGCATAGCCAAGAGTGTAATTCTTCTTCTTAATATTAGTGAAAACCCAATTGTTCAGAATCTCAACCTTTTTCCATGGATCCTTTTCTGTTCCCACAACGGAACGCGCGAGCTTGATGATTGCGGGATCTTCCGAAGTAATATAAGGATCAGGTAGGAGAAATCGATCACCGGGTTGTGAAACGATTCTACCGCCCACCTCTGGAACATCGATCTTGAGATACAATGTCTGACCCTCTACCCGAGTGTTTTGATATGGCGAACTTTCAATCCGCGGCGGGCCCTGTTCGGATGTTACCGAAAACTCTGCTTTGAACCTGCTGCGTGGATTCTTTAGAATCCCCTCCGGTCTAACCAGAAGCAGATCAATGACTTCAGAGGAATCGTATTCTGCCCGGGCCGTAGTTTCGTCCGTCCGCTCCATAGTATAGCCCGCAGATTCCTGGTAGACAATACTGCCATTCGAATCGACCAGATTAAGTTCTTCCGTACCCGGTGGAATGGTATTGGCGCGCATAACAGCCACATCGATTTCATGCTCACCTGAGTGCCATTTGCGCCTGCTGTCCATCTTGATCTCATAGGTTTCATATAGATCATCAAGGCTTGTTGGCGAAAGAACCGTTATGCGATATTGCGTCCCCTCTGCGAAACCAAGACTGCGCTGCTTTAATTCAGTCTTCCAGGGACCAATCAATTCTGAAGGGATGGACCGACTCGACTTTTGCACAGGACCGGCACCCATCATAGTTGTAAAGAAACGCCCGAGACTTCGCTTCCCCTGGATTACAGTAGGTGCTGCGGATTGATTTAGCCTCAACTCAAACGATTCAATTTGTCCGGCTTCATCTTCCTGAATGTTCAAACTCCGCGTGATGCTCAGGGCTTGATCAAAGCGTCGCACCGAAATCTCAAACGATACGTTTGTCTCTATCATACCCGAATTCAACCGTTTGACCGTGCGCGAATACGTCCCAATCCTGGCTCCTTTTAATTTCACAAGGAAATGTTCGCGCAGAAAAACTTCATTAGGGCGCTGGGTCCGCGGTATCTGACACCAGGCCATTTGAAGTGAGATCATCAAAACCAAAGATCGAAGAAACCAGCGTAGCGCAGGAGGCATACGCCGATGGAACAATGCACCTGGTCAGACACAATCGGTTTTCCGAAACTGGATAGGCGCCCGATTTTCCTTGACCGGCCGCTCGATTCCCGCAGTTTTCCCACAGATGGAAAAGGAATCGCTCTACGCTCTAGTCCGTGATACAGTAGCCACCTACGCTGAACGCCCCTGCTACTGGGTCAAAACGGACCCACGCGCTGAAACATTCGCAGCGGTTTCTTACTTTAACTGGCGTGCGGACATGAAGCGATTCTCAGCCTACCTGGTGAACAAGCTACTTTGTGAACCGGGCACACCAATCGGGTTACTCTGCGATAATCGCTACGAATGGAATTTGATCAGCCTTGGAATTACAACAATTGGGTGCATTGATGTCCCACGCGGATGCGATGCCACACAGCAGGATATTAAATACATTCTGAATCACACAGAGTGTCCGGTGCTTGTCGTCGAACACGAGAAGATGCTCAAAACGGTCACTGACCTGCTTCCCGAATTGCCGCACCTCAAGCACATCCTTTCAATCGAAGGACCAGAGCGTTATAAAAATCTTCCAGCCCTCCAGGCCAAGCTTGGTAAGACACAACTTCATTTTCTAATCGACGCGCTGGGAGAAGGCGAGGAGTACCTGGCAAAACTCGGTGAAGGCTTTCTAAAGAAACGGGGAGAAGAAATTCGTCCACATGCAGTAGCCACGATCATTTACACGAGCGGAACTACTGGCGCTCCCAAGGGTGTAATGCTCGAACACAGAAGTTTCTGCTGGGAAGTCAACCAGATGCAGCAAATTCTCCCGCTGACAGACAGTGATCGGACCGTTGTTTTTCTGCCGCCCTGGCATATTGCAGAAAGGCTACTTGAAACCACGCTCATCGCATGCGGTTCAAGTATGGCAAACTCTGGCATTATTACTCTGGCGAATGACATGGGAGCCATTAAACCTACAGCCCTCGTTTCTGTTCCTAGAGTCTGGGAACAATTGCATCGCCGCGTAATGGATAACGTCCGCAAGCAACCGGAAAAGACTCAGAACCTCTTCAACTTCGCGTTGAGCGCAGCGCAAACGTACACAGACATTATCGATACGCTACTCGACCGCTTTGCGGAAACCGAAGACGAGGACAATGTCTCGATTTACACAAGGAAAGCGATTGCAATGGCAATGTTTCCCGTGTTCGCAATTCTAAATATTCCGGCCCGCCTGATCCTGGGAAAGGTTAGATCAATTTTTGGCGGCAGGTTGAAATTCGCAGTGTCAGGTGCGGGTGCCCTTCCGGAGCATGTTGCAATTTTCTTCAGAGCAGTTGGAATCCCCATTCTGGATGGGTATGGAATGACTGAGACTACTGGCGTCGCTGCGATTTCTTCGCTGCCATTTCCGCGCCGTGGCTGCGTTGGCAAACCAATTCCTGGCGGTCAGATTCAGCTGCGCGATGATGCAGGCAAGGTTATCACACGACCCGGCGTCAAAGGCGTATGCTGGCACAAAGGCCCGCATATCATGCGCGGCTATTACAAAGCAGACGATAAGACAGCGGAGATCATGCGCGATGGATGGTTAAACTCGGGCGACATATTCGTCTGGACTACTGCGGGTGAAATCAAGTTCGCCGGTAGAGCCAAAGATACAATTGTTCTGGCTGGCGGTGAAAACGTCGAACCGGGGCCAATCGAAATGAAGCTACTTGAGAGTCCATTTGTATCACAATGCGTTGTAGTTGGTCAGGATCGCAAAACTCTGGGCACTCTAATCGTTCCAAACTATGAGCGTTGCAAAGAAGAGTTTAAACAACTTGGAATCGATGCGCCTGCAGATTACGCGCAATGGAATTCGCATAAAGAAACCCGCAAGTTCTTTCAGGAGATTATTAAGACACAGGTCTCAGGGGTAACTGGATTTAAAGCATTTGAGAAAGTCACGGGCTTTCATGTGATGCACAAAGAATTCGAGAAAGGCAAAGAGATGACTGAGACCATGAAAATCAAACGCAACGTTGTGTTTGATCTATATGCAAAGGAAATCGATCGCCTATATGGTGATGACAAGGATTGATGTGCGAATTGTGGATTTTCTCGCCCAGCATGGCGCATAACATACCCGACCTGATGTTATCGCGAAATATGTCTGCAGCCCCTTCTTCTTGACTTTTCCCAAATAGAAACATAGGCTGGCACCTCGTTTCGCACGCTCCTCGGCTCCCTCCGCCAAACCTCCCACAAGGGGGTGGGGAGATCTGCCCGCGAATGATTCTCAAACAAAAAATGCGCGGTATTTCTCCGCGCATTTCCAAATCGAATTGAGTTACGGGTAAGGTTGCTTACGCGCCGGTGTAGTTGAGACGACCGTTCAGGCGGGATTTTTCTTCCAGCTTGATCAGCGGGGCATTGAGATCGCCATTGATAACGGCGGTAGATCGCACGTCGATTTTTTCAGAAGCGTAGATATTGCCGTTGATCTGACCCAGCACAAGAATCTGTGAGCCATGCACGTCTGCCTGAACAGCGCTGTACTGACCAATGATTACGGTGTGATTCTTGGTGTCGATTTTACCGGCGGTAATTGCGCCTTCTACGATTAAGTGCGTATCAACAGTTATGTCTCCCGACACGGCCATGGAATGGCTAATTACTGTTCTATGATCATGCATACAAAACTCCTGTTTGAGGTCAGAATCTCAAGAATGCCCACCGCGAAGAGGTCTTCAAGTACTTTAGAAAAAAAAGTACGCGTTAAAACTAAGTAAAATTTGGCGGACGCTTCTCAAGAAACGCGCTAAGGCCTTCTGCCGGTTCCCGCGTATTAAATAGCTCCGCAAACGCATTGATTTCGCGTTCGATCCCAGCACTGAGAGGCAATTCCATTCCACTGATAACAAGCCAGCGTGCTGTTTTCTGTGCACCCGGCGCTCGCCCCTTGATGAACTTTTCTGCCATAGCTATTGCGTCGGCGAGAACCGATTCCGGAGCAGTTACCCTTTGCACCAGGCCATATCCGGCTGCCTGGTCTGCGGACATGAGCTCGCCTGAACAAACAAGCTCAAGGGCTCGCGCGCGACCGACAAGCCGCGAAAGACGCTGCGTTCCACCAAATCCTGGCAGCAGCCCCAGGCCAACTTCTGGCAGACCAAGCTTAGCCGCGTTCGAGGCAATTCGCAGATCGCAGGCCAACGCCAGTTCCAGACCACCACCCAGAGCATGTCCGTTCAAAGCTGCAATTGATATCAAATCAGAACCAGCAATCGCGTTCATTGTGTCATGGCCGTTTCGCGCGAATTCTTCTGCCTGGTTTGCCGTGAGGCCTTTCATTTCCGCAATGTCTGCACCCGCGCAGAAGGCTGAACCTTCGCCTGTTATGATCAAAACTCTTTGCGTACGATCCAGTGCGATCGCTTGCACAGTTTCACGCAATTCACTGAGAAATGCCCGATTGAGCGCATTCTTTGCTTCAGGACGTTTGAGGGTGAGAATTGAATATTCTCCGCGATTTTCTGCTGTTACCAGGGACATACCCCAGTCTACGGGCGCGGGATTTTTCCGCCATAAAAAAAGCCGCGTCGCCTGCTTTCTTCTAAACGAAATCCATCCCGGGCCGACACTTACAGGGGGTCCCCATGAAAAACCGTGTCTTCTTTGAAGATTTAAAGCTGGAGCTCGACGAGCTCACCGAACATGGCCTGGTGGCCTTGAAAACTGGAACGGAAGTAGAGGACATGTCCTTTGAAGAGATTAGAATCCTCCGGGCACTCTGCCGCGAAATTGTTCCGCTCTATGTTAAAATCGGTGGGGCAGAAGCCCGTAACGACATGCGTGCTCTGGCGGAACTGGACGTCGATGGAATCATAGCACCAATGATCGAGTCGGTCTACGCACTTGAAAAATTTATAGAAAGCATGAAGGACGTGCTGAGCCCGGCTGCCTACCGCAGAATTGAAAAAGGAATCAATCTTGAGACCGTCACAGCTTTCAATCGAATGTCGGATATACTCTCTTCGGAAGTCGCACAGGAACTGGTTCAAGTAACGGCTGCGCGCACGGATCTTTCAGGCTCACTTCGAGTCTCAGCAGAACACGAAATCATCTTTGGTCTTTGCGGTCACATAATTGCGCGCTGTAAGGAATACGGCCTTCGGACTTCAGTTGGCGGTGCCATCAAGAGTTCATCCATTGAGCGAATTGTTGCTGAAATAGAACCGGACACAGTAAACACGCGCCATATGGTTATGGATGCCACGCTTTTGGCCGCGGAGCCGGTCGAGTTACTGGAAAAGCATTTAATGTTTGAAGTGCACCTATATCAGTATCTTGGAATGTTCTCAGGGCCGCGGCAGGTTTCGCACCAAAAGCGCGCCGAGATCTTGCTTGATCGTATGACTCCTGATCTTGCTCCACGCATTGCAGCTGCTATTTAAGTGATGGAACCCAGGAAAACGCGGACCCGTCGGCTGCGTGACTGGTTCAAACTCATACCGGCTCGCAAGGTAGACTATTTCTTACTCACCTTCCTGGCCCTTGACATAATGGCAATGCTCTTTCGCGACTCGTATCGCGATCTGTTTTCCCGAGAGGGAGTGCAATACGTTCGCTACCTTGACTTCTCCTTGATTTTTGTCTGGGCCTTCGATCTACTCCTTAGACTCCGCAAGCAGCAAGACAAACTTCTCTACTTAAAGCTCCACTGGTATGAGATCCTCGGACTCGTTCCTCTGCAACCGTTCCGATATCTTCTGCTACTGCGCGTTGCCAAGATTGGAATCGCCTACTTCAGATTACTGCGCAGCGACCGTGACGTTAGCCAGCTAGTAGTAGAAGAAATCACATTCAGATTCAGGGATATTTTTGTAGATACGATTTCTGATGCAGTATTTCTCAGATCGCTTGAACGCGTGGACGATGTGATGAGCCGTCTTGACTACGTTACACTTGCAAGCGCTGCATTTCAGAAACACCAGGTAGCGATGTCCCAAGCTGTAAATGAATCGATTCAAACTAAATCGATTATTGGCGAACTGAGTCGCATGCCTCTCATGGGAGCCCTTGTGGGACGTCTGGGCGATGATGTTGGGAAAATCATAATCGAAGTATTGGAAACGGAAGTCATGGGCAATATCATGAAAGAAATCACGGCAGGAATTCTTCGTGAAATGAACGAACGCGTAAAACTCCTGGACATCGAGCGCCTAACAGGTCGCAAGCTTTCAGTGAAGGATGAACCGGAAACTCCAACTGAAAATTAACCATCCATTACAAGGCGTTCCGGTTTGCGTCTTTTCTACACGAGTTCATCTGTGGTTAATTCCTTAGAATCACCCCTGCGTTTTTTAGCAAAGAAATCCTTTAGTAACCGTGAGGCTCGCTCCGAGAAAGATGTCACCTGGATGATTGGCGGCCTGTGATTGAACGATTCAGAAAACACGTCAAATAGCCGAACCATCCCAACTCCGGTAAACACCGGCGCAAAATAGAATACTGCTTTTACGCGCGCAAATACAGCAGCCCCTGAACATAGAGTGCATGGCTCAAGGGAGCTTACAAGAACGCAGTCGCTCAGACGCTCAGATTTCTGAAACTCAGCGGCCGCGCGGATCGCAAGTAGCTCGGCGTGCGCTGTGGGATCGTTTCGCTTTAAAATCTCGTTTGCGCCGCGTCCCAGGATTTCCCAGGCTCCATTGCAAACAACGGCTCCTACAGGGACTTCGCCGGACAGTGCCGCGGTTTCTGCAAGCGCCAGCACTTCCTGGCAAACATGATCAGGCGGAAGGATTTCTGTCAGAGACCAAGGCCTTTAGACGCAATAATCTCGCGCATGATTTCTGATGTTCCGGCGTAAATTGTTTGAACGCGAGCATCAAGGAATGCGCGGGCAATTGGATACTCAGTCATATAGCCGTAACCGCCAAAAAACTGCAAACAGGTGTCCACGGTTCGTTTGAGCAATTCTGAGCAAAGCAGCTTGGCCTGGGACGCTTCAACCACAACCTTCTGGCCGTTCATGAATGCAAGAATCACGTTATCCAGGAACGCACGCGCCGCTGCGATCTCTGTGGCCAGATCAGCCAGACGAAACTGAGTATTCTGGAATTGACCAATGGATTTACCAAAAGCCTTACGCGTCTTAACATACTGAATTGTAGCTTCAAGCGCGGCTTCAGCGCCACGCATATTTGACGCAGACAAAACCAGCCTTTCAGTTGCGAGCTCAGACATCAGATAGCGGAATCCGTATCCCTTCTTACCCAACACGTTATTCTTTGGAACCTTTACGTCGTGATAGAATAGTTCAGATGTATCCTGCGCATGTAGTCCTATCTTTTTCAAACGCTTGCCGCGCTCGAATCCTTCCATTCCGCGTTCAACCATCAAGAGAGAAATACCGTTAATCGCCTTTCCGGGATCAGTTTTGGCCACTGTAATAATCAAATCTGAAAGATACCCGTTGGAGATAAATGTCTTGGATCCATTCACAAGATAATGATCACCCTGATCAATCGCTGTGGCCTGAATACCGGCAAGATCCGATCCAGCTCCCGGTTCAGTCATTGCAATTGCTAGAATTTTAGTTCCGTCTATGATGCCGGGTAACCACCGATCCTTCTGCTCGTCGGAAGCATGATGCAAAACATAAGGAGCAATCACGTCCGCATGCAAACTTACAAAGAACCCGCTAGCTCCAACGCGCGCAGCCTCTTCAATTACAATTAGATTGTAGAGGAAATCAACCCCAGCGCCACCATACTGCTCCGGAAAATTGGGGCAGATCAAGCCTAGCTTACCGGCTTTAGCCCAGACCTCGCGCGGAACAATTCCATCCTCTTCCCATTTTTCGTGATAGGGTGCCACTTCTTTGTCAAAGAAGCCTGCGGCCATTTCTCGATATTCGTTGTGCTCTTTAGTAAACGGAAGTCTGCGTTCCAGGGTTTTCATATCTGCCAATAGTCACAAAATGACAGCCTGTCGCAATCAAAAATCAATCCAGCTTACGCGTTCAAAAGTTGAGAAAGATTCCTGGGATGAATCGTCTGAAAATTTCCATTTTGCGAATTCCAAAAATCCGCGCTCGGTTTTCTTTCATCCACCGGCCGAGCCCCGAATACGTTCCATGCGGTTGTTCCTTTTTTCGCATTGCAACACCAAGATTATACGCAATGCGATAATCTTTCTTAATGATTTCAAGCCCGCGTGAGTAGCTGATATAAGAATCAATATCTTCAGAACCCAGCGTTGAAAATCGCGCGCCCCACCAATCGATCAGCAGCTTTTTTAGAATCTCATGTGGATACTCTCGGATTGCGTTCCCGGCTCGATCCAGGTATTGAATTTCTCCCAGCTGTTTGTTCTTTAGAGTCAAAAGCAAAATGTTGTAAAACGCAATGGGCCCACAATGATAAAGAAAAACGGTGGGTTTGTCAAGACCCGGAAAATCAGTCTTAACAATATCCTGCGCGATGGCTTCGAGGAAATCGAATGTGAGCTTTACGTAGTCTGTCAGCACACTTTCGCCTGAACCAGATCTCAGGCGCGCCGCTACCTGACTTGTGGTGGCGTTCGCCGGAATCGTAGATGGTTCGAGATGGACAATAAACGACTGTTTGAAATTTTCCAGACACTCCTCATAATGTCTGACCGGGACTTCCATGCTGTAAGCCGGAGTTCGATTCCAATCGCGCGAGCCAAGTAGCAGCGCAGAAAAGAGGGAGGATTTGTTTAGAATTTTCTCGCGAGTATCAATTACAATATTTCGTGCAATCGATCCGCTAAACGATTCCTCTGCGGATTCAGCAGGAACTTCTGCCTCTGCTGCAGGCAGATCGTCTGCTGCAATCTCATCGCCCATCATGTGACCGATCGTATAAAGCAATTCCGGTCGCCAATTAACGGTGAGTCTGTACGTTCCCGTTACTGGATCGCGATTCTCTTCCCCGCCACCCATGTAGGCGTTCATTGATTCCAGGAAATGATCCGTACGACGCATCAGCACAGGTATGCCGCGTAGAATATCCTTTTCAATTGACCGTGCCATGGTGCGAGTGTCTTCAATCACCGTTAACGTATCTACAATCTTGAAGATCTCACGCCAGTCTGTACGGCATAACTCCTGGAATGTTTTTAGTTTTTCGAAAATGCGTTTGAGTTTTAGGAAGTTGAGTTGCTTTTCATTCGCACCCTGATCAAAATAACGACGCTCCAGTCGTTTAACTTCTTTCTGCAGAATTTCTTCCGAACACGTTTCAACATAGACTTTGAAATTCTTCAGTATAGAAGAAAAATGAGCACCGAGCCGCGCACGGTATGCAGAAAGAGCCTGTTGAGCTGCTGGTGAAAGTCCGGGCGAGAACAGCCTATCCATTGCAGTCTCAGCGGCGCTCCGATGGGCATAGAGCGCCGTCTCCGGCTGACCGCGAAACATCCGCATATCGCGAAGCGAGTCATGAGATTCTGTGCCATCCTCAAGATCAGCGGCGCGACCGGACAGGAGGGCTCTGGACTGTAGCTTCTCCTCTTCAAAAGGATTGGACAGTAGTTTTACTAAATCCTCATCCATGCTGTGATTATCGGCGCGTGCCCGGTTCGGTCACCAGCACGTACGATTAATGAGATCGATTTCAGGTCAATCGAACAACAAAAATGAATTGAGACGCCCAGGCAAAATGCAAGAAATGCAGAATGGCTTCGCCACTTCGTATCCGTGCCCAGGCCACCTATCAGGACGAACTCAATCGATTGTGTAAGTTACTATTATTCCCTGCCAGCCTTGTCCTCACATTCAGCTGGCTTCCGTTCATGTACGCTGATTTCTCAATGTTCCCTGGCAATACGCTAATGCCAATTCTAAGGGGTGTCCTTTCGATTCTAGGAATATGTGGATTGTTGGTCCGTTTCCTCCCGGATTTCGCGGGCAAGGAACGATGGGCTTTACAAATCATCGTTGGATATTTTGAAATCGCAACCGGTGCCATTGTTGGCCTTTCTGGAATTCATGCACAATACCTGAGTGGCTTCTACATAGCCCTCGTGGGATGGCTAATGATTCCGGTGCGATTCCAGACCAGTATGCTCGTACTTGGCCTTTCTCTGCTTGCACTGATCCTGTCCGCATATGCCTCGGGTGCTGGGATTCAGGCGATTGGCATGCACGATCGCTTTGTTCTTCCCTCACTATTCCTTGGAGTACTTGTATTTTCTGCGTTCATGGATCGAATCAGGCAAGCCTGGTATCAAACAACCGTCCAGTTAAATCGCGAGAAAGAAAAGGCGCAGCGTGCCAGACAAGATCTGGAACAAATTTCCAGAGCTGCGCGGCGCATCAACGAATCGGTTGAAACCAGGCAAATCGTCCAACATCTGTTTGATTACGTAAGTGAGAATTTCAAGATCGAATACTGCTGGCTGAGGCTCGTGGATCCAGAGAGAAACGATCTCTATCTGTATGAATTTAGCAAGGCAGCGGAGCGCAACTTATCGGCAGACTCGATTGCAACCCTCAGGCAAACGCGAATCCCGCTGGGTAACGAAAGTGGAGCATTTAATAGAACATACAGAAAGAAGAAATTGACATTCAGAAAGGACATTGATCGAGGCAGAGCAAACCAGATAGAGGGCAGGCTACTAGACGCGTTACCTATTCGATCCTACTTGCTGGTGCCCTTGATAGTCCGCGATGAAGTGATTGGGATACTATCATTCAACAACGTAAGGCAGCCCATGGACCTTTCAATTCGAGAGCTCGATTCCTTGACTGTGATTGCAGAGCAGATTGGCGGCGCTCTAAATACATCCGTACTATTTGAAACCACGGTTCGATTAAAATCGCAGGCTGAAAGGCTTCTGGCAGAAATAAAATCAGACATTCGCGCAGCCGGAAAATTGCAACGGAACCTTATACCGCGAACCTTTTCGGCGCCGCCTGGCTTCAGTATTCTTGTAGAATCCAGGGCCTTGAGTGACGTAAGCGGTGATGTGTTCGACGTATTTGCAGCAGATTCTGGAGTTCTGCGCGTCTTCCTGGCAGACGTTACCGGACATGGAGTGACTGCAGCGCTTGCAACGATTGCGGCTAAGGGAGAATTCGATCAACTCAAACGGGAAGCAAACTCACCTTCTGAACTACTTGGATTATTAAACGAGCGCTACTTCCAGAAGTACAGGGCACTGCAAAGTTTTTTTACGGCCATTGTAATCGACATCGATGCTGCAGAGAACCTGGTTCGCTATGCATCGGGCGGACATTGCAGCCAATTTTTGCTAAACGCACAGGGGCTAATCGACCTGCATCGTACGGGACCAATTCTTGGAGCGCGTGCCGACTACAGGGTCACAGACCAGGAAGTCTGTTTTAACCCGGGCGATAGCCTACTTCTATTCACGGATGGTGCGTTTGAAGAATTTAGTCCTGAGGGCGAAGAGTTCGGCGAATCGAGACTGCGCGGCATCATTGAGGCTTCGCGAACACTGCCTATGGATGAAATCGTGCAGCAGATGAACTCCAGGGTTATGGAATTTTGCAACGGCAATCCGCTACAGGACGATATAACGATTCTGGGAATTAAGCGCGTTAATGTAAACGATGACGTACAAGCGAGTCCCGAAGGACCCGCCCGTTTGAGATCTTAGGCGTGGATCAGGTTGCTGGAGCTGGTTCTGGAGTAATCCCGCCGCCTTCGCGTCCTTCTCTATCTTCACGGCTTCTGCGCGCAGACCGTTTTTGATTTTCTGAGGCAGCTTCGCCAACCATTTCGCTCAGTTCATCGCCTGTAATGCTCTCCTGTGAAAGCAGAGCTTTTGCAATGCGTTCAAGTTTCTCGCGATGTTGCAGAATGAGGGCTTTCCCTTTTTCCTTTTGCTCTACAATGATGCGGTGTACTTCTTCATCAATGATGGTTGCGGTTTCATCGCTGTACTGGCGCGCGTTCTGAATCTCACGTCCCAGAAATACACTGTCATGATTGGAAGAATAGTTAATGGTTCCAATCTTCTCAGACATGCCCCATTCACAGACCATGCGTCTTGCGATATTAGTAGCTACTTGAATATCGTTTGAGGCGCCCGTTGAGCGATCCTCAAAAATAATTTCTTCAGCAAGCAGACCACCCATCAAGACACAAATTCTATCCAGCCAGTACTTGCTTGGTTGAATATGTTTATCGTCTTCCGGAAGTTGCTGCGTTAGGCCCAGGGCACGACCGCGCGGAATGATTGTAACCTTGTGAACCGGCTCAGCATACGCGAGCATTGTCCCAAGGAGCGCATGTCCGCCTTCATGGTATGCAATGACTTCTTTTTCTTTCTGCGTAATCATAAACGACTTACGCTCTGGTCCCATTAGGACTTTGTCTTTTGCTTCCTCGAGTTCTTCCTGCGTTACGCGGCGTTTGTTACGACGCGCTGCGAGCAATGCAGCCTCATTGATTAGATTGGCAAGATCGGCCCCAGTAAAGCCTGGAGTTCCGCGCGCAATATTCTGCAATGATACATCGGAGGTAAGTGGAATTTTCTTCGCATGGATTTTCAGGATCGCTTCGCGTCCTTTTACATCGGGAATATCTACAACGACCTGGCGATCGAACCGACCTGGACGAAGCAGGGCCGGATCGAGTACGTCCGGTCTGTTGGTTGCGGCAACCACGATGATACCTTCATTTTCTTCAAATCCATCCATCTCAACGAGCATCTGGTTGAGAGTTTGTTCGCGTTCGTCGTGTCCACCGCCAAGCCCAGCACCGCGCAGGCGGCCCACAGCATCAATCTCATCGATGAACACTATGCATGGCGCCTGACGTTTGGCCTGTTCGAATAGATCACGCACACGCGATGCGCCAACGCCTACGAACATCTCAACGAAATCGGAACCAGAGATTGAGAAAAACGGAACTCCCGCTTCACCTGCTACTGCACGCGCAAGGAGAGTCTTACCTGTGCCGGGAGGACCAACAAGCAGAACGCCCTTAGGAATCTTAGCTCCAATGGATTGAAATTTCTTTGGATCTTTTAGGAATTCAACAACTTCAACAAGTTCCATTTTGGCTTCGTCGCATCCTGCAACATCGCCAAACGTGAGTTTCTTTTTTCCTTCTGGAAGAAGGCGTGCTTTACTTTTTCCAAACGACATGGCGCGATTGCCAGTTGCCTGAATCTGACGCATCATGAACATCCAGAGAAACCCGATGAGCAAAACAAACGGAAGAATCTGAATGATAGTGTTAAAGAGACTACTCTCGTCTGGATTTTCAAATTTGTAAACGACTGCATTTTCATCCAGGAGTTGCTGAACCTTCTCTGTCATTGCACCCTGGGCGACTTCCACCTCGAACGGTATGGTCTTGCTCTTGATGCGGTCTGTGCTGGTGTCACTGGCTTCAAGGATTACACCTGGCTTAAGGTAGCGACCTGTGATGCGCCTGGGGGAAATGCGAAGCATAAACGAGGTATCCTCGTTCTTCTCAACTGGCGTTCTGGAGAATATCCGACCAACGGTTGTCTTTCCTTCCGGGGTAAGTAATTGTTTAAATTGAGAGAATGTGAGGGATTCGAGCTCGTCCTTCTTGAATACGTTGGCTGGACCTCCCATGAGCATCAGTATGACGGCTACGCCAAAGAGGATGAAGATTAGATAACGGGCATTCTTATTCATGTATACCTACCGCTCCATATTAATCATTATAAAGAGGAGCGTCAATCATTGCTTAAACTTCTCTACGACCTCCCCGATGTCTCCGCTGGAAATGGAGCGCACGGCTGCTTCTGCATCATTGATGATATTGATCAGCTGGAGAATCTCCATTGGTTCAAATTCTGAACTAACGTACTTATCCCTTGTCAATTTGGCTGCGCTACGTCCCAGGATGCCAACCCGCAGACGAATGAAATCCGGGGATTTCAGGGCAATAGAAAGATTCTTTATGGCTGGATGGGCATAATCATTCCCACCTTTTTCAACTACGAGTTTTCCCAGTGGTAACCCGAAGTCGTCCATGATAACTACAATATCTGGTGGCTTGATCTTCAGGAACGACGCAATATAGAGCGCAGCTTCCCCGGCCAGATCGGTAAACGTCTGGGGTTTGAGGAGTACAATCTCCTCCCCTTCAAACTCACCGCGTCCAATCAACGACTTCTTTTTCTTGGTTCGAATCTCGATGTTATTGTTGTTAGCAAGAACATCGAGAATCTTGAAGCCAATGTTGGATCGGTGGTTCTGGAATTTTTCACCAGGATTCCCCAGACCAATGATAAGTTTCATGCAATCCGCCGGAGTAGCAGCTCCTTAGCTCTATTACTTCTTATCTGTAGTCTTCTTGGCCGGCGCTTTTGCTGCGGCTGCGGCAGGGGCAGCGGCTGCTGCTCCAGGAGCTGCCGCACCCTCTGCTCCAGCTGCTGCAACTTCTGGTCCTTCAACCGTCATGCGTGACCTTGAACATTTGAGAATCATCGGGTCACCTTCCAGGCGAATCTCCCATTCCTTTGGAACTGGAAGCATGGAAAGGCGAACACCCTGACCAACGTCAAGGTTTGTAACGTCTACATCGATGGTTTCTTTCAAATTCTCGGGAGTAGTGCGAATCTTAACGCTTCCGTAAAATTGCTCCATTGCTCCACCGTTCTTAATTCCAATTGCAGTTCCCTGCGGGCGCACAGGAACGCTGAGCGTGAGTTTTTTACCAGGAGTAAGCCTGTAGAAATCGATATGCACGATTTCACCACTTACAGGATGGCGTTGCATTTCTTTTACGATAACCTTGCTTTGCTGGGTCCCGTCGATATCCATATCAATCACTGTGCTCTGGCGTAAGCCGGACTGCACCAGTTTTTGAATGCTTGCTTTGGCAAACGCAATCATGATGGAATTTCCTTCATAGATAACGTTCCCTGGAACGTTGCCAGCTACGCGCAGGCGATTCATTTCGTTTTTTCCAGTTTCCTGTCTTCTTTTAACTGCTAACTTTGCTTCCATATCAATCTCCTTATAGATGAATGCTTTCTTATAGAAATAGAGAACTCACGGACTCTTCATTGTGAATACGCCTGATAGCCTCACCCACGAGCGAGGCCACGGACAACACTGTAATCTTGTCGATTTTCTTTTCAGGATCCAGGCGAATCGAATTAGAAATTACAACTTCGTCTAGAATGGACTCTTGTAGCCTTTCAATCGACGGCCCTGACAGTACGCCATGTGTCGCGCAGCAGATTACACTCTTGGCACCATACTCACGGAGAGCTGCTGCAGCCTTGGTAATGGTTCCGGCTGTATCGATCATATCATCATACAGAATACATGTTCTATCTTTTACTTCACCGATCACGTTCATTACTTCAGCTACGTTCGCGCGCGGGCGGCGTTTATCAATAATTGCAAGCCCGGCGTTGATCTGGCGAGCCAGGAACCGTGCGCGTTCCACACCACCAGAATCCGGAGAAACTACAACCGGCTGATCCAGATTCTTACCGCGTAGATACTGAACAAATGCAGGTGCTGCAAACAGATGATCCACAGGAAGCCTGAAGAATCCTTGAATCTGATCAGCATGCAAGTCCATAGTAAGCAAACGATGCGGGAGCATGCATTCAATCAAATCAGCAACTACACGCGCAGAGATTGGAACACGCGGCTCTGCTTTGCGATCCTGGCGGCCGTAGCCGTAATAAGGAATGACTAACGTTATGCGATCAGCTGATGCGCGACGGAGCGCATCGGTCATGAGAAGAACTTCCATCAAATGGTCGTTTGCCGGGGCAGAAATAGGCTGAATTACAAACACATCGCGGCCACGTACATTCTCATCAAGCTTAACTGAAATTTCGCCATCAGAGAAGCTCTTAACTACAGCGCGGCCCAGGGGAATGCTCAAATGCTGGCAAATTTGTTCTGCCAGAGGAATGTTTGCATTCCCAGTAAATACTACAAGCTGGTAACTCATGCTACCGCTAGCCTCGACTTCACTTTCGATTCCAGATTCGCTATGTCCTCGGGAGTGTTGGCGCCTAGCGCCTCGTCCGCGTCCTGCGTAAAGCATACGCCCACCCTTTGACCCTTCGCACCGAGGATTTTTACTGCATCGGGCAGATAGTATTCGTTTTGTTTATTGTTTGTATCGATTGCTTTGAGTACTTCAAAGATTCCTGGTGCTTCAAAGATGTAAGTGCCTGAATTTGTTTCGCGGATTTTCTTTGTTTCTTCATCTGCGTCTTTCTCTTCTACGATTTTGAGAAGTTGACCATCTGGACTGCGAACAAGTCTGCCGTATCCTTTAGGATTTTCCAGAACGGCTGAAAGCACGGTGGCTGAATTCTTTTCTGCTGCATGTTGCGCGAGTAGGCTACCAAACGTTGTAGAGCGAATGAGCGGCATGTCACCACAGGTAACCATTACGGTTCCGGTAAAATCTTTAAGCGCCGGCTCAGCACAGAGAAATGCATGCGCTGTGCCTTTCTGTTCGGCTTGAAGTGCAAATTCGATTTGAAGATCCGTTCTGTCTTTGACCAGTTGTTCTACGACTTCGCGGCCATATCCAACGATTAGAATGATCCGTTTAAATCCGCTGTCGCGTAGATGATCGAGTACGTACAGCAGCATGGCCTTCCCGAGCACGGGTACGGCAACCTTGGGCAGATCTGATTTCATTCTGGTGCCTTTGCCGGCCGCCAGAACCACTGCTACTTTCTCGCTCACGCCTACCCCTGCAGTCGCTCTGACTGCGCTTACTAAATGCTGGGGCGGGAGGGATCGAACCTCCGTATGCCTGGACCAAAACCAGGTGCCTTACCGCTTGGCGACGCCCCAATTAAAAATGAAAGGGCTCGAAACGATAGTGCGGGAAACGCTCTATCATCTTCTGCAAGAGGTTGTCTGCCGGACCAGGAAGAATCCCATAAAGGGCCGACCCTGAACCTGTCAGCGACGCTAACGCTCCCAATTCCTGAAATGCCTGCTTTACGGATGCAAGCTCAGGATGGGCCCGAAACGCCACCTCTTCGAAGTCGTTGCGCATGAAATCAGCACTCGTCCACAGGGAACGCGCCCATTCCTGCCACCCTTCAAACGATGTCCGAGAATCTGAAATCGGCCCCCCCTGTAAAGGCCTTTTCAGGCCTCTGTATGCTTCAGGAGTTGAAATAAATACGTCAGGGAGACATAGCACGCCATGGCCATGCGGAAATTCAATCGCTGTAAGATGCTCGCCTACACCTGTAGCAAGCGCTGCATGATTTTCCAGAAAGAAAGGCACATCGGCTCCAGCACGGATCGCCGCGATTCGGACTGACTCAGGCTTTGCACCGCGCTCGCGTAAAAATCTCAGAACGATCCCGGCATTTGAGCTGCCCCCACCCAGACCCGCACCCGCAGGCACTCGCTTTTTTAAGTGAACGTTCAGTTGAATGGGTGGAAGCCCGGCGCCTGGCGAGGCCTTGAGATAGGCAAGCGCCTTGGAAACTGTATTGCATGTGATATCGCCCCGTTCACTTGCAGATTCAAATGCATCGCGTGCCGGACCGGTGAGTAGATTTTCAGTCGTAAGCGTAAAGCCAAACTCGCTTGCAGGTGTCTCACTGATTTCAAGCGAGTCGCCAAAAGAGATTGGTACAAAAATACTTTCTAGTTCGTGATAGCCGTCGATTCTGCGGCTGAGTACACGCAGACCGACGTTGATCTTGGCCGGACTTTCGAGGTGGAAGGTGCTTATTTGCTGAGCTTCTTCTCTACGAATTTCACGTGCTTACGTGCTTTTGGATCAAACTTGGTGATCTCAAGCTTGCCCTGGTTGGCTTTTTTGTTACGGGTGGTAGTATAGAAGAATCCGGTGCCCGCAGTGGATTCTAATTTGATAATTTCTCTCATGGTAAGGGCAAAATCCAGCCTGACAAACGAGCGTCAAGGAAAAGGCGAAGGAACGGGGCGTTGGAGTGGGACGTCAGCCTGCGATCGGCCGGGCTGCTCAAATGCTGCCCCCGTCCACAATGAGACATAATAATATTATGTGGCCCGGCTAGTACGGACCCCACCTGCAACATCCACCGGGGCCGTTTGTAGAGCTATTCGTGTACTAATCGCGCGATCAATCGCTCAGATATGATTCAACGTCCGTCGCACTGAGCGGACCAAAATGTCCCGGATAAAACGTGCGCACACCAGTTTGCATAAATGCTTTCAGCTTCTCTTTGGCCATTTCGCGGTTCTCGTGATAGAAATGTTCAGTAGGTGAACTATTTAGCACAACACCCCCGCGAATCAAATCTCCTACAAATGCTACATCGCCGATTTTTACAACGAGCGATCCAGGTGTATGGCCGGCTAACGGCAAAATACTTCCGTTTTCAAATCCATATTTTGAAAGGGGCATTTCTTTGTTTACAACGATATCCGGCGTAAACGCAGGATACGGTTTGTCCGACATACCACGAATCAAACGCGCCATCACACCAATGCTTACGGCTTTTCCCAAATCGGTTTTCCCCGACGAGAACTTGTCCAGGTCGCCTTGCCCTCCGGCAATCGGAATGTGGTATTTTTCCTGGAACGCCTTAGCGCTTCCTGCATGGTCACCGTGGCCGTGCGTGACAATTATCAACGCTATATCTTCTGGCTTGAAACCCAGCTCTTGAATCTTTTGAACCACAAACTCTTGCTTTCCGGGGATGCTTGTGTCGACCATGATGAGCTTTTCGCCTTTGATCAAATAGACATTGGCCATTCCTGTATCAATGCGGTAGACCTGAATCGTTGCAAATGAATCTTTCCGTAGCGCAGAACTACAGGACGCAACAGCCAGAATGGATGCGACTATCGATAGTGTTCGGAGTTTAACATTGAGCCTGGCTTTCATGATTGTCCTCCACCTTTGCGAAACCCGATAAACAACCAGTTAGCATAATTAGCAACAATGATTAGCCAGGCGATTCGTCTTTGTCCCGTTAAATCATACTTTAGATATGGCAAGCAAAGTGCAAGACCAAAGATCATACATGCGCCCAGAAGCGCATTCAAGTGCGAGGCGAGGGCCATACTCCCATCTGCACTAACCTTGCCCGTCATCGCGGCGGCAACAAAGCCGCCGGTTGCCATTCCCAGGAAAAGC
Source organism: Spirochaetia bacterium (assembly GCA_021413825.1). Taxonomy (GTDB): domain Bacteria; phylum Spirochaetota; class Leptospiria; order Leptospirales; family Leptonemataceae; genus JAEUSB01. The sequence continues at coordinate 30,610 of JAIOPQ010000096.1, read as the reverse complement.
AAAAGGGAACCCGTTTTCAAAAGTAATCGTTTAGTATTTTCCATTATTACTCCAGTTGTCCTGATTGTAGTGCAGCCTGCACCATCGCACATCGGCCAAATGGCCCATGCAAAACATACCCTCAACGCGGTATCCAGATAGGCTCAAGCGGAAAAAATTTGCAATTTCGACTAACGTATTTAGGAACATCGCGATTTCTGCTTGCTTTTCCTGCCCTCTTAGCTTGCCTCATTCCATAAAATACAAAGGAGTATTTCATGGGAAAATTGAAAAATCTAATGGTATTGCTGGCATTCACTGCGGCACTTTGCATCAGCTGCGCAACACCTGGTTTCGGACCAAATGGCAGTCTCTTCTCTTCAACTAAAACCGGCCTCTCCGGCAATGGTGATGGTAGAGGAAGCAAAACCAGCGAAGGCTGTGCTCATAGCATTCTTGGCCTCATTGGTGTCGGTGGAAAAGATGTGACTTCACTTGCTGAAGACGCTGGAATTAAAACCATCAAAGGCGTTAGCGTTCATACATTTAGCGTGCTCGGACTCTATGCGAACCTTTGCACTGTTGTAGTTGGTGACTAATCGTTTTCAACAATCCTTTGAGTACGTCGCGTGCTCAAAGGATCCTTTCCGTCCCACCTTTTACACAAACTGAAACCTATCAGCAAAGTTAGACGGCGACCAAATCCGCTAAAGAAAAATTACCCATACCCAGAAAAGAATAAAGATGAACGCAATCACAAGGGTGATTCGAAATCGATCCCGTGCATATTTACTCCCGGCTGTGGACCTGTTTTGGCCGGGACTCTCAAAATGCAGTAGTCGAAGTATGAACTCAAGCACAAACTCAAATTAACCTGGAACTACTAATTGAGGCAAGGATAAACGCTATTTGGGAGCCAGTCCTGCCTCGCGCCACGAACCAAACATCACGGGCATTTGATGCCGCTTCTCCTTCTCACTGGCGTCTTTTGAAAGAAACCAGTTGGCCTGAAAATAGCAAATACCAGCAGAACCAATTGCTCTGGAAGTCTTGAGCTGATGCAAAGTCACGGTGGGTGATGGATTTCTGTACAGACCAACACCCAGGATCATTCTTGAATTTATCCGTGGATCAAAGAATGGGGTAATACGTTCATCAAATCGCTGGACCGTGTCATAGTAAGACATTAGAAATGCGTAATCAATCAGTCCACGCGACAGCCACTCTGGCCACATCTGAAATACGCGCTCTTCAATCTTTTGTTTGTTGGGCCAGACTGCGGCCGAGAGAATCACATCCGGATTCTTCCTGCGCACTTCTGAACGAATCTCTGCAACCATCTGAGTAATATAGTCACGCCTGGACTTGCGCGTTGTTTGCATCTCGTAGACAAAATCTTTCTGTGTCCTGGGATTCGATAGGGGCATACCAAAGTCGTATACCGTGCCCGCCTGAGAAGATGGATAACGTATATAGTCCAGATGAATTCCATTGACCGCATAACGGCTGAGTATTTCGCCAACAACACGAACATTGTACTGCCGAACAGCTTCATTGGACGGATCAAGAAACCCGCCCTCAATATCTGCACGGATGAGCTCGGCCCCGGAATACTCAAGCATTGAACGACCAGTTCGATCACGCAAAAACCAGTCTCTATGCGTGTAGATTAAATGCTCGCGGGGGGCCGTCCGAATTGTTTCTCTATCAGCCGCCAGAAATACATTCACCCATGCGTGAACAGAAATTCCGTACGGCTTTGCGACCTTCATAAACTCTGCCAGCGGATCAAGGCCTCCTTCAAGCCCGCGTGCACGCGGAACGAAATCGGAAACATAATAGGACTCCCCACGGCCGCGCACCTGAACCATAGCAGTATTCAGGTTATTGCGTCGCATGGATTCGATTACGGCGCGGATTGACTTTGCTGTTTGAAGGGATGCCCGGGTAATCCAGAGGGCTCGCACCTCTTTTTCAGGGATTGAAGGCTTGTACTCCTGCAGAGCCGCTTGATATGGGCTTCCCTCAATCGAGAATACAAAGGAAATGCAGGAAAGGAGGAGAAACCAGATGCGCACGCTCTCATTCGAAGCCATGTAAATCCCGTGGTCAACTGTAAAAACATATCCGATTTGACGTGGAAAGCGACAAATGCGTTTGGAGTGAATGCAGAATGAAAAGCTAAGGCGCAGATGAATCCGGAGCGATTCGTTTTGATTGCGCGTTACAAGAATGGCAGCGGTGTCTCCGGCGGGAATCCTTGAAATATGACGTTAGGCGGCGCCCTTATATTGTAATCGCCGGGATCTGTCTGGGGCTATGCGTTGCAATTGTCCTGGTCTTCAGTCCCTATCCCTTTATCCGAGGGTTCCTGGGTGATTGCCTGATCGTAGTCTTGCTTTATTGTTTGATTAAAGCCGTCCGGGCTTTTACGCCCAAAAGGCTTGCAATAGGTGTTCTACTATTCGCTTTCGCTATTGAAGGGCTACAATACTTGAAGCTCGTTCATTTGCTGGGCCTGTCCGGAAATAAACTGGCCCAGCTCACTTTAGGTTCAGTATTTGATCCGTTGGATCTTCTGGCCTACACCCTTGGCGCTGGGATAGCCTATGCAATCGACGTATTCGCCATTGATAATCGCCATTGAGCGCGGCCGACGCTGGGCTTACCTTGTTACGGCAGTCTTGCTCCCTTCAAAATCCACGACCACCAGAGTAATGTCGTCTGAAGGAAGTCCGGAACGAATTGTTGCAATCCGAGCCATGATGCGCTCTGCAAGCGTCTCTGCCGGGCCTGCGGAAATCCTGGCAAAGGCATCAATCAGAACCTGATGATCCATTTCAGGATGATCTGTGATAAGTCGCTCGTAAAGGCCGTCAGTATAAAGAATAATACGATCGCCTGGAGTTAGATCAAATGCAATCTGTTCGAAATTGGGAACGTCTGTTAGCCCAAGCAAAGGACCCTCTGTCGACAGGGTCTTGACAACGGAGCCGGCGCGACTTATGATCAAAGGTGGATGTCCAGCGGAGGACGTTTCTAGCCTCGAGTTTTCTACATCAAAGACAGTGTATATGGCGCTCACATAGCGATAGTCAACATATGAATGCAAGAATTCGTTCATCGAGCGTAACACGTCTGCTGGCTCAACAAATGAACTTACTGCCTGGTGAAATGCAATGCGCACAACGGAAGAATCAAGAGCCGCAGACAAGCCATGACCTGAAACGTCTGCCACCAGAACCCCAAGCCTGTTTGAATTGATTTCATGATACGCATAGAAATCGCCACTCACTGCTAGAAACGGAATATAGCGTGCATGCACTGAAAGGCCGGGCAATGTAGGTTCTGCCCGGGGCAATAGTGCCTCTTGACTGCGCCTTGCAAGATCCATTTCTTGATCCATTAGCTGCATTCGGATATGTTCACTTTCGCGCGTTGCTACAAGCGTGCGCATCCGAAGGCCCAGCGCTGTTGAAAATATCAATGCCTCAAGCACAACGCCAATCATAAAGCCATTATTTGTAATTTGATTGTTTGGAATTATGAGCGCGCGCGCAAGCGCTTCTAAAATCAGAAATCCATACAGAGCAATCCATCCCACAAAGAACAGGCGGGATTGTTCCAAATTTTGTCTGATCGCAAGCCCACCCAGCAGGAGCAGGAAAAGGGCAAGAATTGCAGATTGAATGTGAATGTAGATCAGAGCGAACCGGTAACCAATTGTGAAGAACAGAACGGGTCCAATGGCACAGGAAATGAGCCCAGCCTTGAGCACCATATCGGCTCGCGGCATCCTCGCAGCCGTGCGGAGGAAGTGGCGGGTAAACGAAAGGATCAATATAGATGTTATGAAACTTACAAACAGCGTAAGTTGATGCACGAGCCAGGAGAGATGTGTAAATGACCAGAGTACTCCGCTGGTTCCGCTGGCTACCATGGTGACGCTGGCGAGATAAGAAGAGTACAGGATGAAAGTTGTATCGCGACTGGCCACGAATAGAAAAGTATTGGCAAGACACATCAAGACGAGCAAACCAAAATAGATGCCAAGGAGTAACGTTTCCCTGAACGCAGTTTGATGAAACGTGAGCTCATCCATCAAGAAAGGCGCAGCCTCCAGGGGATCCTGGCTGGAGAGGCGTAAATAGACCGGAACTGTTTCCCCGGGTTGTAACGTTATGCGGAATGCAGGATTACGCTCTGCGTCCAGACTTCCATCTGAAGTCACCGTATCCCCACCAACAGCATGCTCGATTTTGCCCGAGCGTAACTGATACAGGTCTACACGGTCAAGGCGCGGACTGCGGAGCTCCAGTACTCTGCTTACACTAATGCCGCTTGAGTTCTTTAGACTGAAGCGAGCCCAGACTTCTGTTTCTGTAAAACCAAACGCCTCAAATGGGCCCAGAGCCGTCCTCCAGGCAAGCTGCGACGATACGCTTTCGGGTTTCTGCGCCTGGCCAAGTTCAAGGGTTTTGCCCTCGGTTTGTAAGATCTCCATATTCCTGGATACGGCCAGGGACCCGACCAGCGATCCAACTTCAACCGGCTGATGATCTAGAGACTGAGCCGGAAGCGCCGAAAGTGCTGTAAACGCCAGGATGCAGAATGCTGGAAAACTATGCCTGATTGCGGCAGCCATGAGAAGAATCTCTCACAGACCTGCGATCAATTCAAGCACGTTTCTTTCCACTTTCGCGAAACTGCAGCCACTGAATCAGATCATCCGGTGACAGAAAAAGCTGATTCTCTACAGTATCGAGGCCCAGAAGCTGAGCGAAATTCCGGCCTGCAATGATGCGGGGTGTAATTGGCTTGAGCAACTCCAGAATGCTGCGCACAATACTCAGGTGGGCTTCCCCCTGGATATTCTGAAATCGAAGATCGATCACTACTTCATCATTGCGGGCCTGGATGCGGAGTGTATGCGTAAATACTTCGCGTAGCCTGTCCAGCAGCGACAAATCCATTCTTCCTGTGAATACTACTCGAGTAACTCCACCTTTCCGCTCAAGCTCTACTTTTGCAACTGAGCCAGTTTCTCGGGAACGCTCAAGATCGCCTAACTGTAAGGCCCGCACAATTCTACCGATCAGTTGCGCCTGTTGAAACGGTTTTACTACATAATCAATTGCACCATTTCGCGCAGCGCGGGCAACCAGATCCCTTCCGGCATCAGCTGTTAACATGATTACTGGCACTGCTTTTAACAAAGGATTTGTCTTAAGACGAGAGAGTATGATAATACCATCTTCTTTATCCAAATGAATATCGAGCAGAATTAAGTCAGGCCTGTGCGCTTCGATTGTTTTGAACGCTGTGGCCGAATCAGGCGCATCAAGTACCCGATAATTGTGTTTCTCAAGGATCAATCGCGCCAGGTCACGGATTACCTGGTCGTCATCGATGATTAGTATGGTTTTGACGCCGTCAGCCACAAAGCATCCATTCGCTACGGCGACACACTGTCAATCCAGAGAGCAGTCAACCGCCCAGTTGGACCGCTTTTCCAATCCAGGTATCGCTCTCGCAAGCCTGAACCAGGAAATCGGCCACATCTGCACGTGAAATGGAGCTCGGTACAGGCTCAAGGTCCGTCTTCTTTTTGATACATTTTGCGCGCTGGACCATCCGTCAGGCGACCAGGGCGTGCAATCACCCAGGACAATCCGCTGGCTTTGACCATAGCTTCCTGTCTCTCATGATCCGCAAAAGGTAACTTTAAAAGGAAAGAGATTACCAGCTTATCCAGAAACCATCCCGCAAGCTCACGACTTTCTCCCACTCCGAATGCGGAGAGGACAATCAGGCGTGCTGATTTATTCTTCTTAAGAGCATCGATTACATGAGCCGTACCCATTGAAAAATAATTGGGATTCTCTTTGAAGGCCTGCAGCGATGTAGCAGAAGCAGTGATTATTACAGCATCGTGTCCTGGAATGGCAGCGGCTACAGACTCTGCGTTGTGAAAATCCCCGGATACAAGTTTCAAATTCACATGAGTCATTCCGATCTTGTCTGGAGTACGCGCAAAAGCCGTAACTGAATGACCACGCTCAAGGGCCGCAGCCACGCAGAGTGCACCCGTTCCCTTCGATGCACCTATCACTAATATCTTCATATTTGCCCAGAGAAACCTGGCCGGATGGCCGAGCAATTCGCTTTCCTGGTTTGGCAGGCATTGTATTTCTGGGTGCAGTGGCGAGCAAAAAGACTACAGTACTTGCAGGGAAGCGGCGCCTCGAGCTGTCTAATCTCGACAAGGTTCTATTTGCAAACCCAGGCATCGTAAAGGCTCAGATTATTGAGTACTACTTACGAGTAGCGCCAGCAATGCTCAGGCACCTTAAAGGCAGACCACTCTCTCTGGTGCGTTATCCGGAAGGAATTGGGGGAGAAACCTTCTTCCAGAAGAATCGGCCAGACTGGGCGCCAGATTGGATGGAGTATGTAAGGATCGAAAAAATCGATTATATGCTAGCCCAGGAAGAGGCGGCACTTGCATTTCTTGCAAACCTGGCTTCAATCGAGTTTCATCAGATGCAGATCCGGCCGCAAAGTTCGCCCGATCCTGACTATATAGTGTTCGATCTAGATCCTCCTGAGGACTATCAGTTCACTGATGTAATCAAAATTGCGTTTAACTTGCGTGAATATCTAGAAAGCCAGGGCTATCACACCTTTGCTAAGACAACAGGCAACAAAGGAATTCATATACTCATTCCTATCCAGCCTCAGACCCCTTACGATGCAATCTTCGCTGAAGCTAAACGACTTGCTGATAAGTTTATAGAGCAAAATCCAGAAACAACCTTGCACATTAAGAAAGAAAGCCGCAAGGGCCGCGTCCTGGTTGATATTTATAGGAATCGACCAGGCCAGACTATTGTATGTGCATATAGCCTGCGCGGTAAAGATGGAGCAGCCGTATCAATGCCCGTTACCTGGGATGAACTCGAGACACTCACATCACCCGGCGTTTATAATCTGCTGACCGTGCCCGGGATTTTAGATCAGCGAGGCGACGTATGGGAAGCAATGTATGCGTATTCTACGCCGCTTGGCGGAAAGGCTAAGCAACGTTCTATTGCAAGGGTTCCCAAAAACACCAGGCTCACACCGGACCCAAACGATTTGAACGCTCCGGATGAAAGCGATGTTCCGGACGGAACACTCACAGCCTACAGAAACAAACGATCGTTTGAAAAAACACCTGAACCTCCACCAGAATTCATGCCGGGACATGGAAACGTATATGTGATTCACAGACATCATGCGTCCAGGCTACACTACGACCTGCGACTGGAAGAAAATGGTACCCTCAAATCCTGGGCCGTGCCCAAGGGTCTTCCGCCAATTCCCGGAATCAAGCGCATGGCCGTCCAGGTTGAAGAACATCCGCTGAAGTATGCTGACTTCGAGGGTGTAATTCCAAAGGGGCAATACGGTGCGGGGAAAATGTGGATCTTCTCACGCGGAAAATACGAAATCACCAAACGTAAAAAAGAAGGCTTCTATCTTAAGCTCAACAGCGAAGAGCTCACCGCAGAGTATCGAATGATTCACACGCGCGAAAACGAATGGCTCATGGAGCGCGTGGACCCGCAGACTTTTCCAGGTAGTGTTGAACCCATGCTCGCAGTTGCGGCTGACAAACCGCCGTCAGGCGATTATTCTTATGAAGTCAAATGGGATGGAATCCGCGCAATCTTCTTTCTATTGGAAGGCCAGCTGCGGATCCAGAGCAGAAGCGGGCGCGATATAACCCAACATTTCCCGGAGCTTCAAACCCCGGAAGCCCTGCGTGCAACGGATGCAGTCCTGGACGGAGAAATCGTTTGCCTTGATGGGACCGGGAAACCAATCTTTACGGACGTCATACGACGAATCCAGCAGAGCGGGACTGGAATCGAACGCATGGCGAAAAAACATCCTGCGGTCTGCTACCTATTTGATTGTTTGTATTTGGACGGCAGATCGATCATGAAAGATCCACTGCGGCGCAGGCGGGACTGGTTGGAAGACATAATCAAAGGCCAAACGTCGTTTAGATTTAGCGAATCACATGAGGACGGAGACGCGCTATTTGAAGCTGCAGCGAATGCTGGCCTGGAAGGGATCATGGCGCGCGATCTAAATAGCCCCTACATTCCAGCAAAGCGCAGCCAACATTGGATTAAGGTCAAATCCAGGAAAACCGCAGAATGCATCATCATCGGTTTTACAGCCGGCCAGTCGGCCAGGAAAGATACATTTGGGGCTCTCCTCCTGGCCTCAAAGGAAGAAAAAGGGCTCAGGTATAGCGGTAGCGTTGGAGGTGGCTTTGATGACCGCGAGCTTCTTTCTATTAGAAAGCAGCTGGAGAAATTAGCGACAAAGGCCGGTCCAGTTGTTAAAGTTCCAACAGAGATGGCCAGGGACGTAACGTGGATCGAACCTACAGAGTGGTGTGAAATTGAGTACGCAAGTATTACTCGCGATGGCATGTTCAGGGAGCCTGTTTTCCTCAGACTCAGGCCGGATCGGGCCGATACGGTTCAATGATTTTCCCACAGGAGACCGATAATGGAACATATGATGCGATCTATCTGGAAAGGACACATCCGCTTTTCTCTCGTTACGATTCCTGTGCGAATCTACAATGCAATTGAGACATCTGAGAATATTAAATTCAATCAACTTCACCGGGAATGCAATGGCCGGGTGGGTTATGATAAGAAATGCAAAAAATGCCAACAGTCCCTGGCAACGGCGGATATCGTCAAAGGGTACGAGTATGAGCCCGACCAGTATGTAGTATTTGAAGATGCAGATTTTGAGAAAGTGAAGCTCAAGAGCACCAAAGTAATTGAGATAGAAGGTTTCGTGGATGTGAAAGAAGTTCATCCCATGCTCTTTGAATCACCCTACTACGCAGGACCGGACGGTGATGTTGCAGCCAAAAGTTATTCCCTTCTTTGTCAGGCCCTGAAAGAAACGGGTCGTGTTGGAGTTGGCAAAGTAGTTCTGCGCGATCGTGAAGATGTCGTACTACTTTCTCCCCATGAAAATGGGATGGCCATCTATAGGCTACGTTATCCGGAAGAAATTAGAAAGATAACGGATGTGCCTCAGGTAGACAAACTGGATACTGCTGATACAGAACAATTGAAGCTCGCAAGAAGCCTGGTTGACAGCATGGCGCGGCCACTTTCTGAAATTCAGCTAAAGGACAACTACAAAACTGCAATGAAAGAGATCATCGATGCCAAGGTTGCTGGCAAAGAGATCATTACTATGGAAGAAGAACCTAAGCAGGCCGTGGACATTATGACTGCCCTCCGCGAAAGCATTGAACTTGCCAAGTCCTCTAAGAAAGGAATGGTCACAGCAACGGGCAAAGCGGCCAAAGAAGAGACGGCAACAGTCGCCAAAGAAACCAAAAGTAAGAAAAAGAAAGCGGGTTGATCACCAGACCCTATCTGAATTCAAGGAAAGGGAATGGCTCGCGTCCTTCCCTTTCCTTCTGCCAAACGCCTGGGTTTTCAGCGAATCCGGGCCAGCTACACTCTACGTCAAATTAGCACGCAGTTTGGAATCCCGGAGAAGTACATCCGCCGGTGGATGGAAGATGGTATCATTGAAGCACGGCCTGGATCTGACCCTGACGAGCTGGCATTCGATATCAGAGCACTTGCAAAATTCCGTTCAGTACGCGATCTAAAAGCTACCGGCGTAAACCTCAAACAAATTGATGCGGAACTTCGCGGTCAACTGAACCTGTTTGGTGAAAAGCCCGGCGTTGCCCTTCAATTTACGCCGCGCACATCTGCATTTGAACAGGCCCTTATCCTGTTCGACCGTGGTGATGAAAAGGCAGCTGCACTGTTTCGCACGGCTCTTGAACAGGAGGAGCATGCTGCAGATTGCCACTGCAATCTAGGAATCATTGCATTCGAAAAAGGTGAACTGAGCCAGGCAATGGATGAGTTCGCGCACGCACTTGCGAGCGATGCAAGACATTTTGAATCGCATTTTGATCTGGCCAACTTATATTTTGAAACCGGTGACTTGAAACTTGCACGCCTTCACTATGAGGCCGCACTCTTGTATTCTTTCATGATCTGTTTTGCAAGATCGTCTGAAAGAAAATCCACAGTGCGTGAAAATTTCATTTTACGGTAAGGTTCAACCCATTGAAACACAAGTCCGCCAGTTAGTTCCCAGATTTGCGCACCTTCCATGGTCTTGTCGTCAACAGTTGATTTGGTACGTCCGCCATGCGATTTTTGGATTTTTTCTTCGATCTGTGCTGCGGGAATCATTGAGAAAATTACTTTAACGTGAAATAGCTGAGCCTCTGTCTGATCGTATTCTTCCTGCTTCAGGTCGTGATTGGCAAGACGCACAACTTCAATCGGTGTTTTGTAAAAATTATAACGGTAGAGTACATCATTGCGGCGGACAAGAATTGATTTATTTTTCTCTTCTGTTAGAATTTCAACGCGTTCAGTCGCAACAGCCGCAGTTGAAAGCGATTTGAGGCGAGTCTTTACTTCTGAGTAAGTGCTCTTCCAGGGAACCTCGGCAAAACCAGGCAGCCCGGATGTTGGGGCGGACTGGGCAGGCTGGTTCATATCCACTTCGCCGGTGCGCAGATTACCCGTGCCCTGAGCCACCATACTGTCAGGATTGAAATACATTTCCTCGCCAAGGGCCGGAACGACCGGGAGGCTTAGAGCAAGTATAGTAGTCAGGAGAATGCGCTGCATACTCTATAATCGGAAAACAAAGCAGTAAAGCGCCTTCCCTTTTTACAAAAAAGAAACGTGTAAGGCGGCCCAGGAACCAGAGTCAGGCCCTCGCGCTCGATCAATCGCGCCGCGCGCGTTATGTCACATTAACTAAGGCAATCCTATTGTGGTAAACTGCTGCAGGTCTTCTGGTGGATCAGTAGTTTCAACATTTCGGATTGAGGCCATTCCATTCACAGTCGAAATGGTAGTGCGACGATAGTTCTTTCCCTTTTTCCAGTCTCCCGCGTCCTCGCTCAGAATTTCTTCGTTGAAAAGCAGAACTGTTCGAAGACAGCAAAACACATCCCCGGCAACTGGCCCAGGACTAAGAGACAATGTTTTTGAGTAAAGCGTGGTGCTCGAATTGGAGGGAATTGTTCCGGTCCAAAGTTCAGTAGCTGATCCGGGATTTATGCCTCTCTTGAAGGAAACCTTGATCACTACATTCGTAAACGCTGGATGCAGATTCTGAATCAGATAGGTTACGCTGGTATCGCGCTTACAGTGCATGCACAAGAATAAGACTGTAAACGTTGGAACAACGGCAAAGCAGATGCGCTTAATCAAAAGACTCATGAAAATATTCAAAATTCATCGTCCGGCGCTGGCTTGCGCGAACGAGTTGCCGGTCTATTATCGTCCGGAAAGTCCTTGTCCATTGAATCGATTCTGTATCCCGCGTACACTAGAAGCAAGATGATATCCGGAAAGCAGAATAGAAAGCTCATCGAATGATACACACCCCAACTGGTAAGATTGATCGAAGCAATGGTAACGGATAGGGCAACAAAGAACGGAATTTCCGTAGAAAGCACGCGAAACAAAACACCGCTCTCCCCACCGCGATCGAGCGCAAACTCTTTAAATGAGGGCCAGGCAATGTGTAATACAAAAACAAACAGCGCAGATTGAAAAAAATAATTTGGCACGCTGCCCTCTGCATGATCGGGGATGTCTGCCGCGATATTTTCCGCGAACACGCCACCCAGGAGAGTCAATAGCCAGGCCACGGCTATACCGGAAACCAGGGCCATGATTGCCAGACCAAGTTCTTCTTGCCCTGCAAGTCTGCGCAGACGATCCGGAATGATTTGTAAAAAATCCAATAACTCGTCTTTGGTATAATTCTCTTTTGCCCGGATGAGTTCAGACCAGTATTGCAATACTAGCACCACGCCCATCAAGATAGAAAACAGAATGATCCAGACTATAATTTCCATTGTTACTTCTTCATTTCGGCCAACTCTGCGAATCGGTCCTTATTTTCTGGTCCAGGATATGCGGAATATCCGCGCACATCGCGAAATTCCACATTCTTAAAAAAACTCTTATGCACGAGGCTGGCGCTCACTCCCGGTGAAATCTCTCTCCACTCCGTGAAAGTGAACTTGAGGCCTTTGAGCGGAAGCCCACTACTCCAAACTCGCCATTCAATGGGCAATCCTGTGGAGTCTGTGCGAATAACGTAGGAATCTCCAGTCATACCGCCAGCAGCGTAGTTGATCAGTAAATCTCCATCCTCTGTAAGCTTGTGCTCTGTTCCTTGCGCGCGGAGCTGTACGAATGGATTTAACAAATAATAGTCACTGCTGTGAAGTTTTTCCGCCTGTTCGAGCGCCTGTTCGGCCGCTGGTCCTTCGAGTCGCTGCCGATTCTTATGAATTATGTAGTGCCGATTGGAATCGTACTGCACCAAAAACTGATTGGATTCCATGGCAAACTCGACTTCAGTAAATCCACGGCGGAAATCGCGAAAATGCGCGCGGCCTCCCGGAACAAAATAGAACGAAACTGCTGCCAGGTTTTCCCATCCAACCTTGCCTACGCGCGCCTCAATCTGCGAAACCCTGATCTCCGCCCCTGGCCCTGAAACGGCATGCGGTAGACTCTGTCTGGACGAAACAAGGACGAGCGAAGACAGGACCACCAGGATGCTCACCAGGACAAAAAGGCCCTTCTTTGATTTTAATATGCGCGGGATTCTGATGTGACTTCTCTACTCTCCAGGCAAAAACATGCAATCAGTTTTCTGAATGGTCTGGATCGGACAGTTCGCGGTATTCGCGATGCAGAACAAGCAGGCTGTCCACTGCATCTCTGACATTAAAAAGGAAATCAGGCACACCTTCCGAACTAATGCGCAATATGTGCGACTGCTCGGTTTCATTAATCTGAAAATCTGGCAACAGGCGCAGAGCCTCCATAAGGATTGCACGGGCCTGCCTGGGAGTTAGCTCTTCATACAGCCGCAGCTTGCGGGATATGGCATGAAACAGAACGAGCGAAAGGGATCGTGGATCAGTCACTTCACGCAGCGTACGTAGAGCGGCGATGCTACCTTATCATATGAAGTCATAGTTCCAAAGGTAGTCTCAGCAAACGAGATTCCGTACGCTTCCGAGTAGTCTGTCTTGTTTGGGTTAGTTTCTCTTGTCCAGAAGAACTTGTCGTCTGGAGTTTGCGGGAACATCAGAATGATGGTATTGCGATTAAACGATGTAGTAAGGCCCGTCAGCTCCGTTACGCTGGGCAGTCTCCAACCTGTAATGCCGGAAACGGAATAGTTCGCACAGGCTACGAATGCTGGACCTGAGGTGGCAAGGAGAGTAGTTGTATCACTGCATGAGTTGGCAACACTGCAGTATGCCATGCTCTGTGCACCATACGTTGTTCCGGATCCTGTGCCCGAGCAGTTATTGAGTCCCCCGTTCCAGACCTGGCCCACAGCGCATTTTGCAACCAGGTAGCCGCCTGGCGCGGTAATTGTTCCGTTCCCTTGATCTCCGAAGGTTGCAAGTAAAGCCAGATCAGCATAACTTACCGCATCCTCGTCTGCCGTTTTTTTACAGGCTGTTATCATGAAACTTGCAAGTAGAATCACAAATGAAATTCGGATCAAGCGCATAGTTCCCTCTTAATGCAAGTTGGAGCAATTGCTCCATGCCGGCTTCCTTTAATTAGACGATTCCCGATCAAATTTCACTCGCCCTGTGTTGCCCCAGAATGCGGTCCAGGGCCTCGCCTGCATGATACGAGGATCGGACAAGCGGGCCAGATTCAATATGAAGAAAACCTATGGACATTCCATACTCGTAGAGCTCTGTGAAGACCTCGGGCGGAATGAAACCCTTGAGGGGGGCATGTGCTGCTGAAGGCTGCAAATACTGACCAATTGTTGCAAGGCCGACTCCGGCAGCCCGAAGGTCCCGCAAAACTTGTTCAACTTCAGGTATGGTTTCCCCTAGCCCAAGAATGATTCCGCTCTTTGTAAGGAACCCACGCGATGCCGATTGTTCTAGCACTGCAAGGGAAACTGAGTAGCTGGATTGAGGACAGATGTCCTTGTAGAGCGAAGGAACTGTTTCGACGTTATGATTGATGATCTCAGGTTTAGCCTGATAAATTCTTTCCAGGTCTTCTTTGCGGCCCTTGAAATCCGGGATTAGAACTTCAATGGTTGTGTTCGGATTGAGAGCACGCGTTTTCAGCACAACGTTCGCAAAGTGAGTAGATCCGCAATCGGCTAGATCGTCCCGGTCCACTGATGTGATCACAGCATGTTTCAATCCCATGTCACGGATTGCCTCTGCCACTCGCAGAGGTTCATCCGGATCAAGGGCCTGGGGTTTTGCAGTGCGAATGTCACAAAAGCCACAACGTCTGGTACAACGATCCCCCATGACCATAAACGTAGCAGTTCCATGGCCCCAGCAATGGCCAAGATTTGGGCAGGAAGCCTCTTCGCATACTGTGACGAGCTTCCTGGTTGCTACAACATTCCGGACTGATCCGGACGTAGCGCTTGTCCCCATTTTGAGACGCACTTTCATCCAGTCCGGCAGGGGCGGACGTTGGGTTTCAGGATATCGCATCAAGGTTCAGAGAATCGATTTGCGAAACGTCGTCGACGAAAAATTGTCTTGCTGAAACCCAGGCAGGTCGCTGTTATCCCCCGACATGAACAATTCTGGCGTCCTCAAATTCATTGGCCTGGGTGATCTTTCCGGCAAAGGTTTTCGAACTCATTTTTCCTTCTGGGCCATGGTAGCCATGACCTTCTTCCTATTCGGAGATCAGAACCTCACTTCAAGCAACCTGCCACGGATCGGCGCAGAATTCGGCATGGGGGAAGAAGAGTATTTACTGAAACTTGGATCATACGTTTCCGTTTGTTTTTTCATAATTGGCGGTGCAATGTCAATCGTGGGCGGGATGCTCACCGATAGCTGGAACCGTAAAGGGCTCCTGGTTGGTACTGTAGTCGTCGGTGAGCTTGCATGTTTTCTGACGGCATTCGCGCCTAACTATACCTGGTTTTTGATCCTTCGCACATTAACTGGAATTGGACTCGGTGGAATATTTCCTATTGTCTTCTCACTCGTTGGAGACTATTTCAAACAGGAAAACCGCAGTGCAGCGTCTGGCTGGCTTGGACTTGCCATGGGAATGGGCATTCTTGTGGGCCAGGTACTCGGCGCGTCGCTTGCGCATGCAGAAGTTTTTGGAATGTCCGGATGGCGCGCCAGCTTTATTATCATGGCATTCCCGGCATTTCCTCTGGCCCTGCTCTATGCATTTATTGGCGTAGTTCCAAAACGGGGATCCTCCGAAGTTATTCAGAATTCTGACTCTTCTGAAGAAAAACATTCTGTAACGTTAAGCGACTTGCGGAGGGTATTTTCAGTTCCAACAAACGTTCTGGCTATTTTCCAGGGTATCCCGGGTTGCGTGCCATGGGGACTACTGTTCACTTACATGGTACAATTCTACGAACAAGGAAAGGGAGTCCACGTCGATCAGGCCACTGCAATCGTAGCTGCGTTTGGTGTTTCAACCATCTTTGGAACTTTCATTGGAGGATTCGTCGGCAAGACAATCTATCTGAAGAAGAAAAATCTGCTCCCAGTTTTCTGTGCACTATCAATTCTAATTGGCTGCATTCCTGGCTTGTATCTTGTAAACTACAAACGCACCGGAGAGTCAATCCAGGCCACAGCATATTCTAAAGCAGGTCTTTCCGCCAACAAGACTCATTACTTCCGCGTCACTGCAGTGCGCGGTCGTGAAACTGAATTCACCCCTGTCCTCGCAGTGGAGCCTAACGAGGGGCAAGGTTTTCCCGGGTTTTTCGCAGCGCACAGCGGTGACGGAGAAATAAATCTCTCATGGGCAGCTGTTCCTGGCGCGGAGAAATACGTACTCTACTTTTCAAAATCAGAAAAAGAGGCAAAGGAGACCACGGAGCAAATCGCAGGCATAGGAACTGAGCTGAGCCAGAAGAATCTCAAAAACGGAATAAGCTACTATTATCGAGTTTGCGCGCAAATGAAAGATGGAAGTTGCACTCAATCGGCAAGAATTACAGCAACCCCGGCAGCACGTGTGCCTGGTGTCCCGGAAAACTTCAAGATTCTCTGGGATGGACTTGCAGCAAAACTTACGTGGCAATCTGACGCAGCAGAACACAAGGTGTATGAGAACACAACAAATCCTGGGGAAATTCTTTTCGTTTTGATCATGGCAGTCCTTGGTGGGATCATCGCACCAATTGCGGGCCCAAATATTCGCGCCATTATAATGAACACAAACATGCCGGCTAATCGCGGTGCAGTACTTGGGGTTTTCAATCTCGCAGACGATCTGGGGAAAGGTCTTGGACCTTTCTTTGTGGGCATGCTGATCACAACATTGCCCAGAACAATCGCGTATAACGTCGCCATCTTGTTCTGGATTCCATGCGCCCTATTCTGGTTCGGAATGATTAAAACTATGGTCCGCGACGAGAACAGAGTACAGGAAGCCCTTAAATCAGGGAAACGCTAGTGCCCGCACGTCTTGCAGTATACCCAGGATCTTTTGACCCTTTTACGAACGGACACCTCGATCTTGTAAAACGCGCTGCTCAATTGTTTGACCGAGTAATTGTTGCGATTGCAACTAACTCTGCAAAGAAGACCCTGTTTACGGTCGAAGAGCGTCTTGCAATACTCACAGAAGTTCTCCACGATATGCCCAACGTTGAGGTGTCCCATTTCTCTGGTCTGCTCGTGGACTATTGTAACAAAATGGGCGCAAAGGCTATCGTTCGTGGGATCAGGGCTGTAACTGATTTTGATTATGAATACGCGATCTATCAATTGAACCAGGAACTAAATCCACAGGTGGAGACTGTATTTCTCCTGGCCGGAAAAGAATTCTCTTTTGTATCAAGCACGTTGATAAAAGAGGTCGCGCGTTATGGCAGAAACGTAGAAGCGCATGCGCCCAAAGCAGTAAATCGTGAACTTTTGAAAAAGTTCGGACACTTTCCCCCCAGGTGAGCATGAAAGAACCCTCGCTTGATCTAGATAGCAAGTTAGAAATCCCCGCACCAGAGTTCATTGTATTTCGAATGCACACTGCTGGCCCTGTGGCTCGTTTTTTTGCAGTACTCGTTGACCAGGTAATCATTGCGTTCTTGCTAATGGCAATCATCTTCTTTTCAGTGGTTGTCTCGGTTTCCGAAACAGCCTGGGGTAAGAATTCCGGAATAGGTACGTTTATTTTCTTCTTGCTCTTCTTCATACTACAGTGGTTCTATTTCTTTGTATTCGAATGGCTGAACAAGGGACGCACCGTAGGTAAAATGGCTTTAGGATTGCGTGTTGTCTCCATGGATGGCACTACGCTGGATGCGGTGCAAATTCTAATTCGCAATCTGCTACGCGTGGCTGATATGTTTCCGCTTAAATTCCTTGCATGGCTCCTTTTCTTGCCCACGTATTCAATTGGGCTTGTGTCCATGTTTCTGACTGCACCGCGCTTTAGACGACTGGGAGACCTGGCTGCGGGAACGATTGTAATTCGCGAAATGCAGGAAGCAAAAGCAGTTAACGCGAACTATCCAGTAAATGAAACCCTTGCCAGGCAAATTGCATTCAAAGCATTTCCATCGGCAACGCTTGTTCAGGCGTTGCACGACTTTGCAGGTCGCTACGAGACTTTGCATCCTGCAAGACGCCATGAAATAGCGGATCGCGTGCGGGAGCGCCTGGAATGGCTAACCGGAAAGGTGGATTGCACATCAGAAGAATTGCTTTTACTCTGTCATTATCGCCTAACGCATGAGGACAGACGCAATTGACGCCGGCTGTCTTCTTGCAACAACGCAGTCCTGATTGGGACGAACTAACACGACTGCTGCCAGGGCTTGAGCATAAACGTAAGAGTTCAGTAGCAGACCTTTTGAAGTTTGCAAGGCTCTATCGGGCCTGCTGCACGGATTTAAGTCTCGCAAGTGCGTTTAGACTTTCAAGGCCTGAACAACACAGATTGGAAGAACTGGTGGCGCGGGGACATTCCGTGCTTTATTCAATTCCCAGGCGGACGTTTCGAGACGTTGCCCACTTCATCTTTTCAATTGTTCCTCAGGCAATTCGCAGAGACATCTTTGTTCGAATATGTGTTCCCTTGTTCTACGGATCTTTTCTTATTTGCGGGGGAATTTCGTACTACTCCAAACCATTTGCTGAGAATGTTGCTGGCGCAGCCGTTTTAGAGTCCTATCGCGAAATGCACGAAGGCGGACATGACACCGTAACACTTGGCGATATGGTTGGGGCTTCCGGGTTTTATATTGCGAATAACGTTGGCCTGAACCTCCTGACATTTGGTCTGGGGGCTTTGCTCGGGATTGGTTCATTATTCTTCTGTCTTTATAACGGTATCTTCCTGGGAACCATCATTGGTCACCTGCTAACTACGCCCGCAAGGGATAACATACTGTCGTGGGTCGTGGCTCATGCACCCTTTGAATTGACAGCAATCGGATTTTCTGCTGCTGCTGGAATGCGAATAGGATTTGCGCTCGTAACGCCAGGCGCGCGGACGTATCTACTTGCAGTACGTGAAGAGGCAATTGCAAGTTTACCCGCATTATTTTCTGCCGCAATGCTAACATTTTTTGCTGCCTTCATCGAAGCATTCCTCGGACCACTGCACGCAGACATGAAATTGAAAATCGGGATTGGTTCAGCTTCAGCGCTTCTCATGATTTCATATTTCTTCCTTGGGGGCCGCAAGTGAACTTGCTAAGCCTCAGAGTTCCTCTAAGGAAACGTAGGTTAGATGAGATCTTTGACCTGGCTTTGATTGTCCTGCGCGCCAATCCCTGGCGTTACGCCAGAATCACAGTCCCGATTATGACGGGCTTCATTCTATTAAACTACACCTTAACGCATTTTCTGCCGGATAATCGCTCGTTGCAGAATGGAATCATACTCACACTATTGCTGATGCAGGCATCCATCCTGCAATTGTTCCTGACTGCTTTAAATGGGAGGATAGTATTCGAGGCTGTGCCCCGCTTTCGTGATGTGGCCCGCGATGTAAAATCAACGTTTGCGTCTTACTTAATCCGGTCTTCTATCATCGGTTCCCTTTCAATCACGCTCTTCCTTCCGATCATCTTACCTCCAGTCCGCGCTGTATTTACAAACTTCTTCCTTGGAGAAGTGATAGTACTTGAGCGCCTGACGGGTTCTGCTTTGCGCTCCAGAACTTCTGCCCTTTCAAACAGAAACGGAGATCGGATTGGTGGTTTCTTCCTATTCGCCATTTTTATTTTCGCAGCCAGTCTGCTCTGCACCGTCTACGCGCTCGACAGTTTGCGTGAAATGATGGGGGATTGGGCAGAAAAACACATCGCAGATCCAAATTTTGATCCGGCCGGTGTTGTATTCCAGCTGGTATTTTTTCCAACCGCAGTCTACCTGTGTCTCTGTCGCTTTTTTCTGTACCTGGACACCAGGATTCAAGGAGAAGGTTGGGATATAGAACTCATGCTCGCCCGCGGCATTGAAGAAACAGAACGCGAGCCAGAAGCCATTCAGGCCAGGAAGAAATCGGCATGAGATACATAGCATTCGCATTGTTTGCTTTTGCATCCTGGAGTTCGATTCAGGCTACACCACCAGAATGGACTAAAGACATGCCCTGGTATGATCAGAAAAAAGAAACATACCGCGACTATTCTGCAGAAGATATCAAGCCTTACCTGGGTGAAGAAGAACCTGGAAGGTCAAGACCCTCCTTTGGAGGAATCCCCGATGTAACCGTTCTATTGTATGCGCTCATTGCAATGCTTGTAGGTGTGGCTTTGTATTTTGCCGCGCGGTACTGGATGGACCGTTCTCCAGGCGAAGAAGAAGCGCCTAAAGAGCAAATAGATGTTGCGGTTTTTTTTGACGATTTACCAGAAGCACGCTTACCGGAACAGGATTTGCGCCGTGCCATTGACGAACTGCTTATGAAGGGGAACATCAGGCGCGCAGGCATGCTCTTATTCCAGCTAACGTTAAAGTTACTTGTGGTTAAGAAGCTACTGGAAGTATCGCCGGATCAAACTCCAAGGGAAATCCAGACCAGAGCAAAGCTCCCGGAATTGGAAGCAGATCTGTTGCATGCAGCTACTGGAATTTTTGAAGAGTGCGCGTACAGACCAGCGGAGCCAGAAGTCCAGGTTGTGCGGAATCTAAAAGAGCGCGTATTCGCGCTCTGATTGGCTATTCTGTTGGTTTCTTTCTCTTGAAGAGCGAGAGAATCTTTGCAATGATTCCCTGTTTTACTGGCGGCTGATTACGCTGGTTTCTGTCACGATCATAACGATTCCTGTTATCACGCCTGCCGCGGCCGCCGCGATTGTCACTCTGGCCACGATCGTTACGATTCCTCTCATTTCTATCAGAGCCACCGTTTCTTGGACGAGCGTTTCTGTCGTTGCGGTCATTACTATTGCGGTTGCGATCGCGATCATTGCGATCGTTTCTATCATTCCTGCCGTTTCCGCGATTGTCGCGTTTGCCACCATTTCGGTTTGGATCTTGCCTGTCACGACCGCCTGCCTCGCTGCTGCGACGCGTTAGATCTCCACCCATCTCGCGATATTCATGACTTCGCTCTTTGCCACGATCCAGAGAACGCGGATCACGCATGTCCCTTGGAGCAGGTCTTGGCGGAGCATCCGGAAAACCAGCACTGCGCGAATCACCAGGAGGCTGATCAGTTCTACCGCGCTTGCGATCGCGATCACGATTGCGTCCGCGCCCGCGGTCACGACCACCGCCGCTTGAAACGGTTTCACCATCCGCCTTTTCACCCGGATGGCGTTCCTCAAAGAACGGTTTGAAATCGCCCTTGGGATATTCTAGTAGATTCACGTCGATTGTTTGAACGGGGATTTTCTTTCCCAGATATGTTTCAATACGTGGAAGTGATTCATAGTCCATCTCGCTACAGTAAGAAACGCTCACTCCGCTTTTACCAGCGCGCGCAGTTCTTCCGATGCGATGCACGTACGATTCTGCGTCCTGTGGAAGATCATAGTTAAATACGTGGCTGATATCGTCTACATCGAGACCGCGACTTGCAACATCGGTTGCTACCAGTACACTATATTTGCCGAGTTTAAAATCCTTTAGTAAGCGCACGCGCTTCTTCTGATCTAGCATGGATGAAAGACCCGTTGCATGCACACCGAATTTTCGGAGAGCAGTTACAATGTTCGGAACGAATACACGAAGGTTTGTAAAGACAATAGCCCGAACATTTTCAACTGCCAGGATCTGATTGATCAAGTACGGCATTTTTTCTTGTTTGCCCAGGTGCAAGAGCCATTGATCAATCTTATCTACAGCTACGGTTTCTGACTCAATGCGAACCTCGACCGGATCCTGCATAAAATCAGAAGCAAGTCGCATAACGTAGTATGAAAGTGTTGCTGAAAAGAGCATTGTTTGAGCTTCACGAGGCACGCGCTTCATGATATAGCGGATGTCACGGATGAATCCCATGTCAAACATGCGATCTGCTTCATCCAGAACCAGGAAATGCAGTTTGTTTAGATCAATCCTTCCCTGTTTGATGTAATCAATAAGACGACCAGGGGTTGCAGCAATGATCTGTGGATTCTGCGCGAGCTCTTCTTCCTGGCGTTTGTACCCTTCACCGCCGTACACGCTACAGACTGTTACTGGAGAATGCTTGGTGAGACGTTCAGCTTCTTCCGCAATTTGCAAACAGAGCTCTCGAGTTGGTGTAATGATGAGTGCAGCTGGTCCGGGCAGGTTCTCTTTGAGAATCTTGTTGAGAATTGGAAGCAAGAATGCGACGGTCTTCCCGGTTCCGGTTTGGGAAATGCCAGCGATGTCCTTCCCTTCTGTTGCGGGAATGAGACTTTTTTCCTGGATCTCTGTTAAAGTTTCAAAGCCGGCCTCGGCGCAGGCCTTCAGGATATCCGGATGGATCGATAGTTCACTAAATTTCAAGCTGGTACGAGTTCGTCAAACTGTGCTGCCCTGTCCAGTTTAAAAAGGCTTGAGCACTACCAGCAATACAATACAAATCAATAGTATTGTAGGGACTTCGTTTAGATACCTGAATCTTCGCCCGGTGTACCTAACGCCAGCTGCCAACTGCTTACGATAGTAATCAGCGAGAAAGTGATTCCCCAGAACAAAAAGCACAAGCAAGATTTTGAGCCAGATCCAGACTGACCTGGCAATTGCATCCCACTGGAAATAGAACAAGAGTATCCCGCAGCAAAGGGTGAGGACCATAGCTGGTCGCATGATGAATTTGTAGAGCTTGCGCTCCATGATTGCAAGCTGATTGCGAACGTCCTCTGAATTTGTCTCAGCATGATAGACGAAGAGTCTCCAGATATAGAAAATACCGGCGAACCATGCTGTGAACCCGATAATGTGAATCGCTTTGATCCAGAGAAACATATGGTAGCCCGGCTCAATGCCAAAGAAAGTCAAACTGGTTTTTACGCGCCAACAACGGCTTTTTCAAATGGAATTGTAAACCTGGCAATCGTTCCGCGCCCGCGTTGATTAGCAATGCGCATGGCACCACCCATGGAGGCAATGGTCTTGCGAGATACGATCAATCCCGATTCGGCATTTGGATCTGATTCTGGTTGCGCTTCAGGTATTTGCAGGCTCTGACCTGATTTGTTCGCGTCTGTGCCTTCTGCGAGCCGAGCGATAATTTCTGGAGCCATCCCTTGACCTGTGTCTTCCACGGAAAACTCAATCTCCGCCGATTCCTCGCTCGGGCCCAGCAAGCGCACTGTTAAGATTATCTCCCCTTGATCCGTAAACTTCCAGGCATTTTCAATCAGTTCAACCAGGACATTCCGCAATTCCGTTCCATCGGCAAGAACAAGGAAATGAATAGCAGGATCAAAATCGCTCCAGAGAGCGTTCAGTTTTTCTGAGACCCGGGCTAGAAAAATATCCAGAACTTCAAGCACAAGCACAGACAGATCAACAGGCTCACGTTTCATTGCCACCCCGGAAGAATGGAAGCTGATTACATTATAGTAGCTACCATGCCTGGGAAAGTTGCAATGAAAAAAAGTGTCTTTTCCTCGCCACAGATATCAGGGGAATCCAGCATGACAGGCCTATGCCTCCTCTAACAAGATCGTCGGCAAACGAAATTCCGGCGTTACACGGCCTGCGCGCCCTCGCCATCGCTATGATTCTGATCTTTCATTTCTGGCTGGCCTTCAGAGACTTGATGCCACCGTTATCCGCTTTTGTTGGAAACTTTCTCTGGCATTTTAGCATTTCAGTTACTCTATTTTTCGTAATGAGTGCACAGCTAATCTCAGCCAGTCTGCTTCGCGAGTACGAGCGTAATGGCAGAATCTCAATTCCTCGTTTTATGCTGAGTCGAGCACTTCGAATTTTTCCGGCATATTATTTCTTTGTGCTTTTAGCCCTTGGCCTTCTAATGCTTCAGCGCTCAAGAATTATGCAGGCGGGCGGAGCCGATCCAATCTCAGGCTGGTATTTTGATTTTTTTTATGTGTCAAATTATTTTCGTGGAATCCAGGCACATACCTGGACCCTTTCCATAGAGGAACAATTCTACCTGGTTTTTCCTTTTCTCACTCTATTTCTATTTCGGCTCAAGCGATCCACTCTCACCGTAGTATTAACCTTACTTTATCTTATCCCGCTGGTCTGTAGGGCCTGGATGCTCTACAATACTCCTCGAGAATATTTTAACGAACACGTTGATCTGTTCCTTCACACACGATTTGATGATCTAGTTGCCGGACTATTTATTACCCTTGTAATAAAACAACCCGAGGCTAGAAAGACCCGCGCAATCATCGCCGTGGTTAGTTTCGCTCTTATTCTGGCGCCTATGATTCTGGTCGATCAGGAACAACCGCTCTGGTATCTGGTAATTCGGCCAAACATGATAAACATTGGATTCGCTGGATTTGTATTGCTTGCGCTCGGTCTAAAATCGTTTGAGGTCGGGCGGATAGTCACAGCCCTCGCTCGTTTATCATATTCAATCTATCTCTGGCATATGGTTGCCGGAATTTTTGCCGCGGGAATCATACTGCGGGGTATTAAGCCTGGAGAGCATCTCAGCTGGCTTACAACGTTTAAAGCTTTCGCACTCTCGCTTTTTATCACAGTGCTATTTGGGCTTTTCTCTTATTATGCAATTGAACGTCCGTTTCTGAAACTAAAGGAAAGGTTGGCTCGTCCCCGGTAATAGCTTTGATCATTCTTGTGGATGCATTCAATGTTCTATATAAATTCCCTGAGCTCGAAGAGCACATGGCACACGGCCGGCTAATTGAAGCACGTCTGGGTTTGCTCAGGATTCTCTCAGAATTTCAAGTCAAGTGGAAGAAACCAATTCGGTTTCATCTGTTTTTTGACGGGAAGAAAAACAAAGGTGACCTGACTGAGAAGGAGACCATCGCAGGAATGGAAGTCTATTTCAGCCACGACCTGAGTGCTGATTATATGATCAAACAGGCAATCAAGTCACATCCCCGTCCTGCGGATTTGCGGATTGTCAGTTCTGACAAGCAGGTTCTGGGGAGTGCAAAGAAATGGAAATGTGAGCTTCAAACCTCAGAAGAGTTCCAGAAATGGGTGGACGGTATTCTAAATGCAGAGCCACCACAGCCAGAAAAGGAAGATAACGTCAAACTTTCCCCGGGCGACGTGCGATACTGGTTGGGACAATTTAGGCGAAAACAACCTTGAAGAAATCACATTTGGATTGGCAAAGTATTTTGATCTGCAAGGCTTGCCTGCCAGGATGGAGGACACGATGCTTCAAGAAACCCTATTCGCAACCAACTCAGAAATCAATCGCCGCCTATTTTTGAAACGCACCGGCCGCACAGTGCTTCTGGTAACTGCCAGTGGAGCTATTATATCCACAGCTAATTGCAGTGAAAACCTGGCGCAGAGCCTTCGATTTTCAAACCTCGATGAGGCGTCAAAAGCTCTTGATCGCCTTGAGACAAGCCAGACGGACACGCATGGTCCATGGAATGTTCCGCAGATCCTGGTGCATCTGGCGCAAAGTATTGAATATTCACTCACCGGCTATCCGGAGAACAAATCCGTTATAATTCGCAAAACCATAGGCCGACTTGTGCTGAGCCGTTTCTTGAGCCAGGGCTATATGACTCACAACTTGTCTGCTCCAATCCCTGGCGCGCCACCACTCGATCCAAATGTAAGTGTTCAGGATGGAATAAAGCGGCTCAGAAAAGCCATCGTTGACTTTCGCGCGTTTCAGGATGAACTAAAAATCCATTTCGTTTACGACAAGGTTACACACGACGAATACGAGCGAGTACATGCAATGCACATTGCAAATCATCTTTCAGCGTTCACATACGCTTAACGGGACTCAGCTGCGCGAAGCACCGGCAACCTCAGCGGATCCCGGATCTCCAGAGGTAGGTTGAATGTCTGAAGCACGCCTGGCCTCAGGTTTTTCTGAAGGCCTTCAAAGCGTGCTGCCTCATCCCCGTACGCCAGCCTGATCCAGATGGAAGCAACTTGCTCAGGAAATCGTTTGGCAAGCTCTGCGTACGCTTCCGGATCTTTCTCTCCAGAATCACCAATCAAAATAAAACTTCGGCCCGGGTTGCTTTTGATGATTGGCTCGATCGTTGCAAGTTTGTAATCAAACGGTTTCTGGAATAGGTTGAAGAAATCCGAATCCTTTAAGCGAAAGTACTTCATGCAAAAAGCTCCGGCCGGATAATTTTCTGCGCGATTGAAAGCCTGCAATTCAGGATACAGTTGCCAGGGACTTGCACTTACGTAATAGAAACCAGCTGCAACTTCAGAAAGTTGTCTATAGAATGCCGGCATGCCGGGTGTGGCGCGGAATGGACGGGCAAAAGTATTTCGCATTAATTCATCGCGATTGCGGACGTCGCTCAACTTGATTGTGTCATCTATATCTGAGACAATTATGGGCCCGGTTGGGCGTATAAAAAGGATCTCTCCCGGAAAATTGCGCCCATCCCCCCCGGGCAAAACAGCCTGAAACGTTAAGCGATGATTAGCAGGCACAAACGTCTCAGAGTTTTCTGTGATATCCGTGTAAAAATGACCGTTTGCCAAAGACGATTCCATTTCAAGTGTTTTGCCCGCAATTGAAATCTGGATCTTCTTCCAGCGCTGGTTATCCACCAGAAACGGCCTTGCTCGTCTTTCATAGATGCTCTTTTCTTCTGGAGTCTTTACATACTCCGGACGCATGAAGCTCAAGGTGCGGTCTTGAATAAACGATCCTTTCTCCGGCTCGTTTACATTTCCGTGGATGGTTACGGTAGTCCCACCTTCAATCTTGCGCGCGAACGTTGGATAAAAAATTACTTCCTCATCAGCCTGCACCCGCGTGGCGAATAACGTTGCACAACCAGCACCAAGCCAGGCGATTGCAAGAACTCCAGAATTGCGAAAAATTTTCCACGAAGTCAAGTAGTGCCTCCTGGTAACCCCAGGACAATTGTGAACTCACCCTTTTCTTTAACTTGTTCATTGGGGTCTATTAGTCGGTATTCTTCAAAAGCCTTTGTCATTTCGCGGCCCATAAAGATAGGCCGATCCGGTAACGTCTCGCGAACTTCTTTAAGTACTTTAGAAATACGATGCACCGATTCAAAGAATACGATTATCCCGTCAAAGTCACGATTGGACTCAAAGAATCGTTTGCGGGCACCTGATTTAATACTCAGGAAGCCTGCATATAGCATTGGATTCAATCGAAATCCGCAGACAGAAAGGGCAGCCGTTAAGGCAGACGGGCCAGGTATTGGCAAAATCTTTGTATTGGGGCTCTCCGCCCTTACCCGACGAACCAGATGTGAGCCTGGATCCGATAGCGATGGAGTTCCCGCATCGGTGCAAAGGGACAGTGTCAGGCCCTCGTTTAACTTGCTCAGCGCAAAATTCATATCTTCTTCCATTCTATGAATTCTAAACGACTTGAGAGGAGGTTGTATATCGTATGCTTTACATAAGATGTGCGTTTTGCGGGTATCTTCGCAAAGTATGTAATCGCTCTCTTTTAGGGTGCGAACCGCCCTGTAGGTTATGTCCTCAAGATTGCCAATTGGTGTGGCAACAATGTAAAGCTTCCCGCTCATTAAGGATTACAGGGTGTGCCTGTAGGACATAAGGCAACGGTATTTGCGGCGCACTGAGAGACCTGTGCCGATGACGCCGATTCCAGGCCACTCCGCGTAAGGGCCGTTATGCGAAAGAAATATAACTCACAGTACTGAAACTGTTTTGTGCCTGGGGCTGGGACTTCATCCGTAATCCTTTGCGTCTTAAGCGCCGTTGGATCCGTACTGGCTACCGCTCCCACATGCGAAAAGCTTGGGGCAGTTCCTGAAGGCAGGTAAGGCCCGGAGGTGGTAACCACACCGAGTGTGCCCTGGGCAGACGTACTGGAAGCAGTGATATAAAGATTGTAACCAAGGAATCCATCTTCGCTGTTTGTGATGTAATACTTCAGATCGAACTGCATTTCTGGATTCAATGGATCAGTATTCACCTGGACGGGAGTCACAGAAACAATAGCCGGCGATCCAACGGTGCTAAAGACAAAGAGAGGAAAGACAGGCTGATTGGTATTGGTCCCGCAATGCAAAAAAATTGCTGTGCAGGACAAAAGAATCACGCGCTTAAGAAGAGAAGCACGTCCAATGCTTTGCGTGACCATATACGTTCAAAGACCGGGCGCAAAAGGACGCGTCAAGTAAGCTTTTTATGCAGAATAGAATCACATACCTTGTATTTACCCTTATAAGTATCTCGGCCCTGGTGCTCTCAAGGCCGGGGGGAGCCGGCAACCGATCCAGGTCAAGCTCGGCTGAAAGCAGCGGTGCGTTGGCCGCGGCGCTGCTCGGTGGCTCAACGACCCGGGCTAAACCAACGGAACGGTCGCTTTTCGATAGCGATTTCTGGAAAACCGGCGTGTCAGACAAACCAATCGCAGATGACGGACGGCCGGGTCGTCGCGAAGGCGAGCCTGAACTTCTTGAGCCTGCAAGCGCCGGCAATCCGGTGAATCCGGAAACCAATCAGCCTTTCTCAGATGCAGTGATGGAGCAATTCTCTGACCTGCGCAAAAAGTTTCCCAACAATAGCATTATTCCTCGCAGAAGAAGCGATGAAGACATCAAAACAGAAGAGAAACAACGTCAGGAAGTTTTCGGTCTTCAGACCAAGGTGTTCCAGAACCAGGCAAGCAAAGAGGACATTGACACATTCTATGATTACCAATCAAAAGGAATCCGCGATCGGCTTGAACTGCTGGACTATGTTGTAAAGGAATCTGGTTCAGAAATGTCGCCTGATATCAAAGCTAAATACGAACAGATTTTACAGATGAACAAAAATCAGCTTCAGAGTTTCGAAGAAGCAAGGAAACGGGCTCATGCAACGTCACGCCAGTAAGAACAATCATCAAAATAGAGCCTCGTTTGTAGCACTACTCCTGCTCGGCGCGTATTCACTTTATGGCCAGGGTAACTCTACACCGGACGAATTGGCTCCAGATTCGCGCATAACTTCTGTTATGCTAGCTGGCGGACAGGCACTGGTGACCCGCACGGGCAGAGTTCAATTGCCTGCCGGAAAACATGCAATCGTATTTAAACGACTGCCGGCGGAACTAACTGACGCATCCTTGCGCTTTGGGTTTTCTACAGAAGAACGTATTCTTGAGATACGCGTAGAGCAGGTTACAACTACCGAGATCCCCGATGAGGAAGCCAATGAAGCGGAAGAAAATCTTAGAAAAGCACAGGCTCGACTGCGCGAATTGACGGACGAATACAAAGGAATGCAGGAAATGGAAGGTCTCACTCGCGGCATCACATCTGATTCCACTGAGAAGAAATGGGACGACAAGACAGACAGACTGTCGCCGGCTCAATGGCGCCGGTCCATCGATTTTGTAGAACAAATGGTTGGATCGCTCCAGGGGGACCAGCGGGACGTTAAGCGAAATATTATCGCGGCAGAAGAAGATGTTCAAGTGGCACTTGTGATTGCAGAACGCATGCTCAGCCGTCGTAACCTGGTCAGCAAGCAGGCGCGCATCCTGGTTCAAAGCAATGGGTCCCAGTCTGATTTCAGTCTTTCATACAGAACTCCGGGAGCCGTTTGGTATCCGTCTTACTCAGTGCGCGTCGGGAAGTCAGAAAAAGACAATGTAAAACTGGCAGCATTTGCGCTGGTAGAAAATCGTACCGGCGAAGAATGGCAGAACGTGAAGCTTCAACTCTCGGCGTCCAATCCCGAAGATTTGATAAGTCTACCGGAACTGCGTGAATGGCGTATTCGTACAGCCATGGTTGCAGAGCAAACCACAAGCATGGATAAACGCAGACAGAATGCAAATGAGGCACAGCGGCCCATGCCAGCACAGGCGCAAAGCATATCGAGAGATCGAATGGCCCGTGAAGAAGAAGAATCAAACGCAGAGGCGCGGCTTGATACTACGGGAATTCAAAATCAGCCCGCCAAACCTTCTGTAGACGATGGACTAAATAAGACAGTAAACAGTTCGAGGAACACGTTAAAGGAATCCCAGAATATCACGGCGGCGAAAGATACAGGACTCCTGCAACTTCTGAATGAACGCGATCGCGCCTTCAAAAGCGGCTTCTACGATCAGGCTGCACGATACAGCGAGGACTTCCTTGGAAAATTTGGAAACCTCCGAACAGAAAATCAGAAGTTATTCGCAGCCGAAGAAAAGAATTCCCGGGACATCCGCGAGAAGAGTTTAACAGCAATTCAGAACAAAAGCCCAAATCTGATAGCGCCTCGCCAATTACGCGGCGGTGCCGTCTATGAAACGCAATATTCTGAAACCATACCGTCAGACGGCATTCTGCGCAAGGTTTCACTCTTTGAAGTAGACCTGGTGGCGCAAAAGAT
Source organism: Spirochaetia bacterium (assembly GCA_021413825.1). GTDB lineage: Bacteria > Spirochaetota > Leptospiria > Leptospirales > Leptonemataceae > JAEUSB01. The sequence continues at coordinate 567 of JAIOPQ010000096.1, read as the reverse complement.
TTATGAATGCGTTCCAGTGCATCAGCCATTTGGCTACTTGACCGGACACATTAAATATAAAAATGACAAGCCGCTTCTGCCGGGCCCAGCACAGGTCTTTCACGGCGACGATTTTACAGGGGAAGCAATCCTACCGGAAGTTGGAAACAACCAGGACTTTGCCCTGGCCCTGGGCAGCACGGAAGATATAAAAGTTACACGAATTGAAAACAGATTCCAGGAAACAGCCGGCCTACTATCCGGAGATTTACTCTATCACGTTGAAATTCAGATAAAGATTAAGAATGCAAAACGCGAAAGCGTTACCCTCGATGCGTACGATAGAGTTCCTGTTTCAGAAGATGACAGAATCAAAATCGAAGATAAAGGTGTCAACATTCAGCCGGCACAACGCACTCCTGAGGGTTTGATGCGATTCAGGCTAGAGGTTGGGCCGGGAAGCGAACAGATTATTACATTCAAATACAACCTCAGACACAGCAAGGAAATCACTCCATCTGCTTCAGATTCCGGAGCTCAACTATGATCACCCTACGCAATTTTCTCGCTGGATCTCTACTTTCAATC